>JBKPHJ010000082.1:0-1127 GCA_046729835.1 Thermoproteota archaeon
TTTTCTCCTACAGATACTTTATTTGAATCAGTCAATGAAGTTATCTTCGCTGCAACATTCATTCCATATCCCAGTATATCAATGGGAGAACTTTGATCGTATCCATACTGAACAATTACGTTCTCTCCTTCATCCAGGCCAACTTTAACAGATAGTTCTGGGTAGTCTAGTTTACTAAGTATAGGATTGATGCCTTCACTTAATACATTAATCATAGCTTTCCCGCATTCAACAGACTTATCGCAAGTAAGGTACCTGTTGAAGCCGTATGGATAAAAGGCTATAACAGCATCACCCACATACTTCAGTACGTATCCATTATAGTTTTCTATGACTGAGGATAATTCATGAGAAAAAGCCCTGATAATCGTCACCAGTTTTTCTGCCGGGAGGGTCATACTCATTTTAGTTGAGCCAACTAGATCTGCATACATGATAACAAGTGGAAGCCTAGAGCTTACGTGTTTGCGGAGAAAATCTTGGCTCCGTTTTATTGAAGTGTTATATTGGTATCGCTCTTTTAATGCATTGACAAGTCTATCCTGCCTTTGTGCAGATAGGGTCTGAAGATCAACCAGCTCGTTTGAGCTCCCTCCCCCTTCGGAACCAGGTCCATGATAATTTGAATAGGGATTAGATTTTTTCTCAACGCTGTGATCATGACTGTCATCAGCATTACTAACCTCTTCTTTGTCAGTTGAGTATTTCCCCATTTGGAACGGAAACGGAAACCTTTCCTTTATTTCTCGCTTAATAGAATCAGGAAAACCTATTTGAGCTACCACATTTATTCCTGCAGCATTATATGTTTAACTTGTATATCAAATCTACTACTAGAATATTAGAATTAGGCTGCCTTGATCTCGACCTCCTTCATACTAATTCATTGTAGTTATCTGAGGCAATCACCTTATCGAAATGTGGTAATGCTAAGTTTTCTCACACCGGAGGAAGTTGTCTCGAAGAGATGTCTACTGGTGTACGCTTCTCCTACTCGTTTAGCTCTTTGCAACTAACGACAACCTTACTCAAATTCTACTTACATCTGTCGGTGACACCAATACATACGGGCAGCTCGGGGCAGTTTTGATCTGTCATAGATTTCTAACTGAGGATAAGCTTAGCTT
>JBKPHJ010000083.1:0-3723 GCA_046729835.1 Thermoproteota archaeon
AGACGAAGAAGAAGATTGGCCGCCACATCTATTGGTACAGCCATAAACAGAACAGACCTGTGAGAACCAAAGACTGTCTTTTTCATCACGAATTTGAAATAAAGACAGATAACAGTAATGGACACTCGACTTTACCACCAAGTTGTCATAGACTAGATCCCAGCTTTCACTACCAGAACATGGGACAGAATAAAATTGCTATAGAAGATGACTTTTGTGATGGGGTACTCAAGCTTTTATCAGATTGTCTAAAAAAGAACCGGAGTCCGGCAAGCTCCATTGTTAACGGATCAACTGAAAATGAATCTGTAGCGTATCAACAGCTACGCGATGTCATACATTCAAAACATTCAAACTAGCATCATTGCAAATTCAAAGATCGGGAGATGCACTATTCGGAAGTTCAGAAGTCATTGGGTATCTATAAGTCCATTATTCCATAAGTATATTCTCTTTAATTTTTAACTTCATACAAGTAGTCATTTCTTCTGGAATTATAGCATTATGTTCAAACATGTGCATGGTAGCCATGTCGATGGTTTTCTTTTTGCTGCTTCCGAAAACCATGCAGTTACAGTCCAGCCCAACGTCTGCGCACCGAATACAGAATAGTCGTGCACAATCTTCGAATATTTGTGACATCAGAAATATGCAGTAAATTTGTTTATATTTACAGTGCAGAATATTGTACTAGAAATTATTGTAGAAATTATCGCAGAAAACAAATTTTTATTACCGAATCATGATTGTGAGATATTGGTGCTTAACGCGGTGGGATCTCTAGAAACATCGTATATCTCTTCTCTTCAAAATCTTCTATTGGCTCAAATCCCCAATGCCGATATACTTCTATTTTGTCGGGCTCTGATTCTACTATGATTAGTCTACACGCAGCATATTTTGCTAAATCAAACGCTATTGATGCCACCCATTCAACCATGAGTCTGCCCAATCCCATCCCCATGTAATCGATATGGGTGGCCATTTCACTAATCAGTATTCCAGGTACATTTCTGTGCGAAGTACTTTTGGATAGTTTCGGATGAAATGTCGCCGTTAGCTGACTCATTATCAATGTAACATACCCAATTACTTGCTTATCATGAGTAACGAATAACCATACTTTAGCCACGTTATTCGTATCATCATAGATCGCCATTTTTCGAAGATAATCTGCAAAATTCTGTTTTTCACATCTAAAATTGGACAGACTAATGTTTTCTTGAAGAGCTTTTGCTAAAGAATAAACTTCAATGTCTTCAAAGCTAAAGCTCTTCTTCCCGGTCACTAAAGAAAGTGATCAAAGATGCACTTTTAATTTTTTACCGTTCTCAATCATTTTGAGAACACTTTTTCTATATGCTTCACTTGCTGGTTTGCTGAGCCTCTTCATAAGAGAAGTCCACGCTCTTTCGCTTAATGCCGGTGGATATCTAGACATCTTCTTAATCAAGATTAGTTACGAGAATATAATCTTTCTTGTATGAATCGAGCTTTGATTCTACTTTAATCTTCTATATGTTCAAATCTGATGCCCATAAT
Source organism: Thermoproteota archaeon (assembly GCA_046729835.1). Lineage (GTDB taxonomy): Archaea > Thermoproteota > Nitrososphaeria > Nitrososphaerales > Nitrososphaeraceae > TH5896. Next base: position 1,543 of record JBKPHJ010000083.1, read on the forward strand.
AGCGGCTCCACAGCTACTTTTTATCAATTTAAGAGATTCAGAGATTGGCAATATGTTATGTTCAAATATGGTGTTGTGCTTTTGTAAGCTACGTCTCCATTTTAAATCGAACCTAGAACGCTTTCAGAAAGAAGCTACAGTTCTCGCAGTAGTATGCTAATACATCAAAATCGGAAGATCCATAATTTCATGGCATCTTGGACATTCGATTTCTATATCCAATTCTGAATGTGAAGAATCTGCTACATACAAATCGGACTTTTATATCCCAGCTGACTACCAAGGCGGGGAGAGTGACGTACATTACGGTAATGGCCCCACTCCCCCTCGCTTTATAGCTCTAGTGGATATTAATCATAAGTCAAAATAACTTTACAACAACCGATGCCCACGTCTAGCACTGTCTACGAGTCGTTGGAATATATCCGGCATATCACTAGCGATACACTTGAGAAACTAAGAAAGCTACGAGCTTGTGCATCGACAGCACCAGCAGCTAGTTATAGAACTAAATCCGCATGCTTATGTGCGAGAAAGTGTGCTTGATTATATCAAATTACGAAGAGAGCGCGGAGCTTCAGCAAATGCGGTAATCCGTATGTTACTAAACTGTCAGTCATAGTAGCGCCGAGTGGACATTATGGGAGCATAGTTAAAGTGATATCCAAAAAAACAAGCAATCAATTAGTATCTGAGCATGACAACAGAAATCTTGTACAATTCTGGAAAGAAGTCTATGACATAGACATCTCGCCAGATGACATTCCACTCTTAAAAATTAAGATGTTGAATTCAGAGAATACATTCACATATCCGCCGAGTATTGCTATCATCTACGAATTGGTTGAATTGGTCATCTGTGATTATTGACATATTTATGTATCAAAAATGGATAATAATATTTACGTCTTTTCAGTTCGAGTCTTCGATTGGGGTATCATCTAAATTTCAAATTCATTCAAAGAATCATATGAAATATTAAGATAAACGAGTTTATCACCATAATGGCCCACTTTTTTCTTGGGGATTAAATATTCATGTTCTTTCTTGTTTTCACCGTCTATAATAACTAGGTTGTCTTTGTATTCTGCGAACACTCTTCCAATTTCTCTGCTTTGAATAGTACTTTTACCGTTTCTATCATTCTTATTATAATTTATAATGACCGCAGCTCTATGAAATGCATAATCGTTTTCTAATAAATTACTGCTATTATGTGCTTCGCTATCCCCAGTAGCGGCACTGTCATCGCTCATCATAAAAGTTTTGAATAGAAAGTATATAACCATTATAGAAGAAGACTTCCGAATACACTAGTTTCTGTCTGTATAAAGCAAGACCCAAGATCGATGACTTCCCCGTATGTCATTCATCTGTCTGAGTTAGATAATTAGCCGGTGGCTGGTAGAGTGATTGGCTACTAATAGCTAACACTAAATTGAATCATTTATGCCAAATCTGATTACAAGTAGTTATCAAAAAATATTATGCACTTACTTTATGTTAGTGCATAATAACTCTCATTTGCTTGTGTTCTGGTATTCAATGATCTGGTTCTTCCGCTAATAATGTACCCCAATGAAAAAATTGGCCGTATACTCAGAATGGTTGAAATCAAGCAGAATGGACTCTGTTTTTGCTGTAAGGCACATATCACACGCGATCACGTTATCGTGAGTAGCGGACGACTAAGACATTACTATCATAAAAATTGTGCTATCAGACTTAATATTATATGATTATCTGAGTGTGGTGGTACATGATAGAAAACTCATTTTCATCCAAAAAACAATTAAAAAGCCCACTTTAAATCTTTGAAGAGTGTTCATAAACACAATCACATTCGATAAAATATTTTAAGAATTTTTGATAGTTCATCAAGAATCTTTTTTAATTTTTAAAAGTTTTTTATATCGCGATGGTATTATAATATAGTACTGATACTGAATTCGACCGATAGTCATGGTCATCTCCAAACAAAAAAGAAAACAGTAATGATATGTGATGATGAACGAGATTTGCTTCTAACATTTGAGCTAACACTCAAGTCAAAGTATAACGTAATTCTAGTTGAGTCTGGAGAAGATTGTATTGATAAGTACATAGAAGAAAAGAACCGGGGTAATGAAATACATCTTCTACTATTGGATTATAGACTGGGCAGCAACATGTATGGGGATT
>JBKPHJ010000084.1:0-4366 GCA_046729835.1 Thermoproteota archaeon
TTGTCATTCCGACATTAAATGAAGAATCATCTATTGGAGAAGTGATTCGTGAAACCAGACGGTTAAGTGTTATGCTCCCTGTGCGGGTTTCGATATTGGTAGTGGACGGTGGTTCAACGGATGAAACATTACAAGTTTGCAAGAGGGAAAATATAAAGTTCATTACACAGACTGGAAAGGGTAAAGGTAGCGCTATGAGACAGGCTGCTGAGGCCTCCAAGGCCGATATTCTGGTGTTTATAGACGGCGACGGAACATACTCTCCTTCCGATCTGGAACTCATGTTAAAGCCATTACTAAATGGCACAGCCGATATGGTCGTTGGATCTAGGACGATTGGGAAAAGAGATAAGGGATCTCTTTCTAAATTCAACAAATTGGGCAATAGGTTGTTCAACAAATCAATTAATTTTGCACTAGGCTCATCGGTTTCGGATTCATTATCTGGCTATCGGGCTATGTACAGAAAAACTTTTGACAATCTCATTCTCTTTAGTGACAAATTTGAAATAGAGGTAGAGGTCACGGTAGAAGCTCTTAGCAATGGATTGAGGGTGTTGGAAACCCCAGTGAGCTATAAGGCTAGGAAAGAACTGGCTAAAACGAAGCTTCATCCCATCAGAGATGGTATTAGGATCGGCCGAACTCTTCTTTTTATTTTGATGAACGTGAATCCTTTAAAGTTTTTTGGTTTGATTTCTTTATGTATTTTCATAATGGGGCTCTATCCTAGTTCACTAGTTTTGTATGAAAAAATTACGCTAGGCGATATTATACATCTTCCATCTGTTGTGTTCGCGTCTCTTTTGTTTCTGATGTCAGCTATCTCGTTAGTTCTAGGTGTGACATCAGAGCTGATAGTTAGGTCTAGGAAGAGATGTGAATACTTGATCAGGAACCTTTCTAGGTATTGACTAATAGACCTCTGATCTGTAACTGTTCAGTCAAGATGACGCTAGTATGTTTAAAAAACGATATAACAAGTTAGTCAGAAAATTCTATAGTAATAAAGGCGAAGATGCGGGGGATAACAATAACAAGATTTTAGATACTACTGGCGGAATAAATAAGAAACTTATCACATCGATATTTGGGTTTTTCTTCCTTGTTAATATTCTTAGCGGGGGAGGTCATCTTGATTGGTGGGATGGTACTGAAGCATTCCTTGTTACTGAGAGCATGGTACTGAGACACTCTGCTAAGCTATATCCTGACGTACCTACTTTAGAAACAGTACCTTTTGATATTGCTTATTCAGTCTACTCCAATAAAGTTATTCAAACAGGTAACAATAGTTTGAACAAAGAGACAATCCCGCTTGAGCCTGTCTATACTGTAAGATCATTACTTCTTTCGGCAATAGGTGTCCCATTCTACTATTTAGCTTTATCCCTTTCTATCCCCCCGATAACAGTCATTGGATTATTCGTGAATTCAATACTCATAGCATTTACATGTGTGGTTATATTCTGCTTTTCGTACGAGATTTATCGTTCAAGAGGGATATCATTCGCTTTGAGCCTTATTTTTGGTGTGTGCTCTTTTGTTTGGCCATATCACACGAGCTTTTGGCCCCAACCTCTTCAAGGCCTAACTCTTATTTCAGGTACATATTTTCTATACAAGGCTATACAGTATTCTAATCTTTCTGGTTTTAAGCAGCAGATCCCGCGGTCGTTAATCAAGAACAATAATGGTCCAAGAAGGGCAACTTATTTCGTTATTCTAGGAGGATTGCTTTTAGGTCTTTCGATTTTTGCACATCCGACAAGCATCATTCTAATGCCTGGATTTATTGTCTACGCTATTTTTTCCTTGAGGCATGAGAGGGAGAAACTTCTTGCTTTTTTCTTGATCACTTTGTATCTAACTTCATTTTTTGCGGGAATCATAAATTTTTTGAGATTTGGGTCATTCACAGAATTTGGTTATGGGTATTTTGGAACACTAGAAACACACAATGGATGGGCAGGATTGATTGGGTTATTATTCAGCCCAGGAGCCGGTCTGATCTCTTTCTTTCCTATTTCCATTCTGTTAATAATAGCTGCAAAGTATATGTACTCCAAGAATAGAGGTCTTCTGCTAATCTGTTCTTTTGTAATCCTTGCAACCTGGTTAGATTTCGGTACTCTTTCTTTTGGATTTGAACCCTTTGCATGGAGCGGGGCACCCGCCTGGGGTCCAAGATACTTGGTACCAATCCTGCCTTTTGTCACTATAGTATTGGGACAGCTATTATTGCATATTACAGAGATGAAAGATAGAAAGAAGAAGGTAATTTTGAAAACTTCGGTCATAGGTTTAGCCACTTTAGGGTTTTCCATTAACTTAGTCGGTACTCTGGTCTGGTATCAGTACGGTATTATCTATGGCTGGGATAAGGAACAGCTACGTAAGTTTACTAACAATATGGACATTATGACATGGAATCCATATTACTCGCCAATTGTGTTGCATAGTAAAGCCTTGGCCAGTGACTTCGTTTCTACTATTGATCCCAAAATATATCTAAACTCATCTTGGTATTGGACAAGCTACGGTCTGGCACCATGCTCGTACGACATCTACATTTTCTGCAAGTTTGGGTTAGTTGCGTTCATAGGCGTATCGATTCCCACCATTATGATTGCAATCTATATTCTAAAGCAAATAAGGAATAAGGAATCTACAAATATTCTGCACTGAAGATAATTTTGTTCAGTCATTGCTTTCATATATGAAACGATAATCATCGACATAGACAGTTACCATTTCATATATGAAGGAACTAGTCCCGTATGTTGCCGCTTTATGACAGCACATAGAAGTGCATCTTCATATTCTACCTGCAAACCAGTAACGACACCCAGATGTATTTCTATAGATGATCATACAATGCTTTTTGGCCCTTTGCCTATTGCTTCACAAGACACTACACCCCTCTAATTCTACAGGCGATATGAGGAAATGATCAGTATATCGATTCGCTTGATGACGTTACTTCTAGGGCGAAGTGGTACATCATTAATATAATACACGTTTCTAGCAACCGTATTGGTTATGCAGTTGTCATCTCTCCGGTTCTTAGCGATATTATTTGCATTCATAATATTGGAGTCATATTTAGGTAAAACCAACAACCATTTTGTAAGTGGCATTACAAATTTAGATACAACTATTACCGATCCCAATCTAAAGGCAGAATCAGTAGTTAAGGGATTGGCTTATCCTACCAGTCTGGCATTTTTGGGCCCTGGTGATATCTTGGTCACGGAGAATAAAGCGGGCAGAGTTCAAAGGATAGTAAATGGCAATATCCTTCCTCACCCACTTCTTGACGTGAACGTAGCAAATTACAGCGAGAGGTGCATGTGTGGAATTGCAGTATCCGAGAACGCCACAGATGCTGGTCAACCATATATTTTCCTATACTTTACACAAGCGGCGACGAAAGCGGACGAAGACCTTGGTAGAGAGACAAAGCCACTTGGTAACCGCCTCTTCAGGTACGAACTTGACGAAAATAGAAACAGCCTGATAAATCCAAAACTCCTTCTCGATTTGCCCGCAACACCAGGATCATGGCATAATGGTGGTGCAATCACAATAGGCCCAGATAACCAGATCTATATTCCAATCGGTGACGTCAATGCATCTTATGGTCTAGGTCCTGAGACGAAGGCCCAGAACCATAAAAACGGAACAAATCCTGACGGTAGAGCTGGAATACTTAGAGTAAACCAGGATGGGGATGTGATCGAACCAGTACTCGGCGAAGAATATCCTCTTAACTTGTATTACGCCTACGGGATAAGGAACAGTTATGGGATTGACTTTGATCCAATAACAGGCAAGTTGTGGGATACAGAAAACGGACCTATATGTGGCGACGAAATAAATCTCGTGGAACCAGGATTTAATAGTGGATGGGATAGGGTACAGGGAATGTTAAACGTTATCGGAAGTACGAATGATTCTCATTGTGTGGACTTCGGCGAGGATAGCTTGGTGGATTTCGGTGGAATAGGAAACTATAGTGAACCTGAATTCGTTTGGAATTCTACTGTAGCCCCAACTTCTCTTGTCTTTCTAACCTCTGATAAACTAGGGAAGGATTATGAAAATGATTTATTTGTAGCAGACATTAAATCAGGAAATATTTACCATTTCGATCTAACTGGGAACAGAACAGGGTTATCTCTAAGGGGCACTCTTGCAGACAAAATAGCTGATAATAACGGGGAGCTTCGCGATGTATTATTTGCAGAAAATCGTGTAGGCGTAACTGATATGCTGGTTGGTCCTGATGGCTACCTATATGTTTCATTATATGATGGATCTGGAGAGATATTCAAGATCGTTCGTGCGTTGGAGAGTTATGAAC
>JBKPHJ010000085.1:0-6912 GCA_046729835.1 Thermoproteota archaeon
TATTGGCCAACACAAAGCTTGGAGACAAGCTGCTTTCTCACTACCAAAAAGTCAACAAACTCTCCTTCGAAGAGGCAGCTAGGAAACTTGAAGAGCTTTCGCCCCTCGCAAAGAATCCCAAGAAAAGATCTTTAGCTCCACCTCCACCGACCTCTCAGGCTTCTCAGAAGACACCTGAATCCAAGGTACAATCTGTTACTAGCCGTGAGCCCAACCAGCTGCAAGCCCCCCCATCGCCTCCTGCTATGGCCGTCGCTGGCACCGGCGATACCACCATTTCGTTAACGGGTAGCGGAACAAATTACTCTAAAGTGGAAGGGCCAATTGATCCTGAGTTCAAATCCAAACGTAGTGTAAGCGGAAATTATCAGGGCATAAAGGTCTGGGGTCCTGTGGACCCTCCGGGAAGACTAGGTATTTGGGGTTCAGAGGTTACGGTGGACTTTGATATATGCATAGCCGATGGCGCCTGTATTGAAGCATGTCCGGTAAATGTGTTTGAATGGCTCGAAACGCCTGGGCATCCTGCTTCGGAAAAGAAGCCATTCATGATAAGAGAGAAGGATTGCATATTCTGCATGGCATGTGAAAACGTCTGTCCTCCGCAGTGTGTCAAGATATTTAACAAGGCTTGACAGGGGGCGAAGTCATCTCGAAATCAATAATTAGAAATTTGACCCAGGTTTAATGTGGATCTACTTGCCATTATCTCCAGGCAGGGTCAGTCAAACGTGAATTTCTTCCCATCTAGCTAGCCAGGTCAAACCCGCTTTGCTGGCAAAGATATCTAGTCGCAAGAGAGCTCGCGGCGGCTTATCACTTAGTAAATGGAGGTAGTAAGGCGATCCCCACACTGAACAGGTTGGGTTGTTGTATTACATCGCGAGACCAAACTGACCTACTTTTAGACTGTCATGCTTCTTGGAAGACGAGTTGCAATCGGGTCAGTTACCCTAGTTCTTTCGTCATAGATCAGAGTAGTTATTCATCATCCCCATCTTCTTTTTAGTCATTAGCTGTATAATTATATTAATTAAACCAGTCGGTTTTTATCACTCTCTCCCTTAAATATCGTATTTATCAGCTCCGATCTCATGTTGCTCGATAGGTTAATCGCCAGTATAGAGGCCCTTGGCCCAGGTGGAATTAAGAAGGCAGATCTACGGCGGCAATTTCAAGAGACAGAGATCGATTCAACATTAGAAGAGTTAGTCAGAAAACAGGAGATATTCATTGAAAAGAAAGGCACATCATTCTATTGCTGGCACAAAAAGTACTATCTGCAGAATTTGTTGAACAATGATCAAAAGTTCTCGCTTATTTATTCCTCAATAAATAGTCTGGAAAACTCGGTAGCCAGTAAATTTGAATCGGCAAATGCAAAGTTGGAACTCCTTATCGAAAGAGTTAGTGCTCTTGATCACGAGATTCGAAATCTTTCAGAGTTTGACGACATAAGGATAAGCGCACGAGAACCACCTCGGAAGGAAGAACAAACAGTCACAACTAAACAAGTCGACTTTGACATGTTCAAAGCACAACTTGATAATGCCATAACTAACAACTCTAGTTCGATAGGGTGGGTGGAGCTGTCCGAATTAAGGAAGGTTCTATGCTCAGAGCTGGGTATTTCGCAAGAAGAATTTTACCAATCAATACAACAGGTACTCTTTAATCACTATGACAAATACGAATTGTCTTCAGGAGGAAAGGAAGGGATACAATTAAGAGGATTGATACATGGTTTCGTAAGGTGTATTTGAAATGTATCCGTATAACCTGACCCGAAATCCATACCACAGTAGCCCTACACCGAGGTTCGTTGATTCGACCGTGCTTGGTGGTCAACGTCATAAGGAGGCAAAAACAGCGATCCTATCATGTTTGCACGATGTCTGTTCAAAAATGTCCGGTTTCGAAAAAGACCTGCGTATCATTTCAATAATCCAAGATGTAGGCTCAGGCAAGACTCATCTTGCTTTACATTTGCAGAGCTTACAAGAGGTCTCCGCTAAATCCTTGATCTCTTATGTTGATTTTTCACAGATATTACCAAGAAATAAGAACTTCATACTATCTTCTATCTTGAGCGGGTTCCGACAGGAAGAATTAGAAGCACTACGCAAAAGATTAGTCGAGCTCATACTTGCTTCTCAACACGATCGAAAGAAAGCCAAGCTTATTAAAAGAATATTTAATCATGGTCTATTTGCAGAGATAATGGGAGGGTCGCTTGAGGACAAGACCGAGCTCTTACTTCAAAAAAGGTTCAAGATCACAGATTCAGCAACACTAAGTGAGATCCTAGGAAGTAGGTTTTCTGAGTTCGAAAGGGAGATTATTTTCCATCTACTTAATGGCGAGTTGGATGAGATGGCAAAATCAATTGTCTCATTAAGTGAGATGATAGAATTGCTATCACTGATTATCAATCTAAACCATCAGCTCCTTAACAAGGTAACCATTTTCCAGTTTGATGAATTTGATTCAGATGGCGAATCGATGGAATTCATCAAGGCAATCATCAATTTCATACTGCCTTCGAGCATGGTCATGCTTATAATGACCCCTGCATCCTATGATGTTATTAGAAAAAAGAACATCTCCTTATACGATCGATTAGAGAAGGCAAACTACAAGATTGATCTCGCGGGCTCCAATACGTTTAGCGAGATTAATGATATAGTTCTCGAATATATTCGATCAAATGATTCTGAGGGCAAGTTTACCATCGAATCGGAAATTGATCTATCTGCTAAGATCAAAATAATCTATGACGAATTTGCAGATTTTAGAAATGTACGTTCTATGATAAATATTCTTTATCATGCCACAGAGTTAGCTGCCGATCGAAACGTAGGGATGATCGATGAACAAGCACTTGATGAAACAATTAGGACAGCGTTCCCTGGTTTGAGGATAAAAGGTAGCATAATGTCTGTACCGGTTTCAGAATTTATGAAAATAAGGAGGACGTGTAGGGACATTCAAATGCTAGAGGACAGCGTTAGAGACGCAGTAAGAGATCTTGTTCAATGTACCGAAGGCGAGAACTCTTTAGCTTCAGTAAATTTCAACCAAGGTTCCAATGAATTAGTAGATGTTATGTATTGCGATTCACAAGGAGATAGAGTCGCTGTTTCTGTTGCCTTTGACAAGGAAAGATGTGGCAAAATCAATCAGTCTGCCGCGATGTCCAAACTTCCTGGATATGTGAACAAAATGCTAATTTTGACCGATAAAACGAGTGTATCGACTACTAGAGATGCCAACGGAACAAGGGTGATACCTGTGAACATGGATAATTCAAAATTGATTGATCTGATCTATTTCAGCTCAAAGTACAGGGATAATCAGATTTCCGATGAGGATCTCAAACGTGCATCAATGCTCGCCAAAGCAATAAATCTTCCGTAGGTTATGGCTATACCAATTGGGTTAATTGGAGCTTTGTCTTCTGATTCAAAAACATCTTCAAGCCTCCAATTGCATTAGAACTCTTTTATGTGGGTACTGCTTACATGCTGTGTTGAAAGAAGGAAATTTCGGCGATTGGCCAGGTCAAGACAATGTTGAAGATTATGAACTTGACAGCTCGATCAGCTGCAATGTCTGCGGAAAGGATGCTGACTTCGTAGTACAGCTTGAACTAGTCTGGGACAGAAGTAACTATAGTCTGATGAATTCACTTAATCAGATGCCTTTCTACCTCTGCAAGGCGCATGAGTATATTTATGAGCGAATGCAAAATAATATCGAGTTAACAGAATACTTTAGGGAAACTGTAAATGCGAATCGTTAAAGATGCTGGAAGGTTCCATCTCTCTCTCTCTCCCATCCTTCAATGAGTGACAATAGGCGATTATCCAGCTACAATGATTTTGTCAGGAATCTACATCCTAGCGGAGCGTCAGTGATTGAATTCAGTAATCAGAAGGTGCCATGCATTTACCTGGAGAATGATCGCTTCAAAAGATTCGTAAACTGTGCTCGTGGCAGAAAATTGGCTGTCGATACAAATATGGATATTTACTATAACGAGAAGGACGTTTTTGTACAGATAAAAATGAAAGTAATGGACACAGAATTAGAAGACTCTTTTTTGCTACACGCTAATGGCATGGTTGAATTCTTCAAGGCGATGTTAGACAGTGGATTAATCGTTCTATCGCCAAAAGAACCATCACTACTGTCTGAGAATCTTTTTGCGATACAGCTGCCAAAGAGGGAAAGATTGCAACAAGCGTTTCATAAAATTTGCTTATACACAAAGGGGACTGGAATCTAATAAAGGGATTAATCGATAAATTGGCAATTCAAAAAGAAACGATTTCACACAAAATAGGAGGGATCTTTTGTCCACAATGCAGTTCTAGCATCTTTATCATTCTTTGTTAAAAGCATTTGTAGAAATTGGTTGAAGATTTCTAATTTCTCCGGGTACTGTACCTCACCATTATTTTTCTGCATATCAGAGAGGTGTGATACCATTCCAAATTCAGCGATAGATTCGTGACTGGAATTGGCTAGTAGGGCCCTCACAGACGAAAATTCGTAGAATGCGACGGCCGGGATTTGAACCCGGGTTACCAGATTGGCAATCTGATGTCCTAGACCAAACTGGACGACCGTCGCGTCTCACAAAATTTATGACGGACTCTTTAACAACCTTTCGGTGTCTTGAAATCGAAAAATATACCTAGGCAAACCCGTGCGTTCTTGTTCAAGAACAAAAATATGGGCTATCGAAAATGGATCGACTTTGGATATCGATTAGGTGAGACTTGAAAGTGTGCTATTCTGTTACTGGTTCGCTTCTGTTGATTGCTTTCCTTAAACATCGAAGCAAGAATATGATTATTTAGCATAGTAATATCAGAGTTGTATATCCCCTCTTTTCTGTCACGTAGGAATCTTGAATTTCCTCGACTATCGTGGTTATGGAAATGAGATCATTCTTTTTACATCGAGTAGTCTCCAACAAGACCATATCCTTAAGGATATCTCCTCCTACAAAACTCTCATCGCTAGAAGAGTAAGTTATTTCATTTTCTGAATTGATCAAAAAGACCTGGCCCTTTTGATAGTTACCGATTCTAATCCTTCTTCCTTGTCTTGGTACGGCATTGACGCTTAGCGTGACTGTTCCTAATGGCTGCTTAACAAAGCGCATATCAGATCCTACATAGATTTTATATTCGAATGGATATCCTGCAGTGCTTTCCGCCATCTTACTTATGCCATCATTCATGATGATATCGATCTTTTTTATGCTTAGACCATACTCGTAGATCCAATCTGTAGTTGTCTGCATTGCTAAATCGATCCCTTCCTTTCGTTCGTTCGATTCAGAGGCGCTCAACTGATATCTATCAACCCAATCGTTGTAATCCTTGCTAATTTCATTTATGAAATCAGAACATGTTATCTGATAGTCTTGAACGCTTGAGGCTCGTTCGTAACTCGTATCTCTAAATACCATCCCACTGATCGGATATATATGGCCCATCTAAATATTAAGATCTATCCTAAAGAATCATGAGTACTGATAGGGTGATTGTGATTATTCTATGACTCTCACTTTTTCGTCATTACTACGAGATCTTAAGTCAAATATAGATTACAATCGACAGGTTCTGGAGATTTCGTTAAAAGGCAGCCCTGTTAGGGCCTATCAAAAAATCAATGAGATCACTCAGTCATTAGGATCTAGGTACCGCTTAAATCTGCAACTCCATTTTCCTGACCAAAAAAAAATCTTTCTAGTTGATTCATACGGCACAGAGAATATCGGTATCGTTTTCGATAAACATAGAAAGAGGTTTCCAATTGACAGACAAACCATAAAGTCAAAGGCGATAGAAATGATTAATCCAGCAACAGCTGATGATGCGTACATGTACGAGGGCAAAGAAGGCGTAAGGGTAAATCTTGAGAATGGTAGAATGGAGATTTTGCCAGGGTCCATTCACCTTTGGTGCAGCGTGAACAATGATGTTCGCATAAGAGAATTTGTTGATTGGTTGTTTGAGAGAGTATACTACGTTGACGATCTTCTTTAGTTATTTCCTCGTGACATGGCGACCATGCCCACAATAGGCTTCCTATAGTCTTGCATTTCAAAAGTGTACTTCGGGCCGCCTTCAGAATCGCGTACGTCTGCCTTAATAGGTAACGGAAAGCCGTGTGCGAACCAGATTTTACTTGCGTTGGTTGGAAGATCATACTCTAATATGTACGAATTAGTTGCCGTTCCATTGACAAGAATCGAATCCTGCCCAGTTATTCGTATGGGAACCGTAAGAGCACCAGACACTACGTCATCCCAGACCGCTCCGGGCACAAGATATTTGGGCTCTCTTGCAAAATTACGTATGTCTAGTAACGATGATTCTAATATTCTGTAGACATTCTTTAAGTCTCCTCCTGGCGTCTGCCTATTCGTTAGATACTCTTTAGAAAGAAAAACATCTCCTATATAATTATGTGTCCCATTTTTTATATCGAATCTCACTTTCCAAGTGTCACTTCCCTCATCGATAAACTGCATGGAAATCACTGAATCGATAAGGGATAGGGGAGAACTGTTGGCTGTGAGCGTATAGTTAAAGCGAGTGCCATTTCTTATTCCCTCCCCAACTATCCACAAATCCTTCGAGGAGGGTGGATTTAAAAACGAAGGGGTCGGACCGCTAAAGCCCCCTCCAACAGCTACTATGACTAAGCTGACACTGATGCCTAAAACTCCTAAGATTAACGTGAGCACTAATACTCGACGTACGGGAGACATTTGCTACTCTAAGATAATGCTTATCTACTTAAAAATAAAGCACCCAAAAAATATGTAGAGGTGGTGGAATCAGAATTTCCACTTCAAGCTGCGATGACTCTAAAAGTTGAACTCTCTATGAA
>JBKPHJ010000086.1:0-1759 GCA_046729835.1 Thermoproteota archaeon
AATTATTTGCAGGGGACACATGAAATCCATGAAAATGGAGATTGGTAGGCTCATTGAGATTATTTATCAAATTAATTTCCATTCTATCTCCAGGATAGACATGCAAAGTTGGCCCTGGAAGAGAACCATTATAAAGCATAGCAGTGACTGGCTTGCCGTCAATCTTCCCCGCTTGATAATCTGCTGAGATGGTAGTTTTCAAAACGCCGTTTTTACTCCATACATCCTTGGGCTTTGAAAAATTCATTCCAGGGAAAGGCGTAGATTGATGTTGATTTTCTAATGCAAATGCCTGCTTTTGGAGGAGGAAGGAAGTGGTACCAATATTAGATACAAGTAGGCCTGCAAAAATAGCCAATGCCACAAAAGAACCTAACGAAAGGCTTTCTTTTTTCATATTATGCTTTAAAGGATAGGAATACTCGTTTTTATCCTTTCTGGTCATAACGAATTCATCTGAATCTACAGTTAATGGAGTTTGGTGCATTGTTGCATAACTCACAGTTCTGTTGATATGGTTTGACCTTGTAGTATTTAGCTTAGACGATATCACTTCATCTATAGTGATTAACTGGCGTATCTATAATGAGTCGTTGGTAAGACGTGGTGAAATAATACTTGGTTTTGATATCATTGAAATGAAATGATGAACTTCATAGGATTAATCAGGGTAAAGAAGGTGCATCATACAGGTATCCCAATTCTTTTGTTCAATTACTTGGTTATATGCGAATATATTTTCATTTACCAAATAGACAGACTGAGGGTGTAGTAACAGCACACGCAGGGAAGAAAGCACCATCTATTCCTGACCACAGTACAATAAACAGAAGAGTAAGTAAATAGACTAGATATCAAAATTAATGTAAGAATAGGAAATGATATCATCATTGTATTAGATAGTACTGGAATAAAGGTAACTAATAGAGGAGAGTGCTTACCTCATCATAAATGGAATGTAAGAAAAGGCTATCTGAAGATACATGTAGCTGTAGATATCAAGAAAAAGAAAATTGTTTCACTTGACGTCACAAGTGAAGAAGTTTATGATGATGGCAGTAGATTAAAGGAACTCGTAGACAATGCTTTAGAAAATAATACCCTAAAGAGAGTAATTGCAGATGGAGCATAGGATAGTAATGAAAATTTTCAATATCTTTCTAATAAGAACATTGAAGCTGCAATCAAAGTAAGGAAAAACTCTTCATATGACAGGTCAGTAGGTTGCCTTCCTAGAAGAAGAGCTGTACTCTGTCAGTTAAAGAATTTTGAAAGATGGAATGCTAGCTGAGAAGAGTTCGTAAGGTCTTGATGATTCAGTCGTGGACTGGTCTAATCCTGCTATACTGAGAATTGCCTTCATGGTATTTGGGGACATTCTTAGCGTTTGTGCAATATCCCGATATGTTTTTCCTTCTTGGTATAACTCTATGACTAGCCGTTCCCTTCGTTCTCTTTCTGAAGTTAACTTATACTTGGAATTGATTTAACACAATAACCAATTTTTAACTTCTGTTTTTTGCTATCCTCTGTTATCATCTAGTCAACTAGCTCTTGTTATCCGTGTTACAGATAGTTATTTGTAATTAAATCTATTGAGATTGTTTAATTAGTAGGTCAAATCGTCGCAGTGTAAATGTTTCCGCTCTCAGGACGGTTATTTCAGTATCAGGAATCACAAATTCAAATACCGTTAGGTTCAGGCCATCTTTGTGGAATACCTCGAGACATTTTAGACAAAGGATTATCTATCAGTGAT
>JBKPHJ010000087.1:0-1187 GCA_046729835.1 Thermoproteota archaeon
CTTGCCAAGATTTCTGGCTTCTATAACTGTTTCATGAAATGTGGAGGTAATCCCCTGCGAACAGTTAGGACATTGCATATTGTTATGTTATCTTTACATCTCATAATTGAACATTTACTGTTTTTCTCTTCCCATTTTAACTCCTTGTATGTGGACTACGTGAGGCTATGGCTCCCAAATAGGCTATTGTCATCATTTCCGCCGCCACTACATCTTCATCTGGCTCAGGTTCAGGTATTGGCTCAGGTTCTATCTCAGGTTCCTGCTCAGGTTTTGGTGGCAGAATATTTTTTAGTAGTCTGTCGCAATCCTTCCTATAACCTGAGTATTCTATCTTCCTCTAACTAAGGACGATTAAAGTCAATCAGTTTCCATCACTTCTCCAAGACTCTACAACCAAATTTATCGCGCCGTCGTCTGCGAGGCGATCAGAATTTTGCAGATCTCTAAATCCCATGTAACCAAGATGGTTATCTCCTAAATCTGCTTTCAAGAAACCCAAATCGCAAATTCCAATGTCGCATCCTCTAATTCCGTCGGCATCATTGATAGCAGCTATTTCGGAAATGAAGTTCGGATGATGAGAGTCCAGGCGCTGCAAGGGGAGAGAAGTCTTACCATTGTGCTACCAAGGAGCTTTGCGTCAGGACTAGGTATCCGCAAAGGCGATTACTTGAAGGTGAGTGTCGAAGGCACCCGGCTAATAATGGAAAGAGCGACTACCTAGGAGAAATATATCCATGATCTATGAATGCTGCTTGCATTGTTATAAATTATTAGCTGATTGTTACTGTGACAGGATCGAAGACTATGATCCTAATACAGGCGTTCCAATTATTATCCCTACTAAACAGGAATGCGAAAATGTTTACAGGCAAGAAACCTCTTACAACAGCAAATTAGTACAAAATATAACTGGAAAGATATGCGGCCCCGAATGGCTTTATACAAAAGCTATGGAGGAACACAAACGAGAATACAAAAGCCTCGGGTATATTTTTACGCCGGATAGTAAGGACATTGAATAATCTCGATCCAAATACATCAAAGCTGATATTTCTTACTACGAAGAATATGAAAAATGCTGGGATAACAGATTTTATCCTAGATGAGAATGACTTCATTTTCGCCATTCAGGGTAACAAAAAACGTACTATCCAATTGTCAAGATCTGACAAATCTATCTC
>JBKPHJ010000088.1:0-10294 GCA_046729835.1 Thermoproteota archaeon
CTGCTATTCAGTCTATCTTTCTGGACTGCCTCTTCACTAGTTCATGACAATCGAGTTAGCAACTCCCTTCTTATGTCCTCCATCGGCATGGCCTTCCTTTTTGGTTCCATCGAAATAGCATCATTGCAGTATCACGTCTATCCACCTTATGGCCTTATAACAGAGGCTTTTATACCCCTAGGTGCATACCTTCTGTTTGTTGGGATTTTCACCTCAGCCAAGTATGTTTCACAAGATGGAAAGCTGAGAAAAGAGTTTTACAAGAGTGCATCTAACCAGCTAACACTTCTTAAGAATATAGGTGTGTCAGAGATGGAAAAAGAATTTGAAAAGAAAGTAAAATTTCTGGAGGAACGTTCCAGATTGTCAGGAATGAGTGATGAGTCGCCTCTGGAAGTAGAAATGAAAGAAGAGGATATAAAAGAAACATTACGCGATGTGTTGAATGAACTTTATTACTCAAAGGAGACTAAAAAGGAGAGACCGAAATCATAATCATACATGGAGCTTCAACTTTGATAAAGTACTATTCCCAAGAACGATGTCGGTAACATTACAGATCACCCTCAGTTTATGGACTGATAAGAGTCTTGAATACGACTGTCGAACTAACGAACAAATGCACGTAAAAACAAACCAGTGGCTAGCTGGCACAGACCAAGGAGGAGGTCGAACAGGCCTTAGCAGTCTCACAATTACCGATGGAAATGCTGTGGAACTATATAAAAAATTGTTGTACGATAAGAATTCTATAGCTTTAGATCGTAATCTAGAATGGATGAAGCAGGTTTTATCTTTATCTGAATACAAAACAAAAACCTGAATTAGGAGATACTTTATATGTCAACGTCACTCTCAACTATGAATACTTAACTTCTACAACCAGGACACCAAACTTTGGTTACCAATAGATAGATATACAACATATTATGTCGAGGATTCGGTCATACCACGCAGTACCCACAATAAATAACAAGAGCGTCTTAACGGGCAGGAGTTTGTATTTATACTGGATTATACAGGGTCACTATTATTATGAATATCTCTGTTCGTACACTGAAAGAAAACGACCTTTCAGAAGCGGACCGCATCTTTAGGTTAGCCTTTGGTACATTCCTTGGCCTTCCAAACCCTATGACTTGCTTTGGAGATGCAGACTATGTTAGGACACGCTTTTATGCGGACCCATCTACAGCATATGGAGCTATAATTGTTGATGAGGCTGGTGGCAACGAAAATGGCAGGCTTATTGGTTCGAACTTTATCTCTAACTGGGGAAGTGTAGGATTCTTTGGACCATTGACCGTACATCCAGACTATTGGAGTAAAGGCGTAGCTAGATCGTTATTGGTACCAACAATGCAACACTTCTCCAGATGGAACACTAGACATGTAGGTCTCTTTACATTTGCTCAGAGTCCCAAGCACATATCCTTGTATCAAAAATTTGGTTTTTGGCCATATTTTCTTACAGCTATTATGTCCAAGGATGTAAGTCCAATTATGGATAAGAATAGCAAGAGTACCAGTCAACCAATATGGTCAAAGTATTCAGAAGCATCTAAAGATCAGGAAGTAGAGAAACAAGGAGAAGGATATTTACTAAACGCTTGTAGGAGATTAACCAATACTATTTATGCTGGATTAGATTTGAGTATTGAAATTACGTCCGTCATAAAGCAAAGACTTGGAGATATAGTATTAATCTGGGATCTAGATATCAATAATAATAATAAAAACCTCGCGGGATTTGCAATATGTCACTGCGGTAAGGGGACCGAGGCAGGTAGTAATACGTGCTATGTCAAATTTGCTGCAGCTCAGCCACGAAGAACAGACGATGATGCTCCTTTAGCTGGGAGGCGTTTTGAAGGGTTGCTTAATGCATGCATAGCTTTTGCGGCAGAAGAAGGGCTGTCACGTCTTGTGGCTGGTGCAAACACAGGTCGGCAGCAGGCTTATGCCAAGATGTTATCATATGGTTTTCGTATCGATATGTTAGGAATTGCAATGCAAAAGGGGTATGATGCAGGCTACAATCGGCCTGATGTATATATCATAGATGACTGGCGCTGATTAATAGAGATAACTACAGTAAATAAAACTCTCTCTACAGCAATAAAAAAGAATCTGATAGACTTTTTATGACGTTCTTCTCCTAGAATATAAGATTTGGTCCTATAAAAGATGCCTAACCTGAAGAGGAGGCACTTAAAGAATGGAAAAAGTTAATGAAAGCTGAAGGAATTTCAGATAGGTAAGGACTTACCATTGAACATGCCTTGGCTCGCAATTCTTAATATGCCTTTAACCAAGATAGAACTATCGTAAAGTTCGATACAAGTAGGAATAAAATGGTTTTAATTGAACTATGATAAGATTAAAAGATGCGTCTGCACCATCTATGGAACTGAGTCTTGAGTGTTTGAATAGAACCTGTGTCTACGGACTATTCAATTCATTTACAAAACCGAAACCCAGTGAGTTCCTTTCTCCTAGTCCGCAGTCCAGGGCGAATATCTGGACAGATTCATCAATGCCATGTGAAAACCCTAATTCCCAAAGGGAACCTATAACAGTTACATCAGTGTTATGCATGTGTATTTTGGTTGACACCTGTTTCTTGAATTTATATTCTGCAAATAAGCTATCATGTATGCTTTTCTTTATGCTTAACGTTGTATAATCCTTGTACTTCTTATCCAGATTAGATTCAACTCCTTCTATAAATAAGCTCATAGGATAGTTGTTTCGCCAATAAACTTCGTTGTAACACATGGTGTTGGTTCTCGCCAATTCACTGAAATTGGCGAGGAATTCGAAAACTTGCTCATAATTCTCTGCAGAGGAGGTTGCGTTTACTAATAATCCGTCCAAGTTACTCTACTATCGTGTTGGTGTATTTGCATTTTCTGTCCTTTCTTGTTTCTTATCTAGCGATAAAACAGGTTGCTATACAGTAAGAAAGAGATGAGGATTGTTTTCCTTATTCTGTTTCTCAATCTTGTAATGACATGAATAGCAGTAATGGCATTTGATACAAAAGTGCTGTGTTCTTTTCTTACAGTCTATACATTGGCTATAAGAATACCGATCATATTCTGTAAGGTATTCATGCATATACCTTTATAGTATCACAGTACTAATTAACCTTTGTAGAACATTTCTGATGGAGTAGGATCATTTATTCCTACATGTTCTCTGGTTTCATTGTACGCTTTAACAAACATATCATACCTTAGTTTATCGTCATCTATCTTTGGTATATGGATATGGGGCTAGAGATGACCATATTATATGGCTTAGACCACAATTGTTGCTTTAGCGAACCTATCTCCTACATGAGGCTACTTCATTTATCTCCACCTTTATCTTATTTCCAACTTTCCATTTTCGACAAATACCGCAACCTTGCAACCTTTGCCTTGGCTATACCACCTCCTTTTCTACTTATTTGTGTGACGTCTACTTCGTGTTGCTTACCTACTTCGACCGGCTTCTGAATAAGGGAGCCTCTATTAAAACCGCCATAACTCCTGCGTGTACTGTAAGACATTCGCAAAAAGAAAAAATGTCTTCTCAAGCACAATAAGCCTTTACCGTATATCGAGATCTATTCTGCAATTATGTTATATGTAATATCTTGTACAAAATTAGAATCTACACAATCCGGATCCGGACAAATCAAAGTTTATCGATGGAGGGCCAGTACTACTCGAAGACTTTAGTAACGACGATGATTACTAACCAGCCTATAGAAGATGGGTGCAGCTCCGGATATAGACTCACATTAGATGGCAATGGCAAAAGGAAAAGTAAAGTAACATCGAAGGATAACATCTGGATGATTGAAGGTTCAAAACCAGGGAGTTTTTACAAGGTGGAGTATGTCGATGAGTTAAAAGAGGTAATCTGTGAATGTCCGGCATTTGCATTTGGTGTAACAAATCCCTGCAAACATGTACTTGCCTGCTGTGCCCTGGTGGTTTCGTGATCAAGGGAATGGCTAGCAGGAATACGTACGAGTGTTACGTCTGTAAGAAAAATGGCTTTCCAGAAACTAGGGTTTATTTGAACGGGAAGACAGACGACGGCAAAACAATCTACAAGAATGTGGATATGTCGCCACACGTGCATAAGCCACAGTCAATGCAGCGACAACAACAATCGACACAACAGGCAGGGGGAGGAGGAAGTACAACAGTAGTTTTAGAATCGACGCAGTTAAAGATTCTGAACGCCAAACTTGACAGGATTGTTGCGTTACTGCTGGAAAGAACCAGCAGCAACAGCAGCACAAGTGAGTGACTAATCACATTCAAGACGAAAGAAGACAATGGGAACAAGCCTACCATAAAAATCAACCAATGCAAACCACGATTTAGACCTACTCACCATGATTTATCTTTTTTACGACACGGCATAAATAAATATTAGCCAGGCTAAATATCTCTGAGTGTAACGGTAGCACATTGAAGAAACTCTCCAACCAGAAAGAGAAGATTCTAGTACGCAGGTCTAGAGTAATCGAGTTGTATTCGCAAGGTATGTCGGAGAGAGAAATGGCTAGAGCAATGAACATACCCAGAGGTACCATTAATCTCGTTTATTTACAGCAACGCGCTGCCTGTACACGAGGAATATTGGGATTGTGCCGTGAGTAGGGCACGATAACATATTTGTGAGTATGATTAACGAAGAAAAAAAGAAAGAGTATCCGGAGTTCCAAGAACTTGTTAAGGAACTTAGGGCCGGAAAGTACGAAAAGGATTCATACAGTCGCGCTCAATGGTGAACCAGAGTCAAAGACAGAAAAGCCAGGCGACGCTCAACAACGAATGGTAAGAAGCAGTAGGAATTTGTCCTTGGAATTCACCTGCTAGATAATGTGATTCATTATCACACTTATTCGATTCAATTTTGACGTATTACTTTTTAGTGTGAACAGCTATTATTCGTACCAGAGTGGCAGCAGTAATAGAAGAACAACAACAGGAACAACAACAAAGCCCTATCAAGGTTTATCCAATAAGGGAAGAAACGCAGAGTAATCATGAGTATAGAGTTGCATGCGACATTGCATATCGTAGGACAAATGTACTGAGATTATCAGCTCAATATTTATCAGAAAGAGAAATAGTCGACAGATTACAGATATCTCAAGCTACAGTTCATCGAGACCTCGTGTTTCTCAAGGACACACAGTAAAAACTGTAAGCGGTCCACCAGTTCGTACAAACTTAAGCAGTTAGACTGCTAACTAAATAAGCCAAATCTCCACCTTTTTTTAGCGTATAAACGTTTTATCTCACCTACCTATCTGCTGTATTCTTTCTCTTAAGATTAGGGGATGATGAACTTGACAGCTTTCGGTACTCTTGATTTGTCAACTGGTGTTGTTTCACGTCGCCAAACACCTATTGATCACATTTATTGCAAGGCAATCACAATAGGTATAGTTCCAAGTCCAGCTTTCAGTGGGCGTAAGGCTTTCCCAATCACCGCTCCAAAAGCCCTTCGTGGATCGGCAGCTTTCATGGCATGACCTGGGACAGAAGAGGTAGTCAATAAATCGCCAACTTCAATTGAGGACGATTGTGCATCAACTTTACAATAGACCTTCCCCATTAAGGCAATTGGTTTTCGGTTCTCCTGCCGGTATTTCCTATCCAAAACAAGACCGGGCTTATGATCACCAGCACCAGAGATAACGCCTACAACTCTCTTATCATAGGAAGTTGCACTCTGTTGCAATTTATCCTCTTGCGCTATCACCATAACAGTTCCTGGTTCAGCTTCTCCTGAATCCGACATTTCGAAATCTTCAGCACAATCAGCATTATTCAGTTATGTCTCCTCCAGCTCCATCGATAAATATTGAAGCTCCTCCGGTTCCAGCTAAGGTAATAGATCTGTTGAGTCCATCAACAATAATAGACTCGGTGCCTATTCCATCCCTTATAGCTATATATCCTGCTTTTTCACCCTCTTTTTTGTTCCCTCCAATCCATAGTCCCGCGCCCTTACCAGCAAAGATCTGACCGTGGAAGCCAAACGAGTGATCTCCATTCTTGTCTTTTAGTACAATATCGTCGGTATTTCCGTTTAGAGTTATTGAATTTTTCCCATTAGCACCTAGTATGCTCAGCGTTCCTGCTTTGCCTTTATCCCCTGAAATGATTGATGCGTCCTCTCCACCTAGCTTTATGGTATTCCTCCCTTCAGTATCCTGTAGACTAACTTTGCGGCTGCTACCATCTAGCACTATGGAAGGTTTCCCCAGAACCTTATTATCATGCAGATTTATTATTCCATCAGACCCAATGTTTCACATTCAGATTTAAGACCAGAGATCGATTATCGTGTAGATCTAAAGAAGAAGCGTCTTGTTGAAGCTAGTGTAGATCTAAAGAAGAAGCGTCTTGTTGAAGCTAGCAAGAACGAAGCCAATAGGAAAATGAGAAAATCGCGACAAAAGACTAAGTAAATTGCTGTCTACAGCAATCTAGGTAGTACGGGACCGTCATAGTCTGCTATTTCCTTGTTTCCTAAAGCTAATTATTTAAGATAGGAACGGGCTTACCACGCCTGTGGGCTAGATGTGTTTATGCTCCTCCGAAAATGCTAAAGAAATGACAAACACGTTTTGCTCCAGGAATGCCGTAGATGATTTGCAACTTGCAGTGATTCATTATTATGTCCATTTGATTCATTCTCTACACAGACTTTTTTAGTCTGATGCATCATTATGAAACATATATCAGATCGGCAATGGCATCATCATCAACGACGATAGAAGCAGTCTATCCAGTAAAAGAAGAAGGCGAAACTAATCATGAGTATAAGATCGCGTGCGATGTCGCCTATCGTAGAACAAACGTGTTAAGATTATCAGCTCAATATCTGTCGGAAAGAGAGATAGCTGATAGACTCCAGATCTCTCAGTCCACAATTCACAGGGATTTAGCGTTTCTGAGGACTCAGACGAGACAGAATCTGGCGTACTATTTGTATCATGATTTCCCTCTTAGATTCCGTAAGTGTATCACTGGTCTAGAAGGAATCATCAATGTAATGTCGGAGATCATGGAAGACCCTAAGCGTACGGCTGATGAAAGAATGAAAGCTGCGATGATCAAGTCTGATACAATTTTGAAATTACTGGATCTCTCTGATAATAGTGATGGGCCTGCACTAAAAGCAGCTCATGCTTATCTAGTTCGTCAGAGGGAAGAGTTGGAACGGAATAAAGGGACAATGGCACATGAATATGTAATGACGAAGAAGGAAAGAAAGGAATATGATGATGAACAGTCATGGGAAAAGGCATTAAATCATTCCGCAAGAGAAACCGTAGAAAGAGCAGCTACGGAGAACGAAGAGAGAGACCGATGTTTTAGTTTAATTTTAAGTTCAGAAAATAAAAGTCCGCATCTTTGTCCCTTAAACCTGGGATTATCGACCCAGGGCTGCGCGCTTAAATAAGGGAAAATGATATAGCAATTCACTTAGTCGGTCGTAAGGAAACGGTTATCTAGTAATCCCTTTATAGCGTCATACCCATTCAAGTTTCTTTATTAGTAAATCTTTGCACTATCAACGAATCTGTACATCTATTCTCTATTGGACTAGAGATCGTCCAAAAATAGGAACGCTATTTAATATTAGAGATCTAACATAGATGCTAGTAGTCGTTACTCTTGCCAAGTAACGCTTATTAATATGATTTTGAAATATGATTATATACAAAGAAATGATAGCAATGGAAGAGATATTCAATGTGATGAATCTAGTCAAATGTTCATATGATACGTTACCAAGAGACAATCCGGATACTTACATTATATTGCCAAAGCCTCTTAAGGGTACACTCTTTGTCTCATTCGATAATCTTAGGTATATGTCAGGTCAAGTCAGGGTTAGGGGAAATGCCGGGGGTAAATATCCTTTTCATTATCTGGAGATGATAGAGTATGTTTTTGGCAGGGAAGAGAATACGATTGAAGTATGCAGTGGCAGTGTTAACGAGAAATGTTTCACTGTGGATCTCAATCCAGAAACAAATCCTCAGATCGTTGATGATGGGCAGACTCTATATAAAATTCCAAATGACACGTTCAATAGATGGAGATGTGATCCTCCATACAATGAAAACACGGCCAGAAAGATGTACGGAACCGATCTACCTAAACCAATAAGATTACTCGAGGCAGGTGCAAGAGTCTGTAGAAAGGGATCTCTGATGTTCATGCTGCTAGGTCCAACAAACTATCAGTGGCACCCTAAAGGAACGAAGCGAATCGCCTACATCGATATGACAGTTGTTCCGAACAATGAGGTTAGATGTCTTAATGTCTTTTATAAATATGGAGATTAATATTTAATGCATGTATGTTGATATTTCCAAGTGGTAGTTCATTACAATAATGACTGCTGAAAATATGAAATGATCTATGACAGATGATCTAGAAAAATAAAGCTAACTAAATTATTGATTAGTTAATAGGTTCTAGTCGATTACAGGTCACATCACGATCATTAGATGTTATTTTGTAAGGGTTAGGAAGAATGAAGGAAGTTGTTACTCTTTGTGCCATTCGTTATAGCAAATACTTTCCAAAGATTGCCGCAGTTCTCCTTATTTTTATGAGTGTAGGAATCGTTGTAGGAATAATGAGCTGTATTAAAACAAGTAAAATATTAGCGGTGCAAGATTGCCACATGATTACAAGTAGCTGATCTAATCCATCTTCTTCTACTATCACATATAAGGGGGGTACGCCAAAATAGGTAGTTAATGACCATGTCTTCTTTGCGATAAAACTTCAGACTCCCTACTCTTGTTCCTCTCACTTTGATTCTTCCCCTACCGCTACATCATCTGGATCTTCATCATCTGAATTCACTTCACTATCTGAATATACACCATCGTTTGCATCCCCTTCCTCCTCAGCATCCTCATCATTCGTATCTATGTCCTCCTCTTCCTTCTCGTCCTCAGGATGCTTAGGACGAGAAGGAGATGGTATCGGGATTCCAGTCCTTCTGCTAAATTCTTCATTCAACGATGCTAACTGCTCTTCTAACCATCGAAAATCTTTGTTTTCTAATTCCTTATTCTCAATTCTCTTCGTATTCTCTTTTTCAACCGCATCAATGTCTTCAATGAATCCCTTGGTTGAAATGTCATAATCAACATGCTCTGCCTCTATCTTATCTACTTCGTCTGCTGCAGCTATTGTTCCAGCCTTTTCAGCTAACTTATTTGTTATATTTAAACTTGGTAGCATAACATACACTATCTTCTTAAGACTTAGGTTATAATCCGCTGTATCGAATAATTCTTGGAAGCTCAAAAGAATGAATTCATTCCAAAACCCTTCTGCTCCAACATACGCTATCACATTATCTATTTCTATGCGTTTACCATATTTCCCACCAGTTAGAAGCTCCCAATCCTCTTCGGGTATCAATCCATCATCGTACATCTGCCCTGCAGTTGTGGCATGGTTATTAGCACGGTAATCTACGTTTGCCTTCTTTTCACTGCCCTTGGGTTTGGGCAAATCTTCTACAACTTCATCTATTGGAACATTTAATCTCTCTAAGGTATCAATTCTTATGCCTATTCTAGTTATGTTAGGCACTTCTCTCGCCATAGCCCATCCGGAAAAATCATCATCTGTAAGTATCGCCATCCTAGCTCCTTCCTTAGTTGCTAGTTCAGAGAACTCCTTTGCATTATCTGTCAAAAAACCCTTGGTATAACACAGAGCAAAACCGTATCTATCTGCCCAATATGCAAGAAGCTCGACAACGCCTTCCTTTTCTATTATGAGAATAAATGTAGCTATCTTCTTTATCCTTTCCAGTTGCTTGAATGATACATCGTAAATCTGTCCTCTAAAGTATATGTGAGCACGCGGTGCTTCGTATATTCCAAGTGCTCCTCGTTTTACTCCTATCTTACCTGTTTTTACAAACTGACCATTTACAAGTTTTAATTCAGGCATCTCATCACAGATGGTCTTAACAAGACTCTGCAGATACTTTCTTTCTACATGTATCCCACGACGTTCTAGCTCTGGTCTGTATCGATATACTGGAGTGCTGGTGTTCCAACTATCAGTATTTTTGATATATGGCTCCTTTAAAACTTTTTTATATCGTTCTTCGACAAGGTACTCTATAAAGAGAGCTTTTGCTTCTAATTTATTACCCTCATCATCCCGTCGTTTACTGCCGCCAGAACACATGTTAGAGAGTAAATCAACAAGATCGTAATAGAATGGAT
>JBKPHJ010000089.1:0-9776 GCA_046729835.1 Thermoproteota archaeon
AGTAAGGATCAACGAGCCCATTCTTTATTATTTTGCAACTAGCGAGATCTTATCACATAATAAATGAAAGAAATAAGGGTTCATCCGAAATTTTTGAGTACCATTTTTAAGAGATGGAATACTAATTTTTCGAGATTTCTATGTGTTACAATTTTGAATCGTGATTGAAGTCAAACTTCTGCACTAATCGATTTACTTAACGTGACCGAAGTGTCGAATGATACGGCTGTCACAACACATGGTTTTGGAGCTCTCATCAATATCGTGCAAAATGCAATCTCTATTGCAAAAGAGGCAATTTGTTCAACCTACGGCCCTATTTCTATCCTTTCATACGCTCTCCGTATGACTTCTTTGCAAACATTGTATCGACTAGAGACCAAGCGTATAGGCCCTTCGACATATTGCTCTTATGTATAACGAAGGCTATTCTAAAATCGGGATTTTTCCTATTAAGTAGAATTGGATGTGATTATTTCACGATATAGTACCCTGGACCTAATAACGGTAGTGGCTTCCGAAAGTTTATCAGAGCTAATTGTTATGTTTGAACATTATTTTATGTATTGATGTTGAGAAAAGTTAATAAGCAGTATGCCTCTCGAAATATGAGAAGGCTTAAGTAAATATGACGTGTAAGGGGATATGTTCTAGGCATAAGGCTCAGAAA
This sequence comes from Thermoproteota archaeon, assembly GCA_046729835.1. Lineage (GTDB taxonomy): Archaea > Thermoproteota > Nitrososphaeria > Nitrososphaerales > Nitrososphaeraceae > TH5896. The sequence goes on from JBKPHJ010000089.1 coordinate 671, forward strand.
CCGGTCGGAATGGGAAGATATGCTAACGGGCAAAAACGATGTCAGATATGCGAGATATTTCTGAAATGGGAAGGCCTCTGGTGTCCATGTTGTGGATACAGACTAAGAACCAAACCTAGGAATTTGAAGTATAAGGCGAAATTAAGACAACGGGAAACTGTTCTTGCTGTACACGAAAATATCATTGTAAAAAATACCAGCAGGTAGTACATCGATCGCTGCAGTAGGAATAGCGACAGACAGTCAAGAGGGTTGATGCTGAGCTTGACTAGGTTCTGTACAAGAGGTCGAGTATGGTGTTGAATTTCCAGCGAAGGAGCAAACCTATGTCATTTTCTTTGGCCCTGAACCAGATGAATACAACTTTTACTATGTCTTCTCTTATCATAGACATTGAAAGTATTTCGTATTCCAGATGTGATTCTGGCCTATTTTCCCTCTCGCAAACTAGAAATCAAAGTACTGAGCTTTACGAATGGAATAGCTGAAAATGGTATCAAGATCTATCCCTTTTCTAAGTGTCCGATTAGATGATATACTTGTTCTTGATGCCAATCTGATGTACGCTTCTCAGTCACCTGCTCTCTTGATAATATGGTAACCAAATTGGGTCCTTACCGGTTCCTGCGTAATCTCTCCCTTCCTAAGCTTAAACGCGGCCTCCTCGAATGGTCGGACCATCGCACCCCTTGCAAATCCTAGATCACCGCCGCGTTTGCCACTTCCCCTGTCAATGGAGAATTCTCTAGCTAAGTTGGAAAAGCTTTCCCCTCTCTTAATTCTTTCGAGTACAAGAAGAGCTTCGCTTTGCTTCTTCAAGAGTATATGGGAACACTTGATTTTGTCGGCCATGACAATTATCTCATTGATAATGCATATATGTAATCTAAGTGATTCGGTTTACACAATTTATGGCTACTAAGAGATGCGTTTGTTCGGTTCGGTTCGGTTCGGTTCGGTTCGATTCTTAATACCTACATAGTTGGAGACTGCTTCCAAGACCGCACAAACGTAATAGAATTGTTAAGGTGATAGATTTGCTACTGCAGAAGTAGTAGTAACAGCAGATTCGACTTAAATTTATGTACTGTTAGGCTAGCAACTACAAAGAAATGATCTATTTTTCTATTCTGTTCTTTCATTTTAGCTAATGAGATAGATGCGGTAATCGCGATGGACTTGTAAAGTGGTGGGTGGAACATCCACGACCGGTTAAGCGGGGATGGACTGATAAAGATTGTGAAGCTATGAGCTAGCTGTCGAAGCGATTAACTTATTATCTATTAGAAAAAATATCAGATATAAGTGAGCGTCCAAATCTACTTACTGCGGATAACGATAATACTCTTTCAAATTACTAGAAGTATCAACGTAAAAACATCCGTCAATTATAGCAGTAGCGGCACTAGCAGCTATACTTGTGGCATCAACCGCATTGGCAACCGCCGACAAAGCCTTTGCAGACAAGAAGAAGAAGACCAGTTATGAAAAGACTCAAGCGGCATACCAGGCCAATGATTGTGGCAATGGCGACACCCCAGTAGACGTATTCTGCCAGAATCTGGATTCACAAATACAAGGCGATGGAAACGCAGTTGTCATAATCTTAGAACAAAGATAATCGTGACATACGGTGGGCCGAAAGTATAATCCAAATAATAGAAATGAAATAACAGATGTTCCCAGAAATGAGAACAACAACTATTATTTTTGCATATTACATATAGCCATCATATGCTAAAACATTTCTATAGTATATATTCCGGAAAACATCAGGTCTAGTGGAAAAAATGGGACAATCAAACTTCACCCGATTTATTAAAGTTGATTACATGTTCTCATCAGCTGCAAGCAACTACGCATTTTACTTTCACTATTAATGGCTAATCATGTTCTGTTAACTTGTCAGCATGTTCTGTTAACCGTCTGCGCATTGGCTCGCTAACGTATGCATATAAATTAGCCAACATTGGGCCATTATGTAATGTTTATCGAATTCACTGAATCTTACCGCGACTGTTGAGCAATGGAGTTCTACGAATCCAGTAATAATTTCTATTCTGGCCCTTGGAGTTTCAATGAGTATTCTTATTTTTTCACATATTATTCCGTATTTTTTAGACCCAGACTTCGGGTTGAACATCATAATGACCGGGAGCTAAATACATTTGCGCCACAATTTTCACCAAACGGCTATACCCAAAGATGCATAAAAATCCGTGTTCATAACACGGGTCATAGAATGTTGCATAACTGTCAAGTGGAGATAAGACCAATTATCCCCCGAGACGCTCTCAATCGTGAAATTATGCGTTATCCATCAGATGATTCTAAGTTGCTGGCATGGGGTCGCTTAAACGAATTGACCGACTTGGCTGAAAGTCGAAATATTCAAGGGCAGAGCAGTCAAATGCTACATGTCATATTTTCTGACTCTGACTTTGCTCATACTCCCGTAGCTGACGGTACTCCCACAAGATACTCAGTGTATCCACTCTTCAGCGTCTAACTCCAATGATTAGACCGGAACATATTGCCAGTAATTTAAGAGTGGAAGATAGTTTTACAAATGGAGATGTAGTTGAAATTACCATAACCAGTGATGAAGGCCAATACAGAAGATGCAGATTCTTAGTTCATGTAGACACTGATTGGGGTAATTTAACTATGTCAAATTACTCTCGAATTAATCGATTAAGAAGATTTATTTCAAGTTTTAAACCAAAATTCGACAGCAGAAATTCAATCGAAACTCGTACACTAGTAAGAGAAGAATTCCAACATCCATGGATGCCGTAACTCATGATTTATTAAGTATTAAGGTTGGTGGGATGAGCCGTCACGTGCAAAGAAGATTATCCCAGTTAAGCGAGTATGGTCTGAAGAAGAACGGCTATCTATGCGGTAGCTCTGTACGTAATAACGACGTCAACTGTTTTCATTATTTGGACAAATAACTGTCGTACTACAGCGAACCCCGACACCGATTGACCCAGACACGATTACCGAAATAATAGACTGCTTGGAAAGAGTCTTGGGCTTGACACCGTAGACAAATCAAATCAAATATCCTCAAAACATAGTCACCCTTCATTTTTCTTAATGACGGAACCAGAACGCAACAGATGGTATTCATGATGATGACAATGACATTCACAACTGTAATCAACACCCGAGCATTGGCTATGCCTGTCTGCCAAACATGCCAGTGATAAGACTCTTGTTGTTGTTATTGTCATTACCTACTATAACATGAGGGTGCTAAAAAGTAGTGACGGTATTCGCTACCACGTAGGGCCAGTAATAATTCACTATCGTTAATGTTCTGGCATTAGTTCACCTAAACATAGAGGCCCTATTGTTATTGCAGGAAGATTATTAGTCCTAGTCTTAGTTGCCATTATCTTTGCCGTCATTATTGTCTCCATTATTATCTGAAAGAAGATCGCTCTATAAAAGTCTAGTATAACATTGTTAATTGATACGATTTTAGCGATATTCGACTCCCTCTGTGGAGCACTTAAGGAGCGAATTCGGGTAAAGTATGCTCCATGTATTACCCGAATTCAGCTAAATTAATGAACGATATGCAGCTTCAGCAAAACCTAAAGTCTGTATCTCATAGGTTAACTTATGAAATATAATACTATTTGCCTCCTTGCCAGATCTTTCATTCGGAAGGGTGCGGATGAGGGGAAGTCGTACTGGATATCTTCACCTCATCTCCTTCGTTTTAGGCGTATTAGATTAAGTCGTTAGGTATCATCTGGCATTGGGCTAGTTATTAATTTCTATATCTCTTCATCAGGAGCCTACTATGACATGGATTTGTTTTTCAGCTGTTCAGATTGCAGACATATCGCTGTATGATGTTCTCGTGTTACGAGTGTTAATTATACTTTTATCAATCCTCTATCCAAAGTTTCTCCGCTCATATAACAAAAACAGGATGAGCCGTGACTCTGGATATTCTAGAAGATCCTATTACAACCAGTATGTTCTACGGCTTATGTTTCCAATGTGTATCCCTACAAAGAAAGTGTGAAAACACGATCTCTTCCAAACGAAGTCCTAAACGTGTTTCGTGTCATATTGATAGGCCTAGATTTTGTATCATATTATGGGCGCATTCCGTCAGTAAATTAATCTTGAGGACTATTGAACCTATAAGTGCAGAAGTGACTACAGTGACTGCAAAAGTGACTGGAGAAAACGCACCAGCACCAACAACTCAACTATTTTCTAAGTGGCGAATATCGTTTACTATGAAGAAAAAAGGCTGGCACAGTCCCAGTTGTCCGCAAAACTCCTCGACATTGGAACCTAATGGTTCATATCAAAAGGAAGCATGGGGGGTAGGAGATCAATAGACTAGCAACGTTTTTCTTTATCTTTGTCCATATAATCTTATGGAAAGTACATTCGAGTCTATAAGCAAGGAGTCTTTCCTTTCATTTTTGGAAAATGATGCGAATATTAGAATGGATGCCTTCCTTGAAAGTGCAATGGCGGTAGCAGACGAAGTTCATGAAGGTGTTAAGAGAGAAGACGGAGCTTCTTTATTTTTGGACACGCATATTTGGCCAGTAGCAAAGGATGTGACGGTTCATTATAAACAGAATAATAGACCCATTACAACTGTCGAAATTGCGAGCGCAGTCCTACACGATGTTTTAGAAGATAACGATCGAATCTTGAATCTTTATGAAACTAGATCTTATGGATTTGACGCATATCTGCGATACCAGTTTGGAAATCGAGTATTCAACATACTACATACTCTGAAAACTCCCGCTATAGAGCCCTATGAAACCAGAGTGCCAGGGATGCACATAGAGCGGGTAAGGTTCCATGATTACTGCAGTCTGTTGGCTGATGCGGATTACGACCTCAAGAGCATCAAGCTCTGCGATCGATTGAATAATATGAAATTCATAGGATATACAGCTACAACGAATAAGAAACCAGTCGTCTATGAAAAGATAAAAAGATATCTTCTAGAAGCAGAGGACTTTTATCTTGCCTATACGATTCTACAGCCCAGAATGTCAGAGCTGTACGAGGAATTGAGAAGCACGTATGAACAATTACGTGGGTATTATCTTGAACAAACGTTAAGCTTACCACAAGCTCGATAAATTGCTGGTAATCTAATCTTTAAATTCATTGCTTATCCACACATCATAACAATCAACCATCGTAACCTACATACAAGGGAATCAAAATTATACTTGAGGATCTAGCAACTTGTACTTCGCTAACTTCTAGCCATCGGGTATCCAAAGTAGCTCCAGAATCAGTTGCCAGTCGGCAGTAGATTATTAAGATGATTGAGAATTAATATTTTAATGTTGTTCCGTAACGGATCATTAGTGCTTCCGATGAAAACGAAAATGATGGTAACTAACTGTAACTGATGCATGTGGATTTAGTTCATCTATTATACGCTCTTTTTCTAGGAATACAATATCGGTTCCATTTTGTGCGAGTTCTTCGATAGCATCAAAACTGACACTTTTCCATCTACCATCAAAATATAGCTCAGCTCTTGCGCCAGTAATTATATCTATTTCTGAGCGTTTTCTACCAAACTTGTCACATATTTTTCTTAATAGTGTTTTGAAATACTTCCTGCTTACATCAATATTGTACTTTTCCATTACTGGAAGAAGTAGATACCAAATTGTATCCGGAGATCTTGTTTTCATTTCTATAACCCGTGGTTTTTCTGATGTCATGGAGTCTCAAGGACCCAACTGGTTGAAACGTAGGATACGATTTACAGTTAATGAGAAAGGAGTAAATGAAATACTGAAGGATACTCATCATACCACGATAGGGATAAGAAATGAGAAGATACAGTCGTTACCGACAAAGAAGTTGTATGCAGCATCTCATTATGATCTAAATCTTGCGCTCAACTGCATATCCAAGGGCTTATCCGGATCTGGAAGAAAATTTCCATCAATTCGCCTTGTCCTTCAACTATATGTAAGTCAAGTTCTCGTATCCATGTCGTATTCTGCTCTGTACTTGGCCTAGGTTTTTGTGTGAATAAAGCCTAGACAGCTTCATAGTATGATTTAGGAATATTGGTATGAATAAGTTGGCTATCCAATTACTAAAATTACCTATATAAAAACTACCTACACATATCTTGATTGGTCCAATCTTAGACTGGCATTGGGTTAAAGCACATTATATTCTCATTTATACTCCAACAATCCTGTAGTTGGCGCCCAATCTTGGTTTCCACCAAATTTGACAAATACATTTGGAAATAAAAATGTATACTTCTAGTACTAAGAAATCTAGTAGAACATAAGTCAGTGTTGTTATAAATTTGGATTCAAACTCTATTGTAATGTCTCAAAATTTTTGTTGACTTTACATATCTGTTGGTACTAGTAAGGACAACATATGCCATTTTCAAGCATGCTAACACCTATATTTCATACTATCCTAACTTTGATTAAAAATTTACCCCCCTAAAATAAGTCAATTTGTCGCATTAAATGCAATTATTTCATTTTCTAAATCTACTATCTAGTATTCTTTCCTCATGGACCAGCAGATCTAGAGAACTATAAACGAGGAAGAAGAGAGGGTGGTCTAGGAATGGTTGATCAACTTTACAGTAAAAGAGATGCTTTGCATTGCAGGGCCTCTTCGTCGCGCGACTGAATATGCTGCTCACTTTGAAAATCATGCATAACTCGAAACGATGGCAGCAGCGCACTCTGGGATACAGAAGGTATAATATTTGTCTCTTTTAGAGCGTCCATAGACAAAAATCTTTATCAATTTGTATTCTGAGATCCTGGTTAGATCGCCTAACTGTAGACTAGAGAGCACCTTTTCGCATTCCAGTAGATGTCATAAGCAGAATGAGAACGCGAGAACGCTCATCACACTTCAAGAGCATCTGTCGAATCTTTTTCTGAGTATAGGCACGATCTTCTTGTCTGGTGGATTCGTCGAACAACAGAAAGCGTTTGATCTTGCGCTTGTTGAGTATGATATCATTCATTTCGTAGAAGTGAAAGATCGCGCATAGCGGCGTATTAATTGAACCTCTCTGATAATGCCTTTTCTGAGAGAAGGCGGATGTAATCGATAATCTGGGCTTGGATAGTGCGAGGGTGCTGCTGCAGCAATTCCTCTGGTTGTTTTGTAGGGGTCTAATGAAGAGTCTGAAAACAATACGGTACGCCTGTCTTGTTGCAGGGGAAGAAATACCATCGTCTGCGTTGTAGATTTGCTCGGGTAAAAACTGTGTCATTCCTTGACCAGTCCGAATCGTCTACTGCACCACGGACAATACTTTACATTTCGCATTACAGGCACGGTCTCGCAATAGAAGTTTACTTCGTCAGACGGGTCTCTCGCTGGATCGAAATCATAAATATACTGGCTAAGCTCAAAGCCGGCGTCTAGGCAGAACTCAATATTGTCACAACATCTAGCTATTCTCTTAGCCATATCTACCATAGTTAGGCATCTTGTATCTTAAAAGGATAGGATATACTGGTCGATAGCATAATATCTTCCGCGCATGCGCCACGAGTCTCAGGATTTTTAACATCATTAACATTTTTGGAGTGCATGAGGAATCTATTGAGGCATTCATCTCGCAGGTTCACACAAGATGCAAAGATCTTCGAGCTATAGGCAAATCAGTTGGAGACAAGAGCCATAGACCCGGAGTAAGATGGAAGTCGGCTCTTAAAGATAAATCCGTGAGGCGCGGACTTAAGGTAGATGATGTCTCAAAGCTGACTGCACATATTCAACAAACTATTACATTAACCTATGGGTTTTTAATCTAGCCAGACTTTTGGAGGCTCAAGTGTTTAGCCGCCCGAGGAACACGAGTCCAAAAGCCATTTAAAGGGCATCAATGGGAAGGTATGACTGCATGGCAGAGCGAGCATTGAATGTGGGAGTGATGGTAAAATTAGAACCAGACTTTAGTGAAGGGAACGTAAGCTACAATCCGGATGGCACTCTTAATAGAGCGGAAACCAAGAACATTCTGGGCCCTCATAGCGCAGCGGCTGCAATGGCCGCATTCTATTGTAAGGTTAAGTATGGGTCAAGGGTAGCGGTAGGAACAATGGGACCACCCATCGCTAATCAGGCGTTAAAACAGTCACAACTTATCAGTAACGCTGATGAACTGCATTTATACAGTGACAGGTTGTTTGCTGGCGCAGATACCTTGGCAACGGCAGAAGTCCTCAGACTAGGGGTATCGCGGATGCATAACGGGTCAGATGCTGATATCGTTATCTCTGGTCACAGAGCATCGGACGGGGAAACCGGGCAGACGGGTCCACAGACTGCATGGAAATTAGGTTTTCCGTTTATAGGGAATGTAATCGATTTTCATGTAGATCAAGCCAATCGCACATTGTATGCTAAACGAATCATCTCATTGTACGGCTTTTACGACATAGTTGAAGAGATTCAAGCACCCCTCCCTGTTTTCATTTCAGCTGATCCGTCCTATAAGCCGGCGTTCACGACCGTTTCAGAAAGACTCTCCTTGGCAAGGAACCTCAAGGAAGCAAGAAAAAAGGCGCAGGACTTTGAGAAATACCTTCAAGTATTTAGCTCAGAACAGCTCGGTGCGGATGGACGATATGTAGGCCTCCCTGGATCACCAACGATCGTCTATAAGGTGGAAAAGATTCCTAAGGCAAAGGCTAAAAGAAGAGTTGAAATCGTCGAAGGTGATGACGTAGCTCAACTCGATAAGGTTGCAAAAAAGCTTCTACAACTTATGACAGAGGCACCAATTAAATGAAAACCGAAGTGCAGGATTCAGAAAAAAATGTGAGAGATTTAGATATGAGAGAACCGTACCAGCATCTTTTCGTGGTGATAGAGCATGAAGACGGAACACCGGTGCCAGTGAGCCTTGAAATGCTCGGGGAGGCAAGACGCTTGATGGATGATTTCAACAAGAAATACCTGAGTGGTGAAAAGGTTGTTGCAGTAGTTCTTGGAGATAAAGTTAGACATCTCTGCCAAGAACTGATAAAATTTGGTGCAGACATCGTAGTCTATGCAGAAAGTCCTGAATTGAAATACTATATAAATC
>JBKPHJ010000090.1:0-6397 GCA_046729835.1 Thermoproteota archaeon
GTACTAACCGGTAATTTTTGTAGGCTAGCTCAGAATTAGCTTCGAGTCCAAATTAGAGAGATGTTGTTTTATTCTGTCTAGACGTTGTATTATATACTACTTCAATTCAAGCACGTGGACACCAAATATTCGAAGTGTCTCTCAAACCTTGTATCTTTGCAGGTCGTATGCACTGTCTGTCGGTAAATGAGATTCTCCTTTGTTCTGTCAATTCTTTATCAGAGACTAATATGGCAGAAAATATATCGATGAAATTGAGGAGCTCAAATAAATTACCCTATTCGGAAATAATAACTACACGTGCTGAAATGCCTAATCCTGAGCTTACTAGCCTACATTTAAACTAAATTATACTGGTCCTTGACTTTCTTTCCATGATCAACATAGTTAATATGTACAATCCAATCATTGGCCCAGTTACTAACCACATTGTGATTCCACTTGCATCAGGGGTTATTGTAGCCCCTACGATTGCCAGAATAATTATAACATAACGCAATTTGTTCCTCCAGAAAGAAACACTAACTATTTCAAGTCTGGTCATGAATGACATAATTAACGGGAATTCAAATGAGACTCCAATGGCAATAATGATTTGCAATACAAAAGGAATGAATTCTGATATATCGAAGAATGTGCTCGCACCAACGAGTTGTCCATATTTATATAAGAAATCAAGTATAATAGGTACTACCACAAAATATGAAAATAAAGCACCTATAACAAAGAGTCCTGTTGTTAAGATAATTAGTCTTCCAATCAATCCTTTTTCTGCTTGATAAAGACCTGGGCTCACGAATCCCAGTATTTCTTTAACGATGAGAGGAATCGAAAAAATTATTCCCATCATTAACGAGACTTGGATCTGTGCGAAAAAAACCTGGCCAGGAGATGTCTGAATAAGTGACACATTTTCAGGGAAGAGGCTCTCCTTCATCATGGTAATAACATGCGCTGATATATTGTTCAATGGGTCGTAGTATAGTACCGGAAAATGAAAGCCATGAAAATTGTGATAAGCTATTCCTAGAGTCATACAACAACCGGCAATCGTCAAAAGCACTATGCATATCTTGATTGTTCTAAACCGAATATCATGGATGTACTCGAGAAATGGTGCTTCCCTATGCAATTGCTATTTGTTCTATATGTAGCTTAGTATTAGATATCTATTTCGACATATCATGAACCTGATTTAACTTACTTCTTACAAATATCAGCACATGTCAGCTTTAAGCGGGTACTCGGATACTACTACACCGCCTTCTTCTTATGTACGCTGTAAATATTGAAGTTCTCAAAGCAAATTTTCATGAACATAAATTTATTGCCTAGTATCCTTAAATGCACTTGTGAATGCTGACCCATACAAAGAATATTAAACGAATCCAGCATAGAAAATTTGTTTCAGTGAGGACAGCCCGTAACCTGTTCTTTTCTTCAATCAACTTCAAGGCGATCAATTCGTTGAGGCCAGAATACGTTCATCTTTTTGAAGCTAACGGGAGAGTCCTAGCCGATGACCTATTCGCGGGTATAGATGTACCTCCATTCGACAGGGCCGATAGGGATGGCTACGCGTTAAGATCATTTGACACCAAAACCGCATCACATAGCTCCCCTGTTTCACTTGATATTGTAGGTAGGAGTTCTGCTGGACAGGGTACGATGTTTCCTACGGTAAAGCCAGGACAAGCACTGGCAATAGCTACTGGAGCCAGAATCCCGCAAGGTGTAGATTCGGTGATTATGATCGAGGACACAACTATAGATAAGACAAATAGATTAGTGAAGATTCACAAACCGATGAGGCGAGGTGCAAATATCACACCTCAAGGTACTGATATCAAAAAAGAAATGATAATCTTAAGAAAAGGAACATGGCTTATGTCCCAAGATGTGGCCATCATCGCTTCTGTTGGTCTTAACAGGATTGCTGTAATTGAAAAACCAAAGGTAGGATTAATAGCTACAGGTGATGAGCTTACCGAACCAGGATACCCGATTAAGAACGACTCGTGTGTTTTCGAAAGCAACAGATACATGTTATCGTGTTTAATAAGTGATAATGGCGGTCAGTCCGTCGATCTAGGACTATGTGAAGATGACCCTGTAGTCATCTTTGAAAAATTAAAATCGGCTCTTAGTCTCGAGATGGTTGTTATATCAGGTGGTGCATCCGTGGGTGAAAAAGACTATGCGCCTTTGCTTGTACGCAAGCTAGGAAAACCAGGACTCGTAGTTCAAGGAATAGCGATGAAGCCCGGGTCTCCCACGGGACTTGGAATAGTCGACAATAAACCGATTATTGTGACCCCTGGTTTTCCAGTTTCTTCATTTGTCGCTTTTTATACGTTTGGATCCCCGCTATTGTTGAAGCTACTTGGTACTCAGGGCCCCCCCAAGGCGACGGTAATGGCTAAGATGACTGAGACCATCGAAGCCTTTAAAGACTTCCAGACATTCGTACGAGTTTGCGTATATCGCCATAACGGTCGCTTTCTGGCCAAACCAGTTAGTGCTAGTGGCGCAAGCTTGCTTTCAACATTGACAAATTCAAATGGAATTGTAATAGTAAATAATGACAAAAATCAAAATGCTGAATTGAAGAAAGGACAAGTAGTGGAGGTTACTTTACTCAAGAACATAATTGAGAAACCGTGATTATTACTAGTGAATAATTTAACTTGAATAGCAATAGCCCACAAAACCTTTAACGAAACGAAACCTTATTCAATGGCTTTTTTACGTGTTAAGAAGAAACTCGATCATTTGAAAAAAATAGATAGAGCATGCAACCGTCGCACTCTATGTCTTTTTTTACGGTACAAATAGATCAATAAGAACGACTATTACCGGTTGGGGCAATTTTTCCTTTAGTCATCATCATTGATCGACTTAGTGTTGAAAGGGTTAGCATCCACACTGGTTATCTCATCATAAGAGAGAACAAGGAGGATATCATTGCCTGTATGTCGAGAATAGATCAATTAAGACGTGATAACATGAAAAACTGGGTCTGCGATCAAACACGGATCTAGGACTGTAAAGATGCAGGAACGCCGACTGCGAGAACTAGTCGATAAATTTGAAAAAGGGAAAGATTCAGTAGGATCACGTAGCTGAACTCATCGATGTTGACAATTCTGACCCTGTATTCATCTGACATTCGATCACGGGGCAAGAATTGTAGGTTTGGTCAGCCCATCCATTGTAGACTATTTTAATAAAACCAAGGTACGATAAGAATTACATCTAACGTAAACCACCTTCCCGTCTTTCTCGAGGAGCCCAAGTATCCCCTAAAGTCCTCGGTACGGTGCAGAATAATGCGAAATAGATATCAAGGTCCAGAATCCAGTAGGGAAAGACAGTCAGATTGAAATATAAATATCAAAAGGAATAAGAGACTACGATCTAACTTGAGTTCAATGAAAATTATAGGAGGGTGAGCAAATCTGACAGACAAATCTCAATTGTACCTTAATATAAGACTATTCGCATCATCAAGAGACATCCTGGGCAAAGATCGGATAGGAATAGAATGGAAAGATAGCATGACGGTGGGTGATTTAAGAAGGATGTTGGAGCAGCAGTATCCGAGTTTATCAGCTGCAAGAATGCAGTTTTCTGTCGCAGTGAATCGGAAACTTGCAGACGATATGGAATCAATAGGCCAGACAGATGAGTTAGCTATACTCCCGCCGATAAGTGGGGGATGAACTCAAAATTTGGTCTATTTAACGTTTAAAAAAATTGATGTCGGCGAGTTAATCTTTGATTTTGGAAGTACCTCCATTGGAGGAACAGTGATCTTTATAGGGACCGTCAGGGGTTATGATGATAAAAATGCGACGGTTTTTGAATTATACTACGAAGCTTATGAAGGGATGGCTGAGCAGGAAATCCTTACTATCGAAAACGAAGCAACACAGAAATGGAATATCGAGAAGATCAAGATTGCGCATAGACTGGGAAGACTCACAGTTGGAGAAATCAGTGTTATTGTCGTTGTGTCATCAAAACACAGAAAGGAGGCATTCGAGGCCTGCAGATTCATCATAGACAGCATAAAGACAAGGGTTCCTATATGGAAGATGGAAATTACTGATGCTGGAAAGAAATGGTCGGAAGGGGTAACTTTGGTTCCTAGGAAAAAATGATCAGTGGGCTGTGCTGAAAATGACTAAGAGTGGCATGTACGATATCAGCGATAAACCGGAAACATTTAGGACAGCCGTGGCTCAGGCTATTGTTAAAATATCTCCTTCCACGGTAACACTTGTGAATGAGGGAAGATCGCCAAAAGGGAACATTTTTGATGCTGCGAAAATATCAGCTAACATGGCAGCCAAACGGACGTGGGATCTAATACCCTATTGTCATCCAATATCAATTGATCATATTGACGTCGACGTTTTAGTAACTGAGGAACGATGGATTAAGATTATCGTGAGCGTAAAAAATGTGGACAAGACCGGAGTAGAGATGGAAGCGCTCACGGGCGCTTGTATAGCAGCCCTTACTGTATATGACATGCTCAAGCCAGTAGACGACGATTTAGTGATTGAATCTGTCCAACTCTTAAAGAAGACAGGGGGTCTCAAATCATTCATTCAGAAGTATGATCGACAATTAACTGCGGCTGTCCTTGTCTTGAGCGATTCTCGGGATGAGAAGAAGGATCAGTCGGGTAAAGTAATTACCGATAGACTCGTTATGAACGGTTTTGAGGTCAAGGAGTATAAAGTGCTGGCTGACGAAACACAGACTATAGAGTCTGAACTTATTAGGCTATGCGATCAGGTTGGGGTCGATATAGTGCTGACAAGCGGAGGAACTGGAGTTGGTCCCCGTGATATGACTCCCGAGGCGACCGCAAAGGTAATCGAGAAGCAAGTTAACGGCATTACTGAGGCTCTAAGAACCTATGGTCAAAGAAGGACCCCATTATCGATGCTGTCAAGAGGGATCGCAGGAGTTAGGGGAAAAACCGTCATAGTCAACCTTCCTGGAAGTGTTAGAGCCGTAACAGAATCCCTAGATTCAATGTTCCCTGGCATACTCCATATTTTTAGGATGCTCAGAGGACACGGTCACTAAATCAGTTGTGTTCTATCGGACCCCTATTTTTTTCTATGCACATTTCCAAATGGCTCAAAAACGGTACCGGCGCTAGCTCTTGTTGAATCCACAGATAAAATAATCTCCAGCAAAAGCCTTATAGGGTTTTGGTCAGCATATGCATATCAATATTCAACTACTCAACAAAATGCGTGGTAACGAAATCTTTTAGTTAATCTTAAGGTTTGATCAGACAAAAATTTACCTTAAAGTATTCTGATATGAATTGGTAATTGTACAGACCTTTGTAGTGGTAGACATTACTGCTCCAGAGCAATCTTCAGAGTAAGATATAGAATAATTGGGGAGTTCTGATTCCAAAACACTATACATCCCCATATCAGCTTTAACAATAGTTCCAGTTGCATTTCCTGTAAAGGAACTGGGTGACGCATTGTTGCCATGAAACTTAACTGCAAAATCGGAGGGTTCGTTTGAACCTCCTTCATTGTTCAAAACCTTAGTCACCACTAATATAGTTCCCAAAACCTTATTACCGGATGACTCGAATTGTGCCGTTGCATTCGAGGCCGTGCTAATACAAAAAAGAAATCCCGTCAAAATCCAGAAAAATACCAATAGTTGAATAAGAACTGAACCTGAAGGTCTCATTAACAAGAGTTATCTTCCTAACTTATATAAGTCGTTTTACCAAACTCCCAGCAATTCATCTAGTCGCTAATTGTTCAGCTCTACGATGAAGATCCTATGTTTTTTGAAAGTTTGTCTTATTATCGTTCGCCACTCCGCCGGGCTTAACCCATCCTGTTCATTATTCTTTCTGTTTAGCCACCAATAGCAGTGTGTGTAGTGCAAATTACACACATTGATTATAACAGCAGAACCATAAAGATACGGCGTAGAATGAAGTAGTTAGGAATCTCTCCTATAAGGTCTGTAATCCCTCGACCAAGAACCAAATCTACCAAATTAGTATCAAATCCTTCTTCTCAGGAGCGAGTATTTATGTATGATGGAGGGATTAAATCACAGCTAACAACAAACAACTATTCTAGATTGAGACGATAGAAATAATCATATTTGTAATAACATCACCGAACGCCTTGATGATTCAATAATCTACTATCTCCCAAAAAACTTGGGGGTCGCCATGGTTGCTGTAGTATGCATAAACAGGTCTTCTATCTCAGCTAATCTCTCCATACAATTCACGTCATTTCTCAGATCTAGATAGGATGAATCGGTTCTAATCGTTTCTAACAGTTCAAGTACTTGATCATTAGTTACTCCGTGCTTAATATCATAATTTATC
>JBKPHJ010000091.1:0-1512 GCA_046729835.1 Thermoproteota archaeon
ACCACCTGTAGTTGCCCTGTCATTACCGGTAAATGGTATTTGCAGTAATATTGAAAAATACCTTCATGGTCTGCCATAAAACTTACGACTGCGCTTTCTCCAAAAGCAATATCTACATCTACATTGTAGGGTGCGCCAATCGTAAATGAGTGTCTCTCGTCTTTAACTGGATCTACATTGTAGAAATGAACTGTTACGTTGTCACCCTTATTACAATCATTGTTGGAATAGAAAACGCATCTCCTGCAACCTTCAGCTTTTCTTCAGCTACATCAGGAATTTCAGCTGTAAAAAGATAGAATTCCTTCACACCTGGAGTCGTTAGCGTTGGTACTGTTGTTGCTGTGGTTGTTGTGGTCAAGTTGGCTCCAATCTCATTCACTGGCGTCATTGACGATGAAGATTCGTTGGTTACCCTGAGCAAAAACGAGTTTTAGGTTAACCTGTGATGGTACGTCTAATAGATACATGGATATAATCACTGTAGTGATGCTAGCTATTGTCATAATAGCTGTACTCAAGACTTTTACACTAAAACTGGTTTTTACGTGCATATGTATGCACATCTATACTCAGCGTGTCTGCTTTATTAGTAGATCGACAGTTTTCTATCATAATACTCAGAAATGAGAGGAAAGGTCCATGCCTAATGTTTTTCGCTTTTCTAACAGACTAAACTATGATAGAGCGAAAAGAACTAGCTTCATGCAAACCGAGATGGTCTTTTTACTTTCCATCCTTACATAATCGCAAGTCTCCATTAAGTTCAGTTCGCCCAGAATGCTACTACCCAATTTATATAACAGAATATTTATTAGATTTGTTCATTTATTATCTTATGAATATGGATTTTGATAAGCTTTGCAAGGACATCCTTGCTCTGGAATCCAAGATAAGGTTCGCTGGTGTATGTGATGATTCCGGTGCCATAAAATATGGTGGACAGCGTGAAGGAATAACAAATCTCCTATCTCCAGAGGAAACTAAAAGATCAAATTTGCAAGCCCTAGCCAGATGGGCTTTAAGGAACTCCCTCTCATCGAAAGTGGGTAAAGGAAAATATGCGATGTCAGAATATGAGAAAATCAAAAGGATAACATTTCCGTTAGAAGAAAACCATCTGCTCTTGGTTACTACCGAGGTGGATGCAGATCACAACAAGATAATAAGGGACATTCTGCCCATGCTTACATGATGAAGATTTCTGATTTCAGATCATTTTATATAATTAATTATGATTATGTATTGTACCAGAAATGATCCAGAATTGGGATAGACTGGTACTAAAAGGAGTGCGTTCTAGTGACAATGATGACATGGGAAATATCATCGCAATCGAGAAGGATTCTCTTTTTTTGATGACTGGAAGGCATGTCTTTAAGATACCAAAGTCATTTGTAGAAGGATTTAATGGAAGCGAAGTTCTCCTAAGTGTTCCCGCAACAGAGGTATTAAGGCTTGAGCTAACATAGAAATAGACATATCGATATCTATACTCTGTTTAATGATAAA
>JBKPHJ010000092.1:0-6035 GCA_046729835.1 Thermoproteota archaeon
TGCTCTTTGATAATAAGTTGGATGAAAATGGAACGCCGCGCAGCACTCTAGATGCGGAAGAACTTCGGGCCCAAGCTCAGCCGATTTATAGTAGTCAACTTCATATGCATTTAGAAAATCACGCACTTGTTTCATCGTGACAGTCATTAATCATCAGATTGCTGCCTGGAAAAGGTGTACTTTCTATAGAGAACGACTGGTTTCCACGTTCGTCATCTAAATCAATATTGCCTTTAGCGCCATCAATAATTATTGAATTCCGCCCAGCTTTATCTCTTAGAGCCATAGAATTGCTGGATCCATCAAGAATTATCGAATCATTGCGTGTGATATCCTGCACCCGAGATAATGGTGGGAACCATCAAGAATACGTACGTTAATAGTCTCTCCCTGGTCCACTGGGATATTGTCTATGTTGACCAATTGAGCTGCTGTGACTGCTGCTAATTGTTCGCTTACTGTTACTGCGGATCTACTACGTCTAAGTATCAAGTTACCTGCAATAGAAATAAAGGCATATATCTTGAAATTGACGACGCCTATAGCCGTAGTTGTTGGACCTATTGCAGTAATAAGATCGGTGTTTGCTGCTGGCAATGCGGAGTTATGTAATTGTGTTCTGACAGTGTGAGGAGATTCTGTTGAAGTAATCGGCATGTCTATCTATACATAGAACGTTCAGAGGTCTAAGCTATTCGAGTGTAGGCGGTGTATACACTTTGCCTTCTATCAACGCCTTCACAATATATCGATGACAATAAGGATTGCCCTCTTTCTCTATGCATGTAACGTAATGTCTGTGGTCTTGCTTTTCTTTCTTAGCCATTCGATGCAAAGCTGCGCCTGGGGATTATTCTGAATCTCTTCCAAAAAGCGTCTAGTGTAATCTGACCATGTCATTCCATTCTCCTTCATATTCTTCCAATCCTTATGCAATTGCACGCTTGGGCCTAAATCTTTGAATGAGCGCTTAGCCGCAACCTGCTTTCTGGTTAGAAGTTTAGGTTTAGGCCCAGACTCAGACAAATAACGCTCAGCAACAATATGCTTCTTGCTTATACCTCTAGGCCAATAGCGCGTGATCAGGACTCTAAAGCCATCTTCCTTCTTATCGACGGGGTCTCTGACTGATTTGTTAACTTTGATTTCATGAGCCACACCTAAAGTCATTTCTTAGACTTGTCCCTCTCTATCAATATCTTATAATATTGAATGTCTTCCTCTAGCTCCGTCGTTGGATCAGACAGGTCGTATTCCTCCATCATCCTGTCTAAAAGGTGTACTCGCCATGCCTCGAAAGCCTTATCGGCCGGTGCTACGTTATTCGGAGGTACTAGACCAGAGGCTCTCAAACTACCCCCTTAAACTATCTCTTCCTGGATACGCTGTATACATGCAGATACAATCATGTTATCTATTCTTAGCCAGTTCATTTCTATTTCTTCAACCTCTTTACTGGTATCGTCTTGCGGACTGTTGCTACTAGTTCTCCATCCTTACAAACTTCTAATGACCATTCGACATCTTCCCCTGGTTTCAGATTCCACTGTTTTACGATGAACATAGGCACTATAGTCCTTAGAGAAGCCTTATGCTTGGTGTTTAAGGCTAGTGCAGTCCTCTCTCCCATAGTTATACTACTAGTATTCATACACTGAGATATATATCAGCTAGCTTATACCACTAGTATACCCAAATGTATATACTCCTAGGTGATAGGGCGCAGATCGGCGCCTACCTCGGCGCAAGCGTGCATCTGTCAACTAAGTTGACAACTGATATCGGTCCATTCAAAAGCCTTTAGCAAGCTGCATTATAGGACGAATACCGTCATTTTCTGCAGGAGTTTAAACGTGCGTTTGCAGATTCAGTGTTTAGGTCTGCGTGATGTGTCCATAACTGCAGATATACCAGGGTGGTTCAAACTCAACGTCAGGCTCAACGAAGTCGCCATTTTCATCCCAATATCCGCCGGTAAGCTGAAACTCGGATGTCGTTTGACCTGTCCATAAGAATACTTTACTCTTCTTTCCTTCTTTCTTGCACAACGGACAGATTACTTTTTCTGCAGACATCCCTGTTCCCATCTCATATGCGCCAGATATAAAGCTGCGTTCGGGAAGGCTGAAATCGTAGGAAGGGCGGATGAAGTTGATATGACTCAGGTCCACCTTTGAAGCTAGAAGTAGGATATTCGTTGACAACTGGCCAGGAAAAAGAGATAACTTTCGACAAAGAGGGTACATTTAACTACTTCTGACTAATGGCAAGTAAGAATCATTTCGTATCTTTACAGAATAACTTCCAACCACTTTAATGATTTTAGCCAGATGTTGGTCAACAGCGCTAAGGTATTCCAAGTAATTTGTATTCAAATATGAACAGTCTTATTGATGACTAATTATATAAAATTCTAGATTAATATCCTCGTAAGCCAACCGTCAGTCCATATAAAGAATCACTCTATGCAGATTCCTAAGTGTTTGATCGCACTCTTTTTTATTTGCGTACACTGGGTAGTGATAAATAGTGATAAATAGAAATAACATCCAAGGTATTTCTGCGGTTAAACTATTTGAATGATAATGCTGATGAAGAAGACAGGAAACTACGCGAGAATATAACATCGCACATATGGCTAGGTCTGAGACCCGATATTAATCAGTTTTTGCTTGCGACAAAAGGTAGGGTTATTGAATGGACCTGAACACCTATTTAGGTACTAGAGCTTATCTATAGCTCATCGTTCAGACAAATGATCTTAGTGCTCCATTCGAGTACATAATTACCTATGCTTTCAGGGCTATCCTCCTGGAGGTAATGAATACCTGGACCTATATCCCTGACGACCAAATGCGGAATTTTTTCCTGGAGCCATTTAACACGAGATTCTGGTATCACTGCTCCTGGATTACCTTTTATTAGTAGCATAGGAAACTTGAACTCAGAAAGAGCAGTTTCCAACTTTTGAATTATAGTGTATGCCTCACTTTCGACATTAGGATCTAACGGGAGCATTTCTGGGAAACGCCTGATTGGTTTACGCGACTCTATAGTTGGAAAAGGTTCACGGTAGTGCTTCATGATTTCCTCTGACAAATTCTGTTTGTTAAATACTGCAGACGGAAGAACCTGTTCAACAAATACATTCTGGACCTGAAGTAGTTCATAGCCAGACTCTCTAGTCCTGAAGGCTTGAAGCAACCTTGCAAAATCATGTGGAAAGTCATTGATAGAGACTGTGAAAGGAAAGGTCTCCATGAATGCTATTCCCTTAATTTTTTCTTGATGATTGAGCGCATACCAAAATCCTAATACTCCGCCCCAATCATGACCTACTATTATTAGGTTACTATTATCATCAAGTTGCAGTCCATCAATGAACCCTTTGACGTAATTGAAGTGGTCTTGAAAATTATAATCTATGTCTGGCTTGTCAGATTTTCCAAAACCTATGAGATCCGGCGCTATACAGCGATTATTACCTGATGCAGCTACAATAGGAATAATATTCCTCCATAAATACGAGGAGGTCGGATTACCATGCAGAAATAACACTGGATTGTTGTTATCCTTTCCCTCTTCCACGTAATGGATCTTTGATTCATCTACATCTAGGTATTTGCTTCGAAAAGGAAAATCGGCCTTGACAACCATAGCGCTATTTTCTAGTCTTGCTCTCAAATAAATCTACTTCGGTCAATAGCAGAATGACACATCTACAAATGTGTACTGCGTCAGAATATTAGATGCAGCTATAGCTGGGCGTGTTGCAGAATGAACAGTGTTGCTCAGATTCACAGTGCGGTGTAGCGCCCTAATCGAGCTGCTGGTTTAAGAGCTCTATGAGGTTCGCAAATGCCCTTTCAGACTAGACCAGAAAACCTAGAACAATAGGAAAACTTCAGACTAAGTGCAACTTCGTGGAATGAAGTCAAGCTAATTAAACTGTAGTATGTCCCGAAAGTTAACAGTCTTTTTGAGAGTTATATTTCACGGTAAGTTAACAGAAATAGCTCAAGATGATTTCTCTATACACCAAGCTGAAGAAGCAAGAGGAAAGAATAGTGATATCTGCGATAACACCTAATCTTGCTCTTTCAGTCTTCATATCATATCCTTTGAGCTTGAGTATTCTTGGAGCCATTACATTTATTGGTATCCCTTCAAGCAAGTAAAATGTTCTCATGTCCAATTCAATATTTGTAATCTCTTACAGCACTCTTCATAGCTTCGTAAGACGTCTTCATCTGATTGAATACAATAACATTTTCTCCAGCTCACAGTTTCTTCCATTCTAGATCTATGATGTCACTACTCAGTTTTTTAATCTTGCTTGCTACCTATCTACCTACTAGAGACGGTAAATCATGATGCGCAGCGAGCACAAATATTTCAGATGCTGCGTGTAAGATTAATCAATGAATCACGAAAAAAGAGGAGAGTGCGTCATAGAAAACTAAAATCTTGTCAGTTTCTTTCCACAATCCCTGTCGTTGGTGCAACCAAGGGTAAAAGATGTAATCCTCTTCAAAATGTTTTCTTCAGAACTCATATTATTTTCTGTGATACTTCTCCTGAAGACGGAATCGTAATAGTAGCAATAGAATTGGCAGCTTAGACGAAAAGCGTCAAAAATGTTTGAATGACCAGTTGATTCTTCCCCATTAAGGTTCATTCTACGCAGATTCCAGGGACTGCAACTTTCTTGAAGAGGTGAGGAGATGCAACTGCACCGAAATTAGGATGCCTTATTCATCTCCTATACGGAAACGATCCTATTCCATAATCAACGTGTATATCAAGGCCAGGTTCCTTCAATGAATTTCTTTCATTGGTATCGTCATAAAATATCATACATTATCAAGTTTTCTTTTCTTGCTAATAAGGTTAACACACATTGAATCGTATTCTTCTTTTCTATACCATTCTCTTGCTACTGCTCGCACCTGACGGATTGATTTATTCAAATTGGTTTGCTTGATCTCATCCTCCTTTGCCATCCCTTCAGCAAGGATTCCTCGTACATCTGAATACCCCAAATATTGGAATTCCAGGTTTGATAGTGATAATGCA
Source organism: Thermoproteota archaeon (assembly GCA_046729835.1). Lineage (GTDB taxonomy): Archaea > Thermoproteota > Nitrososphaeria > Nitrososphaerales > Nitrososphaeraceae > TH5896. The sequence goes on from JBKPHJ010000092.1 coordinate 5,077, forward strand.
TGCTCCCGGCCTGAAAATGATTCGTTACTGTAAACTCCTCCGCTTGATATCAGAGTCAGAGCTTTTTTCCCAGCATTGGTTATGACCATATGGTCATCCTTTCTTTCTCCAAATGTGACTCCATTTTGTATCACAGAATCAAACCACGCCTTTACAACTGCTGGCATCGAGAAATTGTACATTGGAAACGCCACTACTACAATATCTGCAGATTTCAGTTGAGTAGCCATTCTATCCATTTTGGACAAGAGTTTCTCTTCATCTGGTAACAATTCTAGTCCTAGAATATTTCTGTTGATATGAGCTAACAAGTTGTTGTCAAGCAACATCAGAAATAATGATTTCCTCTCGGAAGGCATCCAATAATTTCTTGGTATTGGATTGTTCGTTTCTTGGGATGTATTTTACGATTAGAGTTTTCATATGCTGTGAATTGTAGTATTGCAAATAATTTATCCTTAGGGGTAGCGGTACTTCCAGTATCGGACATCTTTATTACTAATCGTAGTGCAATAAAGAAGGTAATAACATAAGATGGAGAGACTGATACTTGATGAGATTGATCTCAATATTCTCGCTACTTTAGCTAGGGATTGTAGAACTTCCTATAGCAGCATAGGTTCACTGATTGGCTTAACATCAAAGAGTGTAAAGGCGAGAGTTAAGAATATGGTACGCAGTGGAGTCATAGAAAAGTTCGTAGTTAGAGTTAATCCTGCAGGTTTTGGTTATAGAACAGCTCTTGTATTGGTAAGGACTAACATTGGAATAAGTAAAGATGATGTCATCCAGCGCGTCAAGCAATTTGGAGATCTTGTCTATCATGTACATCATATTGGGAGAACTTCTGTGGCTGCCCTTATCATTAATAAATCATTGGATGACAAGATTATCCAGTCACTAAATGATTGCCTAAAACCTGCAACTGTTAGCAACATCACTGTTAGTGAACTCTCTGT
>JBKPHJ010000093.1:0-22404 GCA_046729835.1 Thermoproteota archaeon
CATTCCTCCGGTTCCGCCAACTATACCGATTTTCATCCTATTCTAATCCAACAAACCCGGATATGAAAACATTTACGAATCTGCTTTCGGTCGGTTAACGTCACTGGATAATATTATTAACAATGCCTTTTAATATGCAGAGGTTTCCTACAGTGTTGATGATCTAGGTTGCCGTTGACGATAATGATGCGACATGGACAGGCAGAGAACAACGTAAATCGGATCCTCGTAGGTAGACACGTTGAAGCCCACCTCACAGAATATGGAAAACGTCAGGTTGCTCGTACAGCAATGTACCTGAAGGAAATTTCGATTGATAGGATACTAGCTAGTCCAGTGATCAGAACCATTGAGACTGCTAAGATCGTGTGCGAGATATTGGATAAAGAGTTCGAAGTAGATGAAAGGCTCTATGAGATAGAGCTTGGAAAGCTCGTGGGTATGAATTACGAGGAAATCGTTGAAAAATATGGTAATTTGTTTCTAAAGTTTTATGCTGATAACGATCCAACTTTGCTTAGCTATGGCGTAGAATCATTTTCGTCCGTAAAGAGTAGGATAAACGATTTGTTAGAAGATCTAAGACACAGATACTCTGGCGAGAATGTGCTTCTGATTTCACACCTCGATCCGATCAAGGCTGCGATCTGTATACTTTTAGATCTCAATCCAAAATCTCTGTACAGATGGCATATACGGAACGCATCGCTTACTATCCTTAGGCAGGAGAGCCAGGTGTATTCGCTTTCGGGTGTGAATGTTATGAGTATCGATAGATACTTTGAAGAATAGGTGCTTTAGTGGTCGGGGACACCACAGACTAATGCCAAATAATCAGTTCCTAATGTTAGTTACGCCGAGAATTCTTTGGTGCTAGCAGGAAAGCCCTATGCTCAAGAGGGAGGACCGTTCCAGCATGCCATAATCCAGTTGAGCCACCGCTGACTAGTTTTGAAAGCGAGATTTTGGAGTATAAATGGTTTGACCACAGGGAATGCAGTTCTCTTGCCTCAAAGCTGTATCTGATCGTGGGATTTCGCATAGATCTTGGATAAAATTGCCTCGATATAGGACAGATTAAATAGTTTAAGACCTCATGACTATTAGAGAGCCCACATGGAAGCAATCTCTAGAGCATATCGCGATGTTTTTAGAACTTCCAGTTCCTCGATGCCGTTTAAATTGACACTTGCTTGCTTCTCGTTTTTCATTATTCTCAATTCAGGGGGCTTGGCATATTCACATTTAGAACATTTACCTCATTACAACGGAGGCTTCGCTGGCGTAGGTAAATATTATATATTTCAGGCTATGGAACCTGATTATCCGAGGCCGGGAGAACCCTCAGCAATCCTCTTTAGTATACAGGATAGCAAAGCTAATGATTTGAAGGATATTGTAACGATGGTGGAGATTTATGATGACAGATCGGGGAGCCGTATCGCTGTATTTCCTTGGACTAAACATGATGTAGGAGATTTCAAACTCTACTATACGTTTCCGCGTGTCGGCAATTACGCAATAGTTGTAAGCGTGGCCGATGATTCACTCTCAAACGAAGAAAGAATTGGTCTGACAACTCCAGCCAGAACTACGCTCCTAGACAGGTCCGGTTGTGATTGTGAACGGGGACTGATGAATATCTCTGTTAATAATAATTTTGGCACGATCTATTATGCTTCTATTTTTACGGGAGTCATTATGGGTATCTCTGTCCTGGGTTTAGTCCTTGCTTTGATTTTTGTTAAGAGAAGAAAGATGATAATGTCTGCAAACATCAGAGATAGGCAGGTGTTGAAATACTGCATATTATTGCTAGCGATGGCTTCGGGCTTTGTTCATATCGCAGTCTTCCCTACACATGCTTCTTTAAGAATCGAATACAGCATTTTCTTGTTCAGTGCAGGAGCGGCGCAATTCGCGTATGGGATCGTGTATGTCTTGATCTCTCTAAATGAGTCAAGTATACGTGATGACACGGTGTCTAAGCGAAAAAATTATCGAAAGACCGTGGTCTTGAACTTGTTTGGGCTAATTGGTAGTTCGGTTTTACTTGGATTGTATCTCTATTCGGTGGTATTTCCCCCTCCATTATCCCCAAACAATGTTGCCGAGCAAATTGAAATAGGAGGCATACTAGCAAAATCTACGGAGGCGATCTTGATAGTAGGAGTGGTGTATTTAATGATCTGGGAACGACGTAGATTTAAGTTGGAGATTGTGCGTTACCAACAACAATCGGGCAATTCAGGCTAGGATGGTGCTTACACATGGTTATTGGAACCCTGTATCAAGCATCAGAAACCTTAATTTACATGTGAAAACCTATTGAGCTAAAGAGTGAATCTGAAATGGTATCTAGATTAGCAATATCTTGGACCATGATAGGATGCCTATCAATTCTTGTATATTTATCGCTCATGGAGAGTAACTTAGTTAATGTTTACGCTCAGCAGGCTGAGGAGTTAATCGTAAGGAGAGTCGCAATCTGGGATTTGTTTTACCAAGGTATGGTAGCGGCTTTTGTCGTAGGAGCCCTGGTGCAAGGTACTCTTATATACATATACTGGAGATTCAGAGAATCAAATCCCAAAAATAGAGTGAGGACTCAGAATCAGGGGGTATAGCAGAAGTGGGTCACGCTACGATAGAATGGGTCTATGTCGGAGCGGTCATCTCTATACTTTGTTGGGTAGGCGCCTCCGCCTGGAATGTTGAACATCAAATTGAGGCTGCTCCTCCCGATGCGGAAACAATTAAAGTTATAGGACAACAGTGGTTCTGGACGTTTGAACATCAGGATGGAACAAAGGAGGTCGGAGAATTGCATGTTCAACAGAATGTCCCATATAGATTTGAGATAACATCTCAAGATGTTATTCATGATTTCAATGTTCCTGACTTCGTCATATTGATGGATGCTGTACCCGGACGAATTAACACACTATGGAATGTATTTGATGTTCCTGGGGAGTATCCAATCCAGTGCAGGGAATACTGCGGATTGCTTCATTATAACATGAGGGCAAAACTCTTTGTAGAACCTGCTTCCGCACAATCTACAACACAGCCACCTGGTGGTGCTGCGCCTGCCGCTCCTGGGGCTGCTCCTGGTAATCAGACCAATCAGACCGGTGCAACAGCTGCGGAGCCAACTGTAACTTTAACAATACTTGAAGGTGCATCAGTGCAGGGAAATCCAGCGTATGATCCCGATCCATTAACGGTCACTAAGGGCGATGTGATAGGGGTCTCTAATAAAGACACAGCAGCTCATACTGCTACAAGTGGGAAAGACCCACAGGATCCGCAAACAGGAAGTGAGTTTGATACAAGCATAATTGATCCTGGCGCATCAGCGCAGATAGATACTGCTAATCTTGATCCAGGGGATCATCCATACCACTGCACAGTACATCCGTATATGTTAGGCACATTAAAGGTTCAGTAGATTAGATCATACGTTGTTAGCGCTAACCCATGTGGAAGTCTTTAGCCTTCGCCAGTCTATCCCTGATGTAGCAGTCACGTGTTCTTACAAGCTTCACCAACGCTTGCTCTTTTACTGGATCTACAATATTACTAAGTAGAATATCAATTTACTTCACAGACTGAAAGGATTGGGCTATACACGGATTTTGTTGGCTTAATTGCCAACGAGCTTCTTTGCTTCTCAATTCTTAAGTTGAGAAAATACTGATTGGTTTAAGCCACGATCAATTCGGAATTGATATATTGTGAGACTAGAAATATTTACACATATCTTATAGCAAAAGGCGGTCGCCCTTCTTCTGATGGTAAAAAGTCGCTGGATTCGAACCAAAATGCTTTTATTGACATTCCTTTCCAAGTAATCTGTCAGTAGGTGGTATGTGTTGGTATTAGAGATAAAGAAACCACGTCCGCTCTGGGAGATCCTTTTTTCGACTCACCACACTGATATTGGGTTGCTCTATTTAGTATCATCTCTTGCATTTCTAATGATGGGTGGTGCCTTGGCAATGGCCTTAAGAGCTGAATTATTTTATCCTGGCGCTCAAATAATTCCAAATTCAGCTGATTTTCATAGAATATTTACAGTGCATGGGACGAATATGCTATTTCTTTGGATATTGCCATTTGGTTCAGGTGTAGGGAACTACTTGATACCTATAATGGTAAGATATCATGATATGGCATGGCCCAAACTCAATGCTGTCGCATTCTGGATGATCCCTGTCGCTGCGGCAATGATATGGATTGGTTTTTCTGATACAGGATGGACTGCATATCCGCCTTATTCTACTATCAGAGCGCCAGGGCCAGCTGCGGATATTTGGATTTTTTGTGCAAAAATACTTGGTATTTCATCTGTCTTGGGGGCAATCAACTTTGTGGTTACGATATTGAAATGCAAGCATCCCGACCTTCCACTTATGAAAATGCCTTTGTTTTCTTGGTCGATACTTATAACTTCTCTAATGATAATTGTCGCTACTCCAACCTTTGCAGCGTCACTGATAATGCTATACACAGACAGACTTGGCATTTCAGGCTTCTTCAATCCTGAGATGGGAGGGGACCCTATAGCGTACCAACATTTGTTCTGGTTCACTTTCCATCCAGAAGTCTATATCTTCCTGATTCCAGCTGTAGGGATGCTCTATGAGACCATTCCTAAATTTTCTAGGAAGCCCATCTTTAGCTACCAATCTGGGGTTACTGCGTTCGTACTACTGGGTATAATCGGTTTTGCCTCTTGGGCCCATCACATGTTTGCAGTGGGAATGAGCTTTACTGAAAAGACCGTCTTCATGGTAGGTACACTTGCAGCTGTGCCAGCGTCAGCTATGCATGTTTTTAATTGGATTGCAACGATGTGGGGCGGCAGGATAAAATTCGCAGCGCCGATGTTGTTTGCAGTGGGGGCAATAATGCTATTTTTCGCTTCTGGGGCTGGCGGGGTTGTAAATACTCAGATGCCGCTTGATTTTATCACACATGATAGGTATTGGGTGGTTGGTCATTTCCATCTTATGTTGATGGGCACAGTTTCACTTGGACTAACAGGTTTCTTGTATTATCTCTTCCCACTAATTACAGGAAGGATGTATAATGAAAAATGGGCAAAGATTCACTTTGCGTTGGCATTTGTAGGGATCATCTTCGTATTCATCACGCAGCACCTTCTGGGCCTTTACGGCATGCCCAGGAGAGTCTATGATTACGTTGATTCTCCTGAGTTGGTAATAATGAATCAGATTGCCACAATAGGGGCCTTTACTGTAGGAATCTCGTATGTGATTATGGTAATCAATATGCTAAGAAGCGCAGGGAAGGGCAAACCAGCAGATATGGAAGATCCGTTCAAGATCGGAGAAGAGTATTATGACTACAGAAGACGAGAACCACCAATCCATCATTAGGACTTCCCCGCGAAGAGTTGCCAAAGGTATAGCCATCTTGGTGGTTGTAATGGCCGTTGGCGCCGCCATAGCTGTCCCAAGTTGGAATGAGATGGCCAAACATCCTCCTATAGCTACAACCCTTAAAACCGAACCTTCGCCAGCTGGTGTTTCTGAAGGAGCTGGGCAGCTCCCTAAAGCTGAAGAAACCAAGACCGCAGCTCCACCTGGTGCTATTACCATAACGATACTCGAGGGTGCCGCAGTGCAGGGAAATCCAGATTATGACCCTGACGATGCAAAGGTTCCATTAAATTCAAAGATTGTTTGGACGAATGCTGACACAGTTCCACACACTGCAACTGCAGGTACCGGACCTGATGATCCTAACTCAGGCAAGATCTTTGATACCGGCATAATAAACAACGGAGAAAGTTCAGATCCACAGGAATTGGTTGGTGCTTCGGAAGGTGATAAAGTCCCGTATTATTGTCAGGTTCACCCGTACATGACAAGCGCTATTACCGTTACTGCAGCCGGCGCGCAAGGATCCGCCGCAGCACCATCTCAAGCTGGAGCGGGAGAAAATGCTACTGCACCTGCTGCTGCAGGTGGAGCAGCCACCACTACTACTGCGGCTGCAGGACCATCCCTTACCATACTTGAAGGTGCATCAGTGCAGGGAAATCCGGCGTATGATCCTGATCCATTAACGGTCACTAAGGGCGATGTGATAGGGGTCTCTAATAAAGACACAGCACCTCATACTGCTACAAGTGGGAAAGACCCACAGGATCCGCAAGCAGGAAGTGAGTTTGATACAAGCATAATTGATCCTGGCGCATCAGCACAGATAGATACTGCTAATCTTGATCCAGGGGATCACCCATACCACTGCACAGTACATCCGTATATGTTAGGTACTCTAAAAGTCTCCTAGCAAGATGAACTTTCTCAAGTATCTTTCTCTTGGCACCCTATCTTGCTTGTTTGCTTTGATTTTCATGGGCGGATACGTAAGTGCATCGGGTGTTGGTCTTTCATGCCCTGATTGGCCTCTCTGTCCAGCAGGATTGGTGCCGATGCACAAATTTATAATTGAATATGTGCACAGGACATTTGCCGCTACCACAGGACTACTTGTAATACTAACTATGGTTTTCACTCTTAGATCAAAGGTCGCCGCTAGGGGAATGAAATTAGCAGCTATAGTCGCCTCCGGACTCGTACTAGGGCAGATCGCCTTAGGCGGAGCAGTAATTGTAGAGAGGCTACATGCACTTTTGGTCACTGTACATCTCGGTATGGGCATGACGCTGTTTTCGATGATGATAATAACGACGGTGTATGCATTTCAGCTGCCCCATACTCCAACAAAAAAAGAGCTTGCTCGCACTACGAGCAAGACCTAGCCTGCAGACACCCACAGATGTCTACTACCTCCAAGCTGAGTTAATTATCGGTGCTTCTCATTTCAGCAGAATACTAATGATGTTGATTATCCTAACCAGAGCGTTAATTATCCATATCCATTTTTTATTAGAGCTTCGACTCAAGTGCCCTTGTTCTTTGTTCTGTGTTTGAGATGTTTTCTGCCAACCTATAGGATAGGAATGTGTTTAGCAGGACTCGGGCTAAATCTACGAAGTTGTCCCGATCCCGATCATATGGAAAGAGTTCTGTCATCACCGACGTCATAGTGATTGTAATGTCTGACCCCTAGATGCAATAATACGGTTCAATTCAAAACCACGGTATTGAATATTCTAACGACGATTCAGTAAAACATAAAACTGATAACCATTACCTCAATCACTTATGTGGAAGGTAATGATGCCAAGGAAGATAGCGTTCGGCGAACACGCTGCAAAGGAGTTTGATTATCCAAGAAATTCTCTCGTTATAACTACGACAACGCCAGATATTTATGACAAATGGCTAGATTACATGGGCATCAAGGATTATGAGGTCTATGATAAAGTGATTCCAGATCCGTCTATTGAAAATATAGAAGCAATCAAGAAGGCTTACGATGGAAAGGATATTTCAACCTATATTGGCCTCGGAGGAGGGAGCTCTATGGATGTCTGCAAATACTTGGGCAAATTGACGGGCATCCCAAAGATACTTATTCCAACTACCTTCGGAACGGGTGCTGAAATGACAACATACGCTGTGATTAGCTTTGAACACAAGAAGAAATTGCTGCAGGATGAGGCTTTTCTTGCCGACGCTGCAGTGGTAGATCCTTACTTCTTGCCGGGGACTCCTTTTAATATCATGAGAAATTCAGCATGTGATGCTGCGGCGCAGGCATCAGAGGGATTCGATAGCAAACTATCAAACCCGCTGACCAAGCTTTTTTGTAGGGAAGCATTCGATGTGCTGGAAGACGCAATAATGAATGATAAGCCACATCTACTTCCATATGGTGCAATGCTGTCCGGAATTGGATTTGGAAATTCATCGACTACGTTGGGTCACGCATTGTCTTATGTATTCTCAAATGAAGGCGTTCCACATGGCTATTCTTTGTCGTCTTGTACTACAGTGGCACACAAGTTCAACAAATCAATATATTATGACAGATTCAAAAGTATTTGCAAAAAGCTAAATTTTGAACCTGTCAAGCTGAAGCAGGGATTTGAGGAAGCCGCAGACGTAATAATGCCCGATAGAGGACACTTAGATAACAACCCTATTTCCGTTACAAGACAAGACATAGTTCAGTGTCTAGATGAAATAGTAAATAGAAACCCCCTAGCGTGACGATGTTGCGCATCTGAAGCAACCACTTTATTTGGTCTTTTACCTTTGCTAGTTGCGACCTGAGCTAGCATTAGAAAGAATTCTCAAGCAGTTTCTTCCGATTTCTTCGAATCATTGGAATAATCTTCTTCATCGTTATATCATGAAAGTTTTCTGTTCCGACATCAAAAGTAAAGATAATCACATAATGAAGACGATTACGCTCATCGGTGATAGGAATAGTAACTCTTAGCAACTTGTCATAGTGTGAACAAGTATAGAATATTTTACCTAAAACCTCTTGCCACCTGATCCTTGTATATTGCCTTGTTGCTGCTGTAATCGCGTACTGTTCTGTTTCCTGCATGTTTAACAAGGGTATGAGACCTTTTCTCTCGGCAGTGGCCAGTAGTCTTCCATGCCCATCTGCAATTCCTATAAATCTGATTGATTTGTCTAGTGTAATCACTCTATCACAGAACTGTTTAAACAATTTATTATCCATCTTCCATCCAAGAGATCATTATAGATCGTTTTTATACTTTTGACCTTTTGTCCTCTAGGTTTGTAGGTTTTACCAACAGAAAAACCAAAACCAATGGCTTGGCAGCCTAATGTGGCTTGGATTCAGCAAAAATTAGGAAACCTAAAAATCTTGCTGAAGAGACGCTCATTCTACGGGGAATTTAGATTTATTTCCCCATTCTCCCCATGACCCTAAGTACACTCTGACCTTTTCATAGCCTAACAACTTCAAGACAAGGTAAGTATTTGCAGCCCTGTACCCACCTTGGCAATAAGTTATAATCTCATCAGTTCTTGGTATCGAAGAGTATATCTTGGCTAGTGCAGATAGTTTCTTGAATCTACCGTCATTAACTTTGTCTATATTTAGAGTCCAGTCTATGTTAATCGCGTGGGGTATATGACCACCTCTCAAAGCACGTATTACTCTTCCGTCAAATTCTTCTTCAGATCTACAATCGATCAAAATTCGATTCTCATCAACTCTATTAGTAACTGCAGACTTGACCATCTTAAGATCAGCAATCACTTCGGGGGTCGTACTCGTTGCTGGCGAAGAATGTGAAAAAGCATTGGTTCCCGTCTCAATCTGAAATTCTTTTGATCTCCATGCCTCGAATCCGCCATCGAGCATGGAGACATTTGGATGTGAAAAGTAATGCAAAAGCCAGACTCCTCTAGCAGCCGAAGGACCTGAGATTTTGTCGTAAAAGACAACAGCTTTTGTTCCGTCTATGCCCATGTTCGAGAGTAAGTTTCTCATTTGTCTGTTGAACTGTCTGATACCTGTCCTCGATGTATCGATCCAATGAAACTGCATCAAATCGAGATTGATGGCGCTTTGAATATGTCCATTGAGGTATTCATCAATGGATCTTGTATCAATTATGACTAAGCGTTCCAAATCTTTCGAGTCATGCAATATTTGGTGTAATGCATCGGACGAAACCGTCAGCTTCATTTTTGATCATCATTTAACTTCGGATACTTATGCTTACGTACCACAGGAGATAATTTGTAGGCCTGCGAGAATTAAACTATCTGATCCAAGGATTCTTACTTTGTAGATGTAAGTACTTATTAGGTGTTTTCTTATTGGACGTCGCCATATCTTCGATTGCGATAACATATCTCACACCACTCGTTCTCTGAGCCGGACTTAATATTTCATTCATTCTTTTTACGTCTCCTTGCACTTTTTCTTCTGAATACTTGTGAGTTCGGGCAACAACATATTGGAATTGATCATTTAGATACCGGTGGATTTCATAGACTTTAATCATGGTACTTATTACCCTATCACCTTGGAAACTAGAGGTATATCTTTTGGTTAATTATTATCGTTATTTATGTCAATTTAAACTAGCATGACAATTTGAGATGAATGTTTCATCACTTGGTGAAATCTCTTTCTCATCACGTGTACGGCATACTGTACTGCACATTACACACTACAACTTAGGTATACCGATGAATGGGCCATATTTTTGCAACCATGTCCGATTCTCAACGTAGCTGGGGTGACTCAATTTAACTAATTGCCAGAATTTTGTTGAGTGATTAAGCTCCAATAGATGCGTCAATTCATGAATGATCACATAGTCAATAACATTGTTAGGAAGTGCAGATAACATGACATTGAAGTTTAAATTCTTCTTTAAGGAACAGCTTCCCCATCTCGATCTCTGATGCTTTATAGTAATACGATTAAAGTAATCCAAATTCAATTTTTTGCTAAAGAATCCTAATCGTTCAGCAAGAATTAGAGATGTTTGTTCATGATAAAAATTAAAGATAGCTTTCCTTTGGCTCTTTTTACCTGGACTGTGTACTGTGATCCGGTTCAGATTCTCAGAAACTATTACATATGACTGTCTATCCTTCACTATTAGAATATCATATGGCGTTCCTAAAAAAAGTAGCTTATCCTGTTGAATTAGATTGCGATCTAGACCTCTTGTAAGTTTCTCAATATAGGAAACAGTTTTGGATATCCATACTTTCCTCGACTCAACGAATCTAGCAATTTCAGGCTCATCAGTTGTAATAGGAACGATTGCGTACAGTCCACCTATATTCCCTTTTAGAGAAATGTGTCTTGCCTTCTTGCTTCTAATAACCTCAATATTTATGACTGTTCCATTCGAAAGAGCCATAGAAGTATATTGTTTGGAATTCATATTTGATTTCAGTATTTCCCTTCCTTATCAGCCTAGGAAACCCGGTCTCATAGAGGCTGCCGATTCTGAAAGTAATCTGGCAGCCAAGGTTGATGTAATGTCGTTTATGTCATAAGTGGGGCATAATTCAACTATATCCATTCCTACTATTCCTGTTCCCACCACTCGTTTGACTAGATAGATAAGTTCTATGCTAGTAAGGCCGCAAGGCGTAGGGACTGATACCCCGGGAGCGAATGCAGGGTCAAGGCAGTCGAGATCGATTGAAACATATTTTTTAAATGTATTTCTAGAGCATATTTTTTTAGCTGTTTTGTTGATGCCATTCTCTAGCATATACAAAGGAGAAATAACTTGAAAACCACTTTTTTTAATATTCTCGACTTCCTCTAATTCAGCAGCTCTTGTCCCTACAAAGATAACATTACCCTTTCTGAGCTTATCAAGGGAGTCAGTTATCACAGACCCATAATAGTCGGTCTTAGAAGATACAAAATCTGGATGAGCATCAAAATAGATCAAACCCAGCTTACCTATCGCAGAAGAAATCGCATCTATAGCAATGGTAGTGATGGAATGATCTCCGCCAATAACCACCGGCACTATTCTGTTCTTAACGAGTTTGTGTATTACAGAATATAAATCATCTCTGCTAGTAAAGCCAATATCGAGAATTTTCTTATTCAGGTAGTTATCTGCCATAGGACATATCGGGATAATTTTACCTTCCCTTTCAAATACCTCTGATTTGGAGAATGCGGATTTCATCGCTTTGGGACCCAGACTGGCACCTTTCCGTTTTGCTAAGGATTTACTCTCATCAGCGACTAGTACCAAGGCAATATCTGCCCTTCTTGAGGTTGTAACATTTGCTAGCGGAAATTGATTTATGCTCATCAGTTCTGGTTCCAATGGATTTGGTCGGTATATAAACAAAGAGCACCGAAATACGCCCTTGTTTAACTAAAGACAGGAATATACAAATAACGAATTTGATATTCTATTTGACATCCTTTGTGTGAGATTTTTTTCTTGCTTTTATTATCGAATTAGATTCTTTCTTGACCAGTCTAAATTCTGCGCATCCGCAAAAACCGTATTCTGTTGAAATATGATCTTCGTAGTCAAGTGTCACCATTAGACATTTACCATAATGCCAGAATCTCACATGACCGCATACACACATATCATACTCACGTAGGTCTCTTTCTTTTTTTTTGGGATGTTTGTGGGGGATCGAATGCAAACATCACCTGTATCATGTAAACAAGCTCATAAACATTAGCATCTTTTCCTTATTTGCAATCTACGTAAGAATAGAGCACTGAGGATAAGTACAAAGTTATTAATAATGATGGCTGAAGATTAGAGAAGAGTCTGGATGATTACACTTTATCTTATTATTAGAATCAGAAATCAAGAAAGAAAATGGCCGTGCACCCATTTAAAGCAATAGAGTAAACCTAATTTGAATCCAATGTTGTAGGAAAATATGCTACTCATGTATCACGTTATCCTACCGCGCTGCCAACTAAAGCAAAAGGATACGAATTAAGAACGATTGTTACAATAAATATTCGATGGTGGGGGAATACGGGGGGGCATATATTGGGCATACTCTGAAAAATATGAAAAAAATGACAGAACAGAACACGATGTGAGGAGCGTCCCTGCACGCATTACTTTAATTTGTAATGTCAGCAACAAAAAATCCTGCTTCCTAAAATTCCGGGATCTTTAAACTCAATTCAGAACTTCGCTAAGATGCAAATTCTCAAAAAAGGTGTGAACCTTGGCAAGAATTTTGCTCAGATCTATCACTTTGAAATAGCAGAGGCTCTAAGATTATCGTAGGACAAATATTATATCTTTGGTAGCTAGTCAAAATAAAGATTCATTGTTATCTCCCTCAAGGCTGAAATAGAGTCAATCTTAATACAATATCTAATAATAGTTCAATTATTGTACGGATAATTAATGTGGGAACATTTTTTAATAGATTCTCTTACTATGAGGATACTTGGAGAACCAATGTGATCTCTTAATTTCCGGTGCTTTAGGGGTAGTAATACCTAAAATAGGGACAGTTCAATTAGATATACTCGTCGAAGATGGAAAGATTAAGGATCTGAGAAAGGACACTGGAAATGTAAGTGCTTCAAAAAGGATCAACGCTTCAGGGAGATATATAATACCAGGTGTTATTGATCCCCATTCACACTATGGAGTCTTTACTCCTATTGAGCAAGCAGCACGAACTGAAACAAGGTCCGCTGCAATCGGGGGGATTACTTCCGTGATTCGGATGGTTAGGCTAGACGGGAGTTATAAAAAGCTCAATGAACAACTGGAAGTGAGTGCAAAAAACCATTACATAGATCATTCGATCCATGCTTCGATTCTTACTACTGAACAGGTACGTGATATTCCCTTTCTCACAAAGCGTATGAACATAAACTCTTTTAAGATTTACATGAATCTCGGCAATGATCATAACCACATTCTTGCGGACCTAGACCCAGGAGATTCAGAACTGAAAGACTGTACGGTGGATATGAATCATCAGTTGATCGAATCCATCCTAGAGAAGAGCTCCAGTTCGAACCCAACAATACTAATCCATGCTGAAGACCCGACTATTTGTGCAGATAGCACATCCAAGCAAAAGCAACTAGATATGTCAAATACGAAAAAATCAGTGTTACAGAAGTGGTCAGATAGTAGACCGACTCAATCAGAAACTACAAGCATCTCAAAAATAGCAAGCCTTGCAAGGGAATTCAATTCTAAATTATATTTCGTACATATAGGCTCAACCGATGCACTTGATGCAATCATCAAGGAGAAAGAGATAGGCAACATTGTTACCTATGTAGAGACTTGCCCACATTATCTAACCCACACCTTTGAATTCGATAGTGTTACAGGAAAAGTAATGCCCCCATTGCGCTCGAAATCCGATCTGCAGAGCATGTGGTATGGATTAAGAAATGGGATTATCGATACTGTAGGAACGGACCACGTCGCGAGTCCGTTATCATTAAAGTTAGGCAAAGGGGATCTGTGGACTGCATTATCTGGGTTCCCTGGGATGGGAACTATGCTTCCAGTACTATTAAGCGAAGGCGTCGATAAAGAAAGAATATCACTCGAAAGACTAGTAGAAATCACATCTTATAATACGGCCCGGATATTTGATATGTTTCCGCTAAAAGGAACCATTATGAAAGGTTCTGACGCCGACCTTACAGTCATTGATCTTGAACTTCAGAAAACCGTCACTCCAGATTTGATGATGTCGAGTTCAGACTACACCATATATGACGGATGGAAACTAACCGGCTGGCCTGTTACAACAATAGTGAGAGGAACTATTGTTATGAATGACGGACGAGTAGATGAAAGTAATCTTGGTCATGGAAGATTTATACCAAGGACTTACCGTAATAAGCACAAGCATTACTAATATTGTCGACACAACTGATACATGAAATGGAATCCTAGCTAGATGTTGACTTCTGTTCCCTCATATAGAATGGTCTAATTCTGAAGGAACCGTTAGGAAGCGCTTCGTAGTATTTGTCAGCTCGTTTGCTAAAAATTCCAACTTCAATGATTCCGGGTATGCACTTTAACTCTCTTTCCCGATCTGCGGGACTATAAACAGACGGAAACCAAGTATCAAAGATGATGTTGCCATTTTCTGTATTATACGGGTAGCCAGATTCAGATTGACGCAATTTAGGTTGGGCTCCGTATTCAACTAGTGTTCTATAGACCAATGCTCTAGCAAACGGATGAACCTCAATTGGAACGGTCCGGGTAAACTGATCGACAAATTTCGATGAATCAGCTAGAATCACAACTGTTCTTGCGGAGTACATAACTATTTTTTCACGGAGTAAGGCACCACCTCCTCCTTTGATCATGAAAAAGTTCGCATCTATCTGATCTGCTCCATCAAATACGATATCTACGTCGTCTACTTGGGGAGCATCCATGATTACTAAACCTACCTTTTCAGCCTCGATCTTAATTTGTAATGATGTCGCAACGCATTTAATACTCTTTTTATAGGCTGAATTACCTAGCTCCCTGACTAGATAAGCTACTGTTGTTCCGCTCCCTAGGCCTAATATCTGATCAGTCTTTACATGTTTATTTATCGCATCCCGTACCATGGATGGGAAATCCAATTTCTCTTTAGGTGGATGAGGACACATTAGGGATCAAGGATCTCTGCGTGAAGCCCAGAGTTCCCATGTATATACATATCATCGGACTTAAAGGAAGCAAGTTTAATTGTATTGCTCACATAACATAGTCAGCATAGTACAATATGGATATTGAAAATCAGAATTTGACAGAGGTTGAAACATCATCTATCTTCAACCTTAAGTCCTTCGAAGTATGCGAGTGCATCTCTATTTGTTCGTGGTACGTTATTGCCATTCCGAGGTGCCAACTTAACATCATTCTCTATTTTTACTTGACCACTTGCTACTTTCGTCTTATCGTCAACGCGGCTATCCTTTGCTTCAGTTTCTTCAAGTCTGTCAAGCTCCAGAATTATTTGATTCTGTAGGTCTTCGATGCTTTTCGTTTCTAATTGATCACTCACCGATCCTTGTTGCTTGGCAAGTGATGACAAATCAGATATTTTTGTTCGTCTTGATCCACTATTTTGACTAGAATCGCCAAGATTATTTTGTTCTGAATTCTCATTCAATCCCTGCAGACGTATGTGGTCTCTACTTTCATATGGGATCTCGAATCTATTGTGAATCACCCTTAACCTTTGGTCAATTGATACTATCCGCTTGTTTATGATTTCAGTCAGATTATCTCGCTCATTACGAAGATCAGCGACATCTATCATATTCTGATATCTTTCTATTCTCTCGCCATATTGCTCAATTTGCCTGCTATACTGTTGGAGTAACTTGTCCCGTTCATAGACATCTATTCTCTTTTCTTCAAACGCTTCATTCACTTTCATCGCTGATTCAGCTGCAATATTTTTCTCAAATTCCAGAGAGTTCAACTCCGTCCTCACAGATTCATAAGAAGCTGAGTCATTTTTAGTTCCTTTAGAGAACCCTATTTTCATTATCTTGTCAATCGCAAGGGTCGAAAGGGAACCCGCCAAGACGCTTGCAATAAAAATGATCTCTTCATTCAATGTCAAGCTATTCATATATCTACCATATTAGAATATTGCAAATCACACAGATCCCGCTCTCTACGAACATGACAAGTCGATGCCCACTATAAGACCCTTCGTTTAATCCAATTATATTTTCTCATCCTTGCATCAGGAAATCCACATTTTGCGCACTGTTTTCCCCTTTTGTGAAATGAATTGTTGCCGCATCTTCTACAGCGTATATGGGTTTTCTTTCTAGTGAAATTGCCCATCGAAGTAGTACCCTTGGTCATTTTTAAGATCTACCTACTGAGGAGGTGGAGATATTATTACTACGTTGTCTCCCCGTACGACAATGGTACCTAAATCACTTGATCTATTTTCTTCTAATATTTCAACAGAGTCCTCAAGTAACAGATTCATATGTTGATCAAATCCATGAAGACTGCCTCTGATCACTTTACCGCCCTTTAGCTTAATAAGAACAACTTTTCCTAGGCTCTCGTCAAGAACCTTTACCGCCATGTCTACCGACAATCTCGATTCCTCTATTAACCAATACTCACGTATATATTAAAATTCTGATTCTTCGATTTCTCACTACACACCTCAATATGCTGGGAACCAATTTACATTAGTGTAGAAGGCCATCACTCCCATTCAAGCAAGAATAGAGTGTGTTTATCCTTCTATCAAGGTGATCGACTACCCAAAATCCAATATTGTTCTTATAATGTTCTCGTTTATTTCTTTTAGTAATTTCCTTCCCCTATCAGCGGAAGCTGTCCTGGGATCCCCCCACACACCATTACCTGTTAATTCTGGAAAAGAACCAGGACGACACATCATGCTCCTATAAGCTTCGTTAGATTTCGTTAGGGTCTTAGCCGTTGCTACAGCTCTGTCCATCTTCACCAAATTTGGATTAATGGCCAAAAGTATCGATGTTTCTACCTCACCAGCATGATCGAACTGTTCATTCATTAGACACCAATAATTAATCGTATGCACTATTGAATCAAGAGGCATTTTTTCATATGTGTCCTGAGCGATATATTGTAGCACTCCCATGTTCCCATGATGACCATTAACTATGATTATTTTTTTGATACCTAGACGAGCTATACATATACATATGTCACACAAGATATTTGATAGCGTAGGGTTTCTCAGAGAGATATTAAACATCGGGGCATGTTCAAACGATACTCCAAAAGGAATAACAGGGAATACAAAATATTCTAATCTACGTGCCGCTTCTATGGATATGTATTCGACAATCAAGCTATCTGTTGATACTGGTAAGTGTTGTCCATGTTGTTCTAGCGAGCCTACAGGAATTATCGCAGATCTGCCCTGTCCTAGATGATCGCGAAAATCCCCATCAGTTAGGTCGTAAATAAAAAGAGACATTGTGATCGTACGACCTAGCTAACATATCAGTTTTATGTTATTGACTACCCTACCATCAAGCGTTTATTGGATTCAAAATCATCTTGATCTCTTCGGCACGGTATGTACTTTGCTCCAGTACACTTCTAACCTGTCATCGAGAAATAGTTTAACAGCCTCTAAAAGAGTCGCCGCCTCGAGTTCTTGACCCTTATTTTTTATCGTTTCCAACGTGTCGACCTCAGTAACTTTAAAAGCATCCTGGCAAATAATTGGCCCCTGATCTAGCTCCTCAGTAACGAAATGGGCCGTGCATCCTACGATCTTTGCACCTCTCTCGTACGCCTGAACATATGCGAAGGCACCAGGGAATGCAGGTAAGAGTGAAGGGTGAATGTTTATAATCCTGTTAGGATATCGCCAGACAAAATTTGGTGTCAAAATGCGCATATATCGAGCAAGAACTATGAGATCAATATTATAATTTTCTATTGTATCTAAGATCTCTTTTTCTGCGTTCATAGAACCGTTTTCGTAGGAAACGAAGCGGAATGGGATAGAAAGCTCTTCAGCAAGACTCTTGAAGGTATCTTCGCTCCCGATTATGACGGAAATATTCGAATCAATTTCCTTTCTGTTCAGCGCAGTCAATATCCGTGATAAGCAATGTGGCTCCTTGCTTACTAACAGGGCTACGTTTTTCTTTCTATAAGGTTCTTCAAAGTGAGCCTTTATTTCCATCTGCAATTTGCTGGAAAGACTGCGTAGTTCTGAACCTAATTCAGAGAGATTCACGGAGTTGTGAAATGAAGCCTGAAGATGCATACCGAACAATCCCTGAACGACCTTCTGGTTTATCTGTTCAATATTACCGCCACTTCGAAAAATAGAATTGGTTATTTCCGCAACCACCCCTTCTCGATCCTTGCCTATTACCGTGATCTCTATAATTGTTCTATCCATTCTCTTGCCTGTAGACAACGACGTAAAAATAAGGGCTACTTTACATAAACCTTACACATTGAAAAAGTATAAATCTTTCAAGGTGCATCAAGAGTCACATAAGGATGACTATATACGGAACTTTCTTGGCATACTTGGTCATGTAGATCTGTGATATTATGAGCGAAATTTCAGGATAACAAATTCTGTATGAAACATCAAGTCAGCCAACAAAATCGAATAAGAGGACATAAGAAGAATTTTGATTACAACAGCCCACTAAACAAATGTGTAATTTGTTACACTATTTCGGGTTGGTATTGCTACGACTGTGATAACCATTTTTGTTCCACGCACTTCGACAATCATAAACAACTCGATCATTGTAATAAAACAGCGTAATCAATTCACCAAACGTGCGGGGGGTGGGATTTGAACCCACGAATCCCTAAGGAACAGGGTTCTAGGAGAAGAAGGAACCCGACCCATTCTAAGCCTCACACTATCACGCGACTTTCTACACGTGACAGACCTGCGCCGTTGGCCAGGCTTGGCAACCCCCGCATTCATCTTGTTCAGAGCATGGCTGAATATATTAGCGTTTGTCGTGTCGTGGATTTAAATTTGTACTTGTTCGCCGAATACAGATCACTGTTCTGGAGAAGGTTAAAATCAAGAAAGCAACAGTATTATTATTATTTTCGCTGTGTTCACGACATTTTCAACTAGGACAATGTTATACGGGCGGAATGTTTTTCAGCATACCGGCAGAGACACATATATATCTAATATCTCGCCGTTTCCTTCACATAAGTTGTGCAAGTTGAATGAATAAGTGTTAACTGATTATCACTTTCCACCACTCGAAGACGATTATAACGCGGGCATAATAGCGGTACATCCTTAAATTGTGATCCCTGTGGAAAGTACTAGACTGCCAAGAAGACAATTGCTTTGGAGCATCTTACCTTCTGCGACTGCGTGAATTTGATAATGTCCTTTTCGCGATGTAAAGTATTTTATTTATCCGCCACAGGTATGAGCATTATCATTAAATTACTACATTCATTGCTACAAGGTAGATGAAACAAGGGCATTTGCCTAGACTATTTGGAACAAATGGGGTGAGAGGAATATTCGGCCAGGATCTTGATCTTGAATTTGTTATGGCAATTTCTCGCTCATTGGCATCATATTTTGCCAAAGGACCAATACTGGTCGGTTTTGATGGACGGCTATCTAGCCCTCTGCTTGCAAGAGTCGTGTCAGCCTCGCTTAATTCAGTAGGTTTGGATACTGCTCAAGCAGGTTTGGTGCCAACCCCATGTCTGCAATTTGCAACCAAACGCTCCAGATACGAAGGCGGAATCATGGTTACTGCTTCTCACAATCCCCCGGAATACAATGGGATCAAAGCAATAGCTAAAGATGGAATAGAAATTTCAAGAGAGGATGAATCTATAGTCGAAGGCATATTTAATTCACGAACCGTTTCGCAGATTAAGAACATAGGCACAGAAATTTCGGATGAAACAGTCATGCCATCATACTTAGATTCAGTTATCGGTATAGTCGACTCAAGGAAAATTTCTGCCAAAGGATTCAAAATCGTAATGGACGCAGGGAACGGAACTCAAGCATTAGTGGCTCCCATTTTAGCTCAGAGACTCGGTTGTAGAGTCTTGACACTGAATGGTAATGTTGATGGTCACTTTCCAGGAAGGGGTTCAGAACCGACTCTGAACAATCTCGAAAGTCTCTCTGCTTTGGTAAGGTCTACGAATGCTGACCTGGGAGTGGCGTACGATGGGGACGGCGATAGAAGTATATTCTGTGACGAAAATGGGCAAGTTATCTGGGGCGATAAGTTAGGTGCCTCTCTAATAGAATATCTGTTAAAAAACGGTTATGAGGGAACGGAGATTGTTTGCCCCATAAACACGACAATGATTGTTTCAATCGTAGCTGAGAGTCACGGATCCAGAGTTGTTCATACAAAGGTAGGCAGTGTTGAAGTTTCACGTGAAATGCTTAAGAGAAAGGCATTACTGGGACTCGAAGAAAATGGCGGATTTATGAATGCAAGACTGAATTGCGTTAGAGACGGAGCTCTTACCACTTTGTCGGTATTAGAGATGTTGTCATCACAGTCCGGGAAGGTGAAGCTTTCTAAAGAAATCATGGGTCTTCCCAGGGTTTATCAGTATAAAACTAAATTCATCTGTCGTGCTCGAGAGCTTGCTGAAGGAATCGTGGACTTATGTGCAAGCCATGGTACTAATCTAAAGGTAGAGTTAGTAGATGGTGTGAAAATCTGGATTGATGAGGAAACATGGGTGATGGTCAGACCGAGTGGGACAGAACCATTGGTCAGAATGTATGCCGAATCGACCGACAAGGATTTGCTTGATTCAAAAGTTCGTGAATATTCCAATCTAATTCAGAAGCAACTCGACAATGATGATAATATGCCATAGATCCGCCATAGATAACATATTTAATACTCTAGAGATCTCATATAGAGAATCAAGATGATCCTAGAGGGTGATTATTTAAAATGAGTAGACCGTACTACGTCAAATTTGAGACTCCAAAAGACCTTGTAAATGTTATCTACGAAGCAGTTAGAGTGGCTAAACAGAGTGGAAAGGTACGCAAGGGTACTAACGAAACCACCAAATCTATCGAGCGAGGTAACACAAAGCTTGTAGTAATTGCAGAAAATGTCGAACCACCGGAAGTTGTAGCGCATCTGCCAATCTTGTGTGAAGAACGAAACGCTCCGTACATCTTTGTTCCAAGCAAGGAACAACTAGGGGCGTCCCTGGGTATGGACGTTGGCTCAGCAGCAGCAACTATCTTGGACCCTGGTGAGGCACAAACAATTGTGGAGCAAGTTCTTAATTCGATAGCCCCTCTAATGGCCAAGAAAAAGGACTAAGGACGGATCATGAGTAAATCATCAGAAGAAAAAATAAATCCCGCAGAAGTAATCCAGATAGTGGGTCGAACGGGAATTGCTGGCGAGGTAATTCAGGTTAGAGTGAGAATTCTCGAGGGGAAGGACAAGGGCCGGATCTTGACCAGGAATGTAAAAGGATCAATAAGGATGAATGATGTCTTAATGCTGCGAGAGACCGAGCGTGAGGCTCGTAAGATAAAGTAGGATCTGGGTGTATTTTTGAAGGTGTTTGTTTAGAGAATGAGCAAGTCAGCAACTTCGTTACGTAATTGTTTCTTCTGTGGGAACCGTATCCCCCCCGGTCATGGCATAATGTTGATCCGAAATGACGGATCGATTCAGTGGACATGTTCATCCAAATGTAAGAAGAACTTGAGAGGTCTGAAGAGAGATCCTAGGAAGTTGAAATGGACAAATAAGTACATGAAAGGTGGGGTCAGAGTGAAAAAGGGTTAGAGCCATGGGAGAAAGAACCCTTGTCGTTATTAAACCAGATGCTGTAAAGAGAAAGCTAATCGGAAGAATTCTTTCGAGGTTTGAAGACAGAGGATTTACGATTGAGTTATTGAAATCTTATAGGTTTACTATGAAAAAAGCTGAGGAGTTTTACTCAGCACACAGCGACAAATCATTTTTTAACGAATTAGTTTCTTTTATTACCTCTGGAACTGTTGTGGCATGCATCTTGGAAGGAAATAACGCTATAGATACTGTTAGGAACATGATCGGATCGACGATATCTTTTGAGGCATTGCCAGGAACAATAAGGGGTGATCTATCCCTGAACGTTACGGAGAACGTTGTCCATGCGTCGGATTCATCTGAAAGCTTCATAAAAGAGTCCAGAGTGATTTTCGATAGCATCTAAGTGACACTGAGACATCCTGTCGTGGTAGTACTGGGGCACGTAGACTCTGGAAAAACGTCCTTATTGGATAGGATTAGGGGAACTGCCGTTCAGGCTCGAGAGGTAGGCGGGATTACACAACACATCGGAGCCAGCTTTTTCCCAATAGAAACCATCAGGAAGGTAACAGGAGATTTATACGACAAGATCTCAACATCAGGTACACAAATCCCAGGTTTATTGGTGATAGATACCCCAGGTCATGAGGTGTTCGCAAC
>JBKPHJ010000094.1:0-10213 GCA_046729835.1 Thermoproteota archaeon
ATAGTATATCTTCGTTCTCCTTTATTTAATGCAACAAGAGATTGCCTAAGCAATTTCCTTAGATGGTATGCAAATTTTCCCGATTCCTTTTTCGATTTGAAGCCGGCTAGAGATTTTAATTCAGAATAAGTAAGAGGACCCTTTGAATTCAATATCCTGAGAATATCGATTCTGTTAGGACTTGCCATAACGGAAAAGATCATCCGAACCCGTTTTGAGGCGGATTCTAAAATACCATACCTTTTGGTCTCCGTTTGAAATGAGTAATCATTACTCAACTGTTCCATTGCACCCGATATTCTGACTACACAATTAAAACTACTTTGTAAATTATATTTTACTATCGATATAATATAACCTACCTCATAGCTTGCAGATCTAGGTTTCGACTAGTACTTCGCTTTCTCTAAATAATCTTCTCTCCTTAATATTATCAGTCGACTGGATTATCGGCTCGTTAATCTCTGTAGGTACTTCTGGTAGCTTGCTCTTGGCATCCTTTTCCATTGCTGATTCCACCTCGCTCAGGATATCTAAAGCGTCTGAATCTATGCTTGATGGAACAGCATAATATCCGTCTATCTTCATGCTTGTGTTTAGTACTTCTGAGGATACCTCCGACATTTCAGACAGTGCTCCGTTAGCAGCAGGCACAATGGTTGATATATCGAGCTGAATATCCTTGATCATATCTATTGTAGGATTTATCGTGTTCATAATAGTCCCAAAATCCTTGATAGTGCTAAATCGGATTATTAACATCTCTAGTGTAAGATTCATGTTTCGCGTAATGTTTCTTATTCTTCGAATATTCACTAGCTCATTTGCAAGAGCTTTTGCGCGTGCATTATTACCATTCCTTACAAGCTGGGATATCTCGGAGCTGAAATTATCGTCCATACTGCAGAACCTCTTTTCTAGCATCCTCAGCTTGCTGAGTTGGTTGTTTACTACCGCACTAGCATTTGTAATTTCACCACTAAACCGCTGATGATGCTGTTCCATCTATCGAACATTTATTAAAAAATGTGATGTAAGAGCAAATGTTAAATTCTATATACCCGCAAATATGTTTAAATTAAGCTACAAAATCTCGGGTCTTCTAAGCCAGCTCACTTACGTGCTAGTTTATCAACCCGAATTGCTTCTGCCTTGATGTCAAGCAGGCTGAAAAAATATCAATGTGCAAGCGATGAAACAACGAAAAGAACCTAATGATAGCATACTATGCTCGTTTCAATATCAGACCGTGTTTCTCATCGAAGCCACTCACTTTCACCTTTGATCCGACTGGCAGGTCTGCTGGCGTGCGAATACCTTCAAGGAACCCAGATACCTTAAATGGTGCTTTATCCACTGTAAAAACAACCCAAGCATATGAACCCGCATCTGTGAATCCCTCTGGAGCGACAGATTGAATTGTGAAGGTTACCACATTACCTAATCCCTCATATTCTTCTGTAGTAAATGTACCAGAAAGACATTTTTCGCAGAAATAGACTGTTTCAAGAGTAGAATGGTTGCAGTTCACGCATTTATTTGCCAGAATCTTACCACGACTGGCAGCCTCTATAAATTTCCCTCTCCTGTTCGCGATTTGTTGCTGTTGCTTTGAGTCAGACAAATTATTTCAATTCACTTTCTTGAAAAGATGTACAGCTGCACTTGCACCAGTAGCCCCAAAGTTGTGTGTGAGAGCAATCTTCGAATTTTCTACTGTTCGGTCCCCTGCTTTCCCCGTAAACTGTTCAAAAACTTCTACCACCTGTCCTACACCTGTCGCACCGATGGGATGACCTTTGGATTTTAACCCTCCTGACGGATTAATCGGAATTTCCCCATTTCTCCTTGTTGCACCGGCGCTTATCGCCTCGGCAGCTTGTCCTTTCTTAAAGAATCCAAGATCTTCGGTATCAATAACTTCAGCTATAGTAAAGCAATCATGAACCTCTGCGAAATCTACATCTTTTGGGCCTATTTTAGCCATCTCATACGCTTGTCGCGCTGCATTTACAGTACTCGGTATAGTCGTGATATCCTCACGTCCTTGAACTGCGGCCGGAGAGGCGCCTCGACCTGATCCAATGATTTCTATATAGGCTCTACCCCTTTTCTTTGCAAAATCCTCGCTACAAAGAATAACTGCTGATGCCCCATCTGAAAACGGGCAACAGTCATAAAGTTTTAACGGAGAAGCCACTACAGGGGATTGCATTACATCTTCGATAGTAATCTTTTTACGTACATGTGCCTTCGGATTTAGCATTCCGTTCTCATGATTCTTAACTGCCACATAAGCCAGATCCTCTTCAGTTGCCTTGTACCTTGTGAGGTAGGCTCTTGCTATGGATGCAAAAAGACCAGGAAATGATGCACCATTTCCCCCCTCGTAAAAGAAATCAGAACAATATGAAAAGAGTGTGGTACTCTGGACTGTACCGACCTGAGTAATTTTTTCAACCCCGACTGCCAAGACACAGTCATAAAAGCCTGCGGCTATATTTGCATAAGCCTCTCTCAACATAATAGAGCCTGATCCGCATGCTGATTCGATTGTTAAACCTGGGGTATACGGAATACCTAGATTACTCATTATAACAGGTGCCATGTGTACTTGTTTGTCGGAAACTCCGAAGACGTTTGAAATGTATCCTGACTGTAAGTCCTTCGGGGTTATACCTGCAGAAGTGATAGCCTCCTTCGAAGCGTCTAATGCCAATTCAATGATACCCTCATTTAGTTTGCCGTACTTGGTACTACCTGCGCCAAGGACACACACCTTATTAAGCATATAGTTAGCAATTTAGACCACAAGGTAATAAAAAGGTTAGACAATAATATGTCAACTCTGTCAGGGAGTATAAACGCGTGTCTTATCATAGTTATCGTTTTATGGAGAGATCGTACGGAATTGATTAGATTTTCTCTATGGACAGAGATGGGTGATTGTCATGCGTCATGTGTCTTCAGGAAAGTGATTTTTGCCAACGGTACGACTACTTTTTCAGTTTTTCTATCACAGAATTTACCAATTTTTAATGAATGCCCCTATTTCGTGATCTAGTAAATTCTACCGAATACATGAGTAGCTGGATAACAAATTATTTTGCTTAATTTCGTCGTAATTTCGTATCATGAAAGATCACAAGGGTGTATCTTGGTGTCGTTTGATCAAGTGAATGTATTGTTACTTCTTATAGTATAATAATATCCACCAGATAGAGTTATGCGGCATCCGCAAAAAGAGTCATAGTATAGAGAATAATTTATCACGTTCGTCAGGTAGGCCTATGAATAGGCACTTTTCTGTACACAAAAAATTTTTAATGTTAAGTAGTTTTATTTTAACTCAATACGACGGGTAGAATCACTCTAGCACCTACGCATCCAATCGGGTAAGCAAATGGTATAATACATTATTATTATCCCCCTACTCCAGATAGTTGGTATATTTTGAGTCTGAGTTCTGACAACTTATTATCGATGATAATCTGGCTTGTAGAACTAATTGTAGCTAGTTGGGCACTTTCCTATGGGGCAGAACATCTTTCTGCTAGATATGGTGCTAAATTTGTCGGAAGGACAATCCTGAGTATGGCTACGACCCTTCCCGAAATCGCAATAGTGATTTATGCAGCTGCTGCAGGATCCTACGGTGTTGCCATTGGTGCAGGTCTAGGAAGCAATCTGTTGATGATGACGCTTGGCTTATCACTCATGTTGATTATTGCAACAACACGTATTTCGAAATCTCCTTTAAAGGGAATTAATGTGAGCTCTTTCAGACTAGACAAGATTTTTCTTCTCATCACAGCCGTAGTGAGTGCAATATTATTCATAGATGGCTATAACTATTTAGATGGTTTCATATTTGCAGGATTATTTATTGCATATTTCATTATGGCGCTGCTCGAAATGAGAGCGGAAAAGATAAAGACTGAACTCAAACCTAAGAAGACATCGAGTGATGTCGATATCGATAGGCTACACGAAGACATCACGATCAAGGATTTGCAGCATACTAAAGATGATCTGGTTAATATGGATCAAGACAACCACCGCCACGACCACCGCAGTACTTTGGCCAGAGATAAGATAAAGAAACGGACGATTAGATCTATATTGATATTTATTGCTGGAACAATCGGAATCCTGGTTGGTGCAGGGCCCTTTATCCATGCTCTCGAAGGATTTTCAGTCGAGACAGGTGTTTCAGCTATAATCCTTGCAGTTATAATTAGTCCTATCGCTGGAGAGATGCCAGAGAAAATATCCTTGATGATACTTGCTAGAAAGGGAGCGGTAGGTGTATCCATTGCTATAGCCAACGTATTGGGATCTAAAATTCTAAATAATACTCTACTTCTTTCAGTAGCAGTTTTTGGAGCGATGTACCACGGTGGATTTCTTACCGTGATCGAGACTAATCCGGTACTGACATCCCAAATAATCCTTGTTACTGTGGTTACAATAATAGCTTTGCTACCAATGTTTAGAAAGGAGATAGGACTAAAGACTGGTATGATGTTATTGTCGATGTATGTTGTGAGCATAATGATTCAATTTATTCTACCACATGAATGAATGTCTCATTTGTAGAAAAATCAATAACATGTACCTACAAAATCTCATGATTTCACTTATCGATACATGCAATATATACAGTATACATATTATTATACAAAGTATACCAGAGTAATGTATACAAGAATATCTGTACTGTTAATTGGAATTGACGTGTAATATCTTACGTTGATCGACAATTATCATGTTGTAATCATATTAGGACTTCAAGCGAGACGTTATGATTTATCTCTCGGTCGACGTCCGAATGGTGTACCTATCCTTCTTTGATACCAAATGATTGACTATAGATATTCTTATAGTATTTCTAAATAGATTGATCGGTTAACCACGACGTACATATCAATACTCAAAATACTGCTTCTCTATTTATGGAGATCAATTCATTCATTCGACCATGTATCTCCAGGTATCGTTTTCCTTTATCTGTAGTGCGATATGTTTGCCCACCAATCTCGTATTCTAATAATTCACTCTCCCCCAGATCAGTTAAATATTCTCCAAGCTTGTTATACGAAAGGTATGCTCTGTACATGATCTTTGTCCTTGTGACTCTTCCACGACTCGCAATGTCAAGGATCATCGCATTTATTTCTGCTCTATCCCTGTTTTTCATCTCTTTCTCTATTACTTAAGATAGACACATGTATTTAGGTAAATTTTAAGTAACTACCCGGAAATAAGTCTGCATTTAATGTTATACTAAACAAGAATAGATAACTTATAGAAGAAAAATCTGATTTATAGTAAACAACATTCCAATACATTTTCTACTGATGGCACATAAAATTTTAGAATATTTGATACATATTCCATGCGTGTATCATTTAGATGAGCATAGGATTTACTATTTAGTTACTTGCAGCAGCCCATGTTTAGCATTATAGTAGTGGGACTTTATAGGGCTAATAGCCAACAAACCTGAAGCTCTTGTCACTTATTTCTTTCAGAAAAGTGTCAATGTCTTGTATAATCTGTGAATATTTGTGGCTCGAAGAATTCAGAGTGATAACGTAGCTTTTGTAGCTTGTTTTTAGATCCTTCGCAGAAATCAACCATATATTCACGTCTTTAGTTTTTAACTTCAGTAATGACAGTATTTCATCGATTCTTGTCAGCTCTTCAGGGGTACGGATAAACTGTATCAGTATAGCATCATTAAGGTTCTTTGCCAATGTCTGAAAGTTTGGTACGACTAGGTCAAGACATAGATCTTGTGAAAGTCTCACCTTTCTTTGAGAAGGGAGAGTGCAAGCTGTTAGCATAAAATGTAGTAATATCTCACATAATATGACCAATGAATAGTCATCCAATTTGCAACTAAATCGTTCCAAGGTTCTTGTAAATAGTACCTGCATGTATTTGTCTGCAAGTCTTGTAT
The DNA here is from genome assembly GCA_046729835.1 of Thermoproteota archaeon. Lineage (GTDB taxonomy): Archaea > Thermoproteota > Nitrososphaeria > Nitrososphaerales > Nitrososphaeraceae > TH5896. The sequence continues at coordinate 5,966 of JBKPHJ010000094.1, forward strand.
CTGAAATAACATCTGTTTGGATCCTTTCCTTACCAATTTCACGGATAGCATCATATGCTGCTGAGCTAAGATCTGTTTTATTGCTCATGCACAAGTATTTGTTTTCTAATACATCACAAATAAATATAGTGGTAGGGACGGGAAGTCGGAAGAGAATACCTTACATAAGTCATTAATATGATTTCGTTCCTGAAACAAATAGTAGCTAAAGAATAAATTCTATGGCTATTTTATGCATCAATCTATTTATCTTAATCCATTCAAACGAACTGAACATCTCGTCGACTTAGGTTGGTCGTCGTATCAATAGCTACCACGCTTCGATAGTGCCTTTATCCTCACCTTTGTCTTAATAATATCACCCGTTTCAAAATCAAAAAACGTACTTAGGATGAGATACTAAATGGTGGAAAGCATTCAGAATTAATCTCTGATTTAAAAAAGGAAGCTGCTAAAAAATAGTGAAGCCCACTAGCAAATAGTCGAAAATGTGTTATTTGAAGATAGTATTAGATAGGACCGTAGTCATTGTGCATCGGTCGAGCCTAGGAGGCGACGTAATCGTGGTATTTACTAAAGCATCATGTATCACTGCATGTTGCAAGATTTAATCACTTAGGCTAATCACTTAAGCTGCTACCACTTGTATACAGAATCGGCAAGATTCTATCTCGTCTTATCTTTGCCAGCTTTTATTTCTGTTGACTCGTCGTTCCTACGCTGTTGTGGCAGCATTATATACACGCAGGCTCCTCCGCACATAGTGCACGGAACATTATTGCCATATAGTTGACCGTGCCCCCTATAATGTATCCTCGCAGCCTCCTCAGGGTCAATAGATAGTGCTATTTGCTTCTCCCAGTTCAGGGTTCTTCTAGCCTCAGTTATTTGTCTATCCCAATCGATTACTTTATCGCGCAGCTTGACAAGGTCGCCCGCATGTGCAGCTATTCTATAGGCAATTAGACCTTCCTTCACCTCATCAGCAGTAGGCAATCCGAGATGTTCTGCGGGGGTTAAGTAGCAAAGGAGATCTACCCCCTCGGCCGCGGAAACAGCAGCACCAATGGCGCTAGCAATGTGATCATATCCGGCAGCGACGTCTGTTACTAGAGGACCTAGAACATAATACGGAACATCCCCGATAAGCGATTTGGCAAGTCTTACATTTGCAGCGACTTCGTTTAGAGGAACGTGTCCTGGACCTTCGACCATAACTTGAATGTCTTGTTGATGTGCTATTTTTGTTAGCTTTGATACATTTATCATCTCTTCAACTTGCAACTCATCATGGGAATCTAGTATTGATCCTGGGCGCAGTGCATCACCTAAGCTGAATGTAACGTCATATTCTCTGGCAATTTCACAAAGATAATCAAAATGCTTGAAATAAGGATTTTCTTTATCATATTTAAGCATCCATGCCGCCGTTATAGTACCTCCTTTAGAAACTATTCCACCATGTCTTTTTACTTCCAACACTCTTTTGGCTAGCTCTTTGGTTATACCTGAATGTATGGTTGTATAGTCAACCCCATCCTTGGCATTCTTTTCAAATGCATTTAAAAAGTCATCTTCGGTAATATTAAGAGGGTTCTTGTACTTCTGAACGCCATATGCATATGCTTGATAGATCGGTACTGAGCCAAAAGTTATTTGTGCCTCCTCTAATAATTTTTCTCTTATTAGATCAAGGTCACCTCCGTCTGACAAATCCATTATAGTATCCGCTCCGTGATTTACAGCAACTTTTGCTTTCATGACTTCTTCGTCAAGATTTTGGTATAAGGTTGAAGTTCCAATATTCACATTCACTTTAGTTTTTAACCCATTTCCAATTCCAACAACACGTACGTTCTCTTGCTTCCTAGCGAGATTTCTCGGAATGATAATACTTCCACTAGCCACTTTGTGAATCAAGGCCTCTAGATTTATCCCTTCGTCTTTCGAAACACGCATCATTTCTTCGGTGGCCTGACCTTGCCTAGCAGATCTGATTTGGGTACCCATGAAATGCAATTAAACTTTAATCAATATATAGATAAGCCTGGCACATTGCATAGACCAATTAGGTATACTCTGCTTTGGGCTTGAATGTCTTCAAGATTATAGGCAAAGCCTGTTATGAGGTTACATGTACGTAACCCGCATGTCGTTGACAAAAAGTTTTAGCTTAATTTAATTTACTTTTCAAGACTTTACAAATACTGCATTTGTTGGAATTGCAACCTTCAGCTCACCAAGATTTGAAATCATGTGAATGGGGATAACTAGTACGTGATAATCATGAAAATATTTGCACGTTGAAGATGTCGTTTATAATTGATTCTATAGGTTACTACTCTAAAAGACAGTCATAATTCTTCCATATCGTAATCGCGTCAACAAAAAAAAGGAAAACGGAGCCTTAAGATAATGCTGCTGGTATTATTGCTGGACCGCCAGTACCTGTTGATGTTGGTGCTGGACCGCCAACTGATGTTGGTATTATTGCTGAACCGCCAGTACCTGTTGATGTTGCTGCTAGACCGCCAACTGATGTTGGTGTTATTGCTGAACCGCCAGTACCTGTTGATGTTGCTGCTGGACCGCCATTCGCCGATGGACCTATTACTGCACTGCTAGTTGCCACTGTTGCTGCTTCTTCACTGTCACCATTGTAGTCGCCATTGTTCTCGTCATGCTCATGCTCGCAATAGTCGCCATTCTTGTTATAGTTGCCATTCTTGTCGTAGTTGCCATTCTTGTCATAGTCGCATTCGCAATAGTTGCCATTCTTGTCATAGCCGCCATTCTTTTCATAATTGCCATTCTTGTCATAGTCGCAATTCTTGCGGTTGTCGTTGTGGTTGTTGTTACCATTGCCATTGTGGTTGTTGTTACCATCGTGATTGTTATTACCATCCTTGTGGCCACGGTGATCGCACTTGTCCCACTTCTTATCATCGCACTTCTTGTCCTGGTGATCGCACTTGTCCCACTTCTTATCATCGCACTTCTTGTCCCACTTCTTATCTTCTCCGGTGTGGCCGTTACCATCGCACTTGTCCCACTTCTTACCATCGCACTTCTTGTCCCAATCACGCCAATCACCCCAATCACCCCAATCACCACCGAGGTTAGCACCGCCACCGCCCGCTAATGCTAGTGCTGGTTCTGATGTAGTGGCACTGCTGTCACCGCCTTCGACAGCTGATGCTGTTGCAATCCTATTACTTTCACCGCCGCTGCCATCTGATGCTGATGAAGTCGCACTGCTGTCACTACCGCCGCCGCTGCTGCCTTCACTGCCACCACCACCACCACCGCCGCCGTCGCCGCTGCTGCTGCTGCCTTCACTGCCACCACCACCACCACCACTACCACCGCTGCTGCTGCTGCTGCTGCTGCCGCCTTCACTGCCGCCGCCGCCGCCGCCGCCGCTGCCTTCACTGCCACCACCACCACCACCACCGCTACCGTCACCACCCTTGTCGTCTGCGAAAGCTATCCCTGAAGCCAGGGTAAGCCCTGGTACTAATGCACCTAATAGTAGTATAGCCATTAAAGTGAGTGCAAATACTGATTTCATATTCTTCTATAAGAAAATCACATATTATTTAAGGGTTGAGAATGTATGTAACATAAAATCAGATTCTTTTTCAAAATATTTATATGATTATTCGGGATCATTACAGTACCGCAAAATTCTTCTCTAAAAAATGGGGCCTTTTCATGGCAGGGAAGCCTTTGTGGAGCGCCCATCTCTAAGAATTTTCGGATCTAAATGCGTGAGTATTATTCAGGCTCCTGAAGAGAGAAAAGAGGGGATTTGAACTTCCCAGGGGTTCGTTTTCATTTGCTTCTGCTTCGACCCAAAATTATATTGAAGCGGTGGCCCATTCCTACAAATTTCAATTTATTTTTTCTGCTCATGGAATAAATTTAATGAGTTATCAGATGCCAACATTGGTATTTTTTGTGTCGGAAGAACATTAGACTTCGCTAGTAGACCAAGACAGGAAATGTATATACAAAAGAGGCCTACCCTGCAAATGCGGATGCATTTCGGCTACTAGCTGCCACCTTCGCCACTAGAGCTGCCACCTTCGCCACTAGAGCTGCCACCGCCGCTGCCGCCACCATTACCATCGCCTCCACCATTACCATCGCCTCCACCATTACCATCGCCTCCACCATGACCATCGCCTCCACAAGTACCATCGCCTCCGCCAGAACCATCGCCTCCACCTGTGCGGTCGCCGCCTC
>JBKPHJ010000095.1:0-4377 GCA_046729835.1 Thermoproteota archaeon
ACACAAATCTGATGCAGCAAGAAGATGCGCATTCCGTGTGTTGAAAATCGCCGGTACTGATAAAGATATAGTCGTTCAACTTAATGATTCTGGAGCGACGTTCGATGAGATAGCTGATTATCTGGATCGAATTGGCAGCTAGCTAGAATTAATGACTTATAAGTACTAATATAAAGTGCTAATGATCAAAGAGTTCAACCAGCCCATATTTTTGATAGCATCATGGATCAAATCTGATTATATCTCATAGATTATAATATTTTGAATTTGAAGCACATGTCAAGTTCAGAAGATTGTGAATGTAAGTCGGAGAGCAAGCGACACAATAATAACTTAAATCCGATACAATATTTTAAGTTAAATGATTCAAGAATAGAATTACGGTGCGGTAGATACAACCGGAAGCGTCATTACTCAATGGGGAAGTGCGGGCTCAGGCGACGGACAATTTATTAATCCACAAGATGTTGGAGTTGACTCAGCCGGGTTTGTATATGTAGTTGATACCCGTAATCACAGAATCCAGAAATTCACAGATAATGGCCAGTTTGTTGGCAAATGGGGATCTCAGGGCTCAGCTGCCGGACAATTCAACTTTCCAGATAGAATAGCAATTGATTCAAATGATTTCATATACATTACAGATGATGGTAACGGAAGAGTACAGAAATTTAATATAGCTGGTCAGTTCGCTGGTAAATTTGGTGAAGGTCTACTCAACGTACCAGTAGGTATCGGTGTTGATTCAGACAATAATGTCTATGTTGCGGAAAGTGAAGGTAGAGAAGTCAGCAAGTTTACTGATACAGGTCAATTCTTAACTGCGTGGGGATCATCGGGATCTAGTCCGGGCCAGTTTAACCAGCCGAAAGGTCTGACATTAGACGAAGACAACAATGTGTATGTGGCCGATAAGTTCAACAACAGAATACAAAAATTTGATAGTAACGGTAACTTCATCACTGAATTTGGCCAAGATAGATTGGGCCATCCGATAGACGTCGCAATAGATTCGCAAGCACAAGTCTACGCGTCGGACGAGAATAACGGTCAGATATTGATATACGCATTGGCCGTTCCGCCACTACAGAAGCTGATTGATGACGTAAACGCTTTACCCGTGATGAAAAATGTCAAGTTCTTATTGGTGAAAGATTTGGAGCACATTTGCAAAGACTTGGATAGCTTCATCTCTGATGTGAATTTCTATGAAAGCCATGGAAAATTATCGACAGCTCAAGCACTAGATCTTAGAGGGCAAGCGACTTCAATTTAAGAGTTATTGGGATGTGTTTAGCTGGAACTGGAACAGCTACAAGACTAGTTTTCAAATCTGAAATCATTGAGCTTCGGTTCACTAAATGTATCAGCTAACCAGATGAGTGCAAAAACAGCAGTCACTATCACCGAAAGAGATACAATAACAGCTTTCTGAAGCTTAACCCGCAGTTCTTTTATTACTGCAGCCCAACGTCGAGTATTCGGACCGTCTGATCTTAGTGATATCCAAACCGCTTTCTTAACGCAGTTCGAAGCGGCTCATCTTTAAGTACATCGGTTGGTCGAGGTGTTGCAGTCGTCTGTGACTGAAACTGTTGCTTTGTCAAGTAACTCGGGATTGGGTTTGGGAAGTAAACCCCTTGACGTGTACCAGCTACATAATCTATGAATGAGACGATGTATGATAAGCCCTTATGGATGTTGGTGATATGACGCTTCACGCTATGCCGTCGCGACGAATACATTCCGCACATAGCACAAGCCCATCGTGGTTTGCCGGTCACCGTTTGATCACCATGTAAACAAAACAGCTGAGGGCTTCACTTTGCAACCCATTGTAGTAGAAGTCTACAAGCGATGTTTGTTGACGCATATTTTCAAAACTAAATATATGACAAACCACCGTCGAGTTAATGAGCTACCGGATCGGGCTGACAAATGAGTCATGTCTAGATTCCAGAGCGACGCTATAAGCAGATTTATTGTGAACGTATGGTGAGAAAACCAGATCATCATATTAGAAAATAAAATCGTTCTAATGAAGCTCAGTGGACCAATCTTAAATTCGGCAATAATCTCACACGCACGCTTATTAGTTTCTCGCACGCGATAATAGCTGATTATCTGGACCGAAATCACGAGTTGCAAAACTTATCTGATACAACCACATTGGCGGCGGGTATTGTCAGTCATTAGATACAAGCGGAATTCAGTTCTTTAACATCATTAAGCAATCTGCTTATAATGGCGAAGTTTTGGATTCTCAAATAAATAGCAAATCCCCTGAGAAGTGAATTTACTAATATATACTATGTTACATATCAGCATAAAATTATTCAACTGTACATTGTCGATGCTTTAGTAGCTGGTTTTGTTCTTAATAACCGGATAATTTCTTTTAGTTATAAACCAATAAGCGCAGGAACTAAACCGACATCCCAGATTAACCCGCTTGCAATACAGGTAATGAGTGAGATTGGAATAGACATCTCCAAGCAAATCCCTAAAGACCTCACAGAGGATATGATCAGAAATTCTGATAAGATTGTCAATATGGGATGTATGGACAAGAATTTCTGTCCCACTCCGTTTATTCCCAGGGTAATTGACTGGGGAATCGAAGATCCTAAGGATAAACCAATTGAAGTAATCAGAGAGATTAGAGATGAAATAGAGAGGAGAATTAAGGAACTTGCAACAGCTGTTATCGCTGAAGAAGATAATAGCAAATAGACTTGCATCGGATCAAAAAAAGTTCGTTGCAGAAGTAATAGGTGCCAAATTCAATGGGATATTAGGTATACCCTTTATAGCATTTCTTCCATTCATAGGAGTAGCAGCAGGAGTATATTTATTTGGCAAGATATCTATGGCTCACTTTAATCCCGCTGTGACATTGGGATTTCTGATTACTAAACATATTACAAAACTACAGCTCGTATACTACTTCACAGCTCAAATACTGGGTGCATTGTTAGGAAGCCTATTTGTAAGTTATATCATAGGAAATGAAGCTAACCTAGGTGCAAACTCACCTAATTATGCATTTCCATTGCCTATGATATTTGGAATTGAGGTATTAGCATCTGCGTTATTGATGGCTGTAATAGTGGTAGTAATCTTTACTAAAGGATTAAGAGGATACGGTGGACTTGTCATTGGCGGAATAGTCGGACTTGATATATTCTTTCTTGCGTTCATATCTGGAGCATCAATGAATCCTGCTCGTTCATTGGCTCCAGCATTTGTTTCTGGAGTACTGCAGAATTTAGTTTTAGTGGCTGTACTGGAGTGTCACATTCGTGGGAACATCTGTAATTGCATTATTGGTAAGAAAGAAGTTTTCTCATGACAAGGTCGATGGTATTCCTCTTTGAATATCTGATAATCATTATTTAACACATAAACCATAAATAAGAAATGTCGCTCCTTTTCATAGAGGGCGACATCTTGTGAATCAAGCTCGAACCGTTACAGGAACAGTTGTTTCCATATGGCGGTATCCCGTGAAATTAATGCTGGGAGAGGAGCTCAATTCTTCGTACGTAACTGAACGCGGACTTATAGGAGATCGTGTGTACGCACTAATCGACCAAAAAACAGGCAAAGTGGCTAGTGCAAAGAACCCTAGGAAATGGGGACAGCTCTTTGACTTTCGTTCTATATTCGTAGACCAACCACAAGTAGTCGAGAATATTCCACCTGTCCGCATTACCTTCCCCGATGGCACTCAGCTATTTTCCGATCAAAATGATATTCATCATAACTTGTCAAAGGTTCTTGGTCGTGAAGTTAGGCTCATGAGGGCTAGTTTGGAGAACCCAAGTTATGAGGAGTACTGGCCAGACATAGATGGCCTAGCACAAAGAGAGAAAGTCACCGATGAAGGCATGCCTTACCAAACTTTCTTCGACATTGCTGTAATACATCTCTTGACGACATCTACAATCGACCGTCTGCGAAAACTCTATTCAGATGGCCGCTTCGAGGTTAGACGGTTTAGGCCAAATATAGTCATCGAGTCAGCCTCTGAAGAGAAGGACTTTATAGAGAATTTATGGATTGGCAAGAAAATAGCTATCGGCAAAGATATTGTGCTGAGGGTCACTGGGCCTTGCACGAGATGTGTAATGACAACTCTGCCCCAAGGGGACCTCCCTAAAGATTTAGGTATCTTGAGCGCCAATTCTAGTGAATTGGTTGGAGATATGTAAATCAAACATTGGGATTTAACTGTAGAAAATTAATTTGAGATCATGACACAAATTCTATTGATATAATGCTCAGGATCTCTTCACATATAGAATTGGGATATCCAAACCAATTACAAAATGCAAAATTGCATGCTAGGTCGTACACCCTAATCTAGTCCGTAGT
>JBKPHJ010000096.1:0-7943 GCA_046729835.1 Thermoproteota archaeon
CAATGTTTCTATTAACTCGAGTGGAATTTGCGGGAGCATTGCACATATGAATTCTTCAGATTCATCATACATTTTTTTCCACCTTTCGATGACTGCCACAATTCCGTTAATGAACTGACCGTTGTTAAGTGCCCCGATTCTGTAAATGAACTTCATGGGAATGTCTCCCGCTACATGCTCAGAAAAATAGTTCTGATACTTAGAAAGAAAACTGAAAGTAGAAATCTGCCTTATGATGATTTTACCGAAAGTAGAAAGTGAAAAATCGCCGCTGGAATTCTTTTCAATCAACCCTGCGTCATACAATCTATTAAGATTCCGATGTACTTCCTGCATAGTGGCATCTAGATCTCTAGCAAGCCTGGCTAGCTTTGTCTTTTCTTTATTTAGCCTAAATAGGATTTGTAACCTATGTTCGCTCGCAAGCTCAAAGAAAATGCGTTCAGTATGTTCATAGTCATTAGCTAATGGTTTTTGTTCATCATGATCGTGATCTGTATTCATTTTTAAATCCCATCATGTATTCGAGCTGGTTTCAAATAATGGTTTCTTTAGTAGTGTGTGTTTGAGCCTTCGTGAAGACCGAGCTCGTCTAATTTCAGTCTCCAAAAGATAGTACTAAGAATATTTATCGACAACATCGGCTTTGATTAGAGGTCTGGCAGGGGTACACCTATACAAACCTGGAAAATCAACGAAGATCAGCTGATGGGTACGAGGCCGTATATAGGGATGTTCACCTACCTGAAAATCCAAGGTAATACGAAGGAGATTGCAACAATCATCACCATTACGAGCGTCAATATAAGAGATGCATTTCGATAACGGCTCGAACCGGCTTTGACCTTTTTCTCTATCAGCGAATTGTACAGCTGCCCTCCATCAAGAGGGCCTATCGGAAGTGCGTTAAAAATGCCCACATTAAAGTTGATGAACCATAACCAGAAAAGAAGATTAGCAATGATTGGAAAGGCTGCTCCAAGTACTGATGATGAATATTTGGGAGACATGAGGTCGGAGTACGGGACTGAAGTCTCGGCCATAGTAGGAGGAAGAAGAATTGCTATGGGATTAGAAGCGAAAGCATTCTTATATCGATCAAGGACTAATTCCGGGTCCGGAGCTACATTTGTTATCGTAACGCCTAGGATCCCTGTATTCGGTTGTACACTGGTCGGTATCGAAGCCGCCCTAGTAACCTCTTGCCCATTGTTGACCTTCCAAGTGATTTCTATCCTATTCCCCAAATTCGATTTAAGTAGCTTGCTCAAATCCTCGATATGCTCCACCTTGTCTCCATCCACATTCACAATTACATCTCCCTTCTTGATGCCTATTGAATTTGCCAGCGACTGTTCTCCTACAGTCTTGACCTGCACACCATATTGGGATTCATTTTGATCCGGTATTGGAATCAATGTCGATACAACCATGTAAAGTAAGCCCAAAGAGAGTGCTGCAGCTATCATGTTGTTCAGTGGGCCAGCAGTGAGAATAGCGCTCTTATCCTTTAACCTAGTTCTCGCGAGTTCTTCTCGTTCTATGTTAACGAATGCCCCGATGGGTATTCCCAATAATAGTACTAGACCAGTCGACTCGACCTTGACACCATAAACCCTCGCTACGATCCCGTGTCCCGCCTCATGGATGATAATTGTTAATACCAAAGCGATCCAACCATATGTCCAGGGAAGATGGGGATTTAATCCAGGTATAAGCAGATTCGACTGGGGACCCAAATCCCTGACCCCCTCCCGTGCAGCCCCGTTTGAAAACAGGACCATTAGGGATCCTATTATCAGGAAAACAGCTAAAGTGGTTATAACTGGCATGAGGTAAGTATTGAACCTTGCATAGATTCTAGTAACTTTATTGCTAGCTATTCTATCAAAAAATCTCAGACCATATGGAGTATGGATGAGTATCAGTGGAAATTTAATTTCAGCTCGTACCTTGTTGCTTTGTGCCTGATTTCCCAACTGGAAATATAATGGGTTTTGGTTATTTAAATGAAATCATTATTTTAGCCAACCAGGTACCAGAAATAGATAAACCGTTTCACTTTAAAAAACAGGACAAGCAAAAAAATCCACAAGGAATGATCCTTTGAACATTGAATATTATATATTTGAGGCAAGCATATAACGGGAAAGGTCTTGGAACAGGGCAAAGTAATGAAACATTCAACAGATAGTGCAGATTTAATTGGTGAGGATGTGGGAAACGAAAGGAAGAGGCTTTCTGAACCCCCCATAGATGTTCTCTTCAATCCGTCTCTCATATTGAAAAGAGACGCATGGGCAATCGATGTAGCCTCTATGCTTAAGATGCTTTTGGAAATCTTAGAAAGAATTCAGTACAAAGATCTGAGACTCTGTGGTGTAGCTGCTTTGTCATCCTCGATGATACATCGAATTAAGGTTGAAAGCATTTTTAGATTACAGAGCATCTCAGAACAAAAAAGACGGCCGACCTCCCAGACAGAGAATACACCTGTTGAAAATCTCACGCCCATTTCGATACCCTTTCGACATGAATCTAGCTACCCTGTCTCACTACAAGATCTTCTGTCTATGCTCGAGAAAATGATCTCTGATCTGGCTGATCCGAAGACAAAAAGAACTCGAATTAATCTGGAGCCTGTTGAGGAGTTTTCCTTCGATGATTATTTCGTAAAAATCGAAGAAATTTTGGCGAATTTCCAGGAGATGGTTTATAACCGACTCGCCGAGCATCGTATTATATTGTTTAGTTCGTTGATCGTCGGTATGGATCCCGTATCGAGTGCAAGATGCTTTTTAGCGATGCTGTACCTAGCCATGAAGGGAACTATATGTATAGAACAGACACTTGAGACGGATGATATATTGATGTCTATCAAGGACTAAGGTGTATTATCACAATAAAGAGATTCTGACATGAAGACAAAGAGAACCGGCCTCTTACAAAATGAGATCAGGGCACGTATTGAAGTAGCTCTTTATTGTTCTGGAAGGCCTATGTCAATCGATGATCTTGTGAGAGCCTCCGGTATTACATCAAGAGAAAAAACGATCCAGATCGTAAATGATATAATGAAAACTGTTAATTCTGAATTCAAGGCAATTGAGGTAGCCAAATTGGAGGACGGGACATTTGTGTTACAAGTAAAATCGACCTACCTATCGATAGTCAGGAGATTTTCGAACCAACCGGTTCTTTCACAAGGATCACTCAAGACATTATCATACATCGCATATGAGCAACCAGTTAGCTCTAGGAGACTAGTCCATATAAGAGGGTCTCAAGTATATTCCCATTTAAAGGAACTGGATTATCAAGGTTTTGTTAAACATGAATCACTTGGAAGATCAAAATTGTATAAAACAAGTGAAAAATTTAGGAGCTATTTTGGTATTCCAAACCTGGATTTAATGAAAAGCCGTCTCATCTCGTCTGGAAAGTCGTGATCTTCGGAATGTGCTAGGACATACAATTAGTATTCAGCTAACCAGGAAGGGAGAAGTCTTAAATTACCCCTTTGTAATGTTGGTCTAATATGCGAAGATCGATAGAGAGTCTTAGTGGCAGGAGATACACAGGCGGCAGAATTAATCCATGTAGAGGAAGACGAAAGTACGAAATTGATCGATATCCTAACGAAGCCCTAGTGGGAAAGACCATCTCGATTTCGCGAAGGATACGAGGAGGAGACCACAAAACTGCACTGAAGAGTTCTGATTTTGTAAATATTACAAATCTAGAAACGCATAAAACTCAAAAGGTTGCCATCTCGCAGGTTTTGAAGAATCCTGCGAACAGAGACTACGAACGAAGAGGAGTTTTAAACAAGGGAGCCGTCATCCAAACTGACATAGGAAATGCAAAAGTCACTTCTAGACCTGGCCAACACGGATGTGTAAATGCGATTCTTATTTCACAATGAGTTGAGTCGAAAATTGGGAAATAATTGAGTCCAGTGTGTGAATAGTTCCCCTGAATCACCTATCTGCTTCAAAAGGTAAGATCTTGTAAAACGATTGCATGGACTTGAGGATAAACCTACAATAATTACCCGCTCCGAGCTGCTAATGAAGCTGACGACAGAATTAATGCCTTCGTAGTCAAGCCAGATTTTTTTTATCGACAAACCCTTCTCGGTTACAGGATTTATGTTTTAGTGGGTCTTGAGAGATAAGAGTAATACGATGCTCAGCATGATCAAGATACCTTATTTGTTGTTCATTTCCTACTCCGAGAAGTATCAACTTGCCAAGAGGAACTTTAAACTCACAAAATACACCAAGGTAAGGACCAATAACATTGACAATTCGTTTGCTTGTTACAAGTTAGTCATAGCCGTCAAGCAAGAAATATTAGACTGCTTCTTGATGGACAATATATAACTACTAGTATCAAGATTCTCAATCCACATGCTGCATTGTCGTTTAGGACGGGTATTAAATATGACGGCGTGCCAGCAACATACCTCGTTGTTTCTGATATGCATCTGGGCTTCGAACACGGTTTTGCGGAAAAAGGTATTCAAATCAATTCGAAACTCTTCACACAAGAAATTCTCTCTGAAATATATTCAATCCTGAAAATTCTCAAACCTGAAGGAATAATTTTGTTGGGTGATATAAAGAACTCAATTACTCACATTAATCCAGTAGAGTGGCACCATATACCTCACTTCTTGAAGGAGCTGAGCAAGAGTTACCACATATTTTTAGTACCTGGAAATCATGATGTACATATCGAAAATTTATGCCCGAATGACATTTCAATAGCCAGCTCCACAGGAATCACAATTGACGATACGCTTTTTCTGCATGGTCACACCATGCCGTCAAGGAAAAAATCATCTGTAAAAAAGATAATAATGGGACATTTGCACCCTATTTTATACAGACCAGAGAGTGTCCTAAATGGACAGCGTGTATGGATATTTTTGAGGGTGAGAAAGGACTCCGTTTTTAGAAACGAAGAAGGGTTCCTCGATCTTGTGATGGTGCCTTCAATCAATCAGTACATCATGCCTACCTATGCCTATGAAAAAAAAAATTCGATACATTCTCGGTCACCTATAATGAGGAGTGTCACGAGGATACCCGATAATATTGAACGGGCCTTGGTTATCAGCTTGGAAGGATATGTATTAGGAGATCAGAGACTTCTCCCATTCATCACATAGCTATCGTCAAAAATAAACATGGCAACATTGCATGGGAGCTGGAATATCGGTCTGCTGAAAATTTCGCAGGTAATGAAATCACAAATCTGTGTATGGTTTCAAGTATTCTGTGGTGGGCGTGTTTTTTCGAATCCATTCCAAGGTGTTGATAAATGTAGCAGCAGATTCGACTCCCGTCAGTACAGGAATTCCCAGCTCTACTGCCTTTCTACGTATCTGATATTCATCGTATAGCATCCCAACATACTTCTCGATTGTCGATGTTGAAGGAATATTGATTATGAAATCGATCTGATGCCCAAATAACATTTCCGAAATGTTGGGTCTTCTTTGAGGTTCGCTAATCTTGTACACTCTTTCAATCCTGCAGATACCAGATTTTTCGATGAAATCAGCTGTGTGTTCTGTCGCCATGATAGAGTAGCCCATGTCTGCGATTTTCTGTACAAGTGGCAGAATTCTTGTCTTGTTGGTAGTTCCTCCCACTGTTATCAGAGCACTCCCATGAAGCGGTAGGTTGAATCCGGCCGCCACATAGGCCTTCGATAGAGCGTCATGAAAACTTGAGCCGAAGCAAGCGGCTTCTCCGGTGGATTGCATTTCGACTCCTAACACAATATCAGCTCCTTCAAGCTGCATAAAGGAGAACTGAGGTACTTTTATCCCGAATCCGGACTTACGTATCCAGACATCGTTACGACTGACTGGTATCTTTTCACCAACCATAGCTTTAGCTGCCAGAGCGATCAAATTTAACCCAACAAATTTTGAAACAAATGGCATAGATCTAGAAGCCCTTACATTGGCTTCTATAACGTATACCCGTCCCTTCTTGACCAAGAACTGAATATTGAATGGTCCGATAATCTTCAGTGCTCTACCTATTTTTAGACTATAGTCGGTTATCGTATCAATGGTTTCTCTATCCAATCTCCACGGAGGGATGCACATTATCGCGTCCCCTGAATGTACTCCTGCATTCTCTATATGTTCGATAACTGAACCAATCACTACATTTTCTCCATCGCCGACAGCATCTACTTCTACTTCTGATGCATCCTCCAGAAATTTGCTAATAACAATCGGATGATCCGGACTCATGTTGGTAGCCTCAGTCAGGTACTGCGTTAGCTGATCTTCGGCCCAAATAATTTTCATGGCTGCCCCACTTAGAACGTAGGAAGGTCTGACGAGGAGAGGGTACCGGACCCCCTCCGCAAAAGACCGGGCTTCGTTCAAACTCGTGAATTTTTTCCACGGGGGCTGCCTAATGCCCAATGCATCAAGCAGTTTTCCGAATTTAGCTCGATCTTCTGCCTTATCTACACTTTCAGCAGAGGTTCCAACAATTCTGATCTTTGCGGCGTCGAGTCTTGGAGTAAGGATATTTGCGGTCTGTCCTCCTACGCAGGTTACGATTCCATCACACTTCTCTCTTTCGCAAATATCCATTACCCTTTCGAATGTTAGCTCTTCAAAATACAACCGATCGCATACGTCATAGTCAGTCGAAACCGTCTCAGGATTACAATTTATAATCGCAACTTCTTTGCAGCCATTCTCCTTTAAACCCCATACCATATTTACAGTCCCCCAATCGAATTCTACGCTGCTACCTATACGATATGGTCCTGCGCCAAGGACTATTACCCTTGAATATTCTTGGTTAGTACGAGAGATCCTGCGCCTTGTCTCAGGGATTGAGGTCTTCAATGTCCTACGGGAATAAGAACGTACGTCATCATACCGTCCACCGTACGTGAGATAAAGATAATTTGTCTTTGCAGGCCATTCAGCCGCTAGCGTGTCGATTTGTTTAACCACGGGAAGAATGGAGAATTTCTTTCTAAGGTCTCTGACTCCAAGCTCATCCATTTTTGCGCATCTGCCGATCTGGACATCCGAGAACCCCATCTTCTTTGCCTCCAGCAAAACTCCTTTATCGAGACTGGATGTCTTTAGGATTTGCTCCATCTCGACGATTGCTTGTATCTTGCTCAAAAACCAGGTATCTATCGATGAAAGCTCGTTGATACGATTTACCGAAACGCCTGACATCAAGGCTTTTGCCACATCGAACAGAATTTCATCTGTCGGATACAACAGACACTGTTCAACAATCTCAATCTCATCATCATTCACACTCTGGTCCTTGCTCAGGGTGTCTTCCTCAAACGGTGGTGGATGTAACTTGGTCTGCGTGTACGAATTTTTGCCACTCATATCATTGCTATCGCTGACCTCAGCAGAGACATCCTTAGTGTCCTGTAGGCCGCTATTCACAAATTTCAAGTTAGAAACGAGACCATCCCTCCCGTTGTCACACATTCTAATGCCTTTTTGAAGTGCCTCTTCGAAGCTTCTACCCATCGCCATTACTTCACCTATCGATTTCATAGAGCTTCCCAACCTTCTTTTCACCAATTCAAATTTCTTAAAATCCCATCTTGGTATTTTTAACACGACGTAGTCGAGAGACGGTTCAAAGCATGCTGTAGTAGCTTTGGTGATAGTATTGATTAGTTCAGGTAGTGAATAGCCTAAACTTATTTTTGCAGCCATATAGGCTAAAGGATAGCCGGTTGCCTTACTCGCGAGAGCTGAAGATCTAGATAACCGAGCGTTTACTTCAATTACACAGTAATTTTCGGATCTTGGGTCTAATCCAAACTGAATGTTGCACTCACCGACAATATCGCATTTTCGGGTCGCTGTCATTGCGCTGCGACGCAGCATATGATATTCGTAGTTGTTCAATGTCTGAGAG
>JBKPHJ010000097.1:0-11141 GCA_046729835.1 Thermoproteota archaeon
GTGAGGTATACCTAGCTCATGCTGTCGTTGATGCTCGGCTTCTGTCGTATTAAAGTATGGCAATCCAGAAGATCGTCTTTATGGCGGTCGCTGCTATCAGTGCGACTATTATTACGTATAATGCTATTGGTCTGTTTTGCAGCTCTAGTTCAACAGTCATACTTTTTACTTGCCTCCTCCTGGTGTTACGAAATACTGCAGCCAGATTTGCCATGCTGCGAATGCTATCATTGCGGCTGCCGTAGCAACAGCAGCGTATTCAATGACTTTTTCAGTGAGTTTATTGTAGTGTCGAGTGCTGACTGCGCCACCCAAGTTTAAATAGCACACTTAAGTTAGAATATCCTCGAATGTCTTCTAGATCAGATGATGATCCTGTAAAGCGTTCATCCACTGAGGGCTATTCTAGGGTTGCTTCTAATCTAGATTGGGTTATTGTGTTGATACCAGCTTCTTCAATTTTTTTTGGTTTTCTCTTACATATTTCAGTGAACCCTCCATCATACTTTCATTTTTCTGATAGCATAATCCTCTTGGCAGCACTATGTGCAGTAACAGTAGCAACAGTTATGTTCGTAATGCCAGTTATCCACCATTCGACTCATTATCACCAGTTAGATGTAGAGAGATTTCTTTTGACAACGAAGGGGTATGCTATGTTAAGTATCTTTTGCATAATGATTGCGATGTACTTAGGTCTAGGATTGGCGCTAGATTCCAAGCTACCAATGGAGATTGCATATGGTTTGGCTTCCTTACCTTTCATCTTTATTTTCATTCGATTCTTCAAACAAGCACACTAATCCACAACCAGGAAGTTATAAGAAAGTAGATTTCTTAGAGACACAAAACAGAACCTTTTCTTATCGTGAGAATTTGGGCATAGCCACAACGCAGAATTATTTCAATCTTACACTGTAAAATGGATACTACAAAAGTAGAGTGATTGCATTATTAGCTTGAAAAAAAAGCGGTTGCTTTCGCTAGGAGAGCTAGATTCTTCTGCATCATGGTTTATATTGTTATCAAATAATAGACACGGTATCTTCGAATGCCATCTCAAGCGGACGACGATCCCATAAAACGGTCTTCTACTGAGCCCTATGATAGAGTTGGTGCATCTTTGCGCTGGAGTCAAATATTAGGAGCAGCATCTTCAATTTTTTTTGGTTTTCTCTTAAATATCGCAGTGAACCCCCCATCATACTTTCGTTTTTCTGATAGTATAATCCTCTTGGCAGCACTATATGTAATGACAGTAGCAACAGTTATGTTCGTAATGCCAGTTATCTATCATCTCATTCACTATCGTCAGTTTGATGTGGAGAAATTTCTTTTAAAAATCAAGAAATACTCTTTGATAGGTATCATTTGCATTATGATTACGATGTACTTAGGTCTAGGATTGGCGCTAAATTCCAAGTTACCCATTCAGATTGCGTATGGTCGGCTTCTTTGCCATTCATTTTCATTTTCTTTCGATTCTTCAAACACAAACAATAAGATCTCTGCTGACAGTATCTCTTCCAGAGTTACTGCTTTGACCCAGGCAGACGTGTTCGCACATTAATATTATCTTGCATATTCCTGGTGTTGATGTAACTAACAATTAATAAAAGATAGTTATCTAGAGAGTGTCCTATGGCGCGCTTGATATTGGAAGGGGCATAAAGAATGTTTTTTGCTTGGAGACGTGTTAAGTCAAGGTGCACACAGACAGGTAATATCTTTATAATATGATGAGGAGAGAATACTAAAGAAAAATGTCTAAAATAAAGAAAGGGACTGAACATGCTGGGCACGATGTCAAGGAAGGTGCAGAGTATGCTGGGAACGAGGTAAAGAAAGGTGCAAAGTCTGTATTTAATAAATTAAAAAAGCCATTTTAGTGCCTCAAAGGCGGATAGTATTCCCGTTCACGACTTTCTCTAGATTAAATGGTTAAAACTTTTCTAAACATCTAGGTTAATAGTATCAACCTTTTGTGAAACATGGTTCCAACAATAGCGCATTAGAAATCGTTGTCAGTATTAATTTTATTGTGAAAAGCGATCATCATATTTTGTACTGATTCAAGATCTTATCCTAGAGTGATCCGGCTTTACGATCTATGGGCCTATATTAGGGGTGGTGAGATACTTTTGTTAGCTAGTCTTTCGATAGTTAGTGTCATATTCGGAGCGTACAATATATACTTAGCCGAGGCAGGAAAACCAGATTCAAATATTTCTAATCTTAATGATGGATTTTGGTGGTCCATAGAAACTATAACAAACGTAGCTTATGGTGAATATTATCCTGTGACTGTACTTGGTAGAATTGTTGCCAGTGCAATGATGTTCGCAGCCATTGCATTTCTGTGGAGCTCTATTGGATTAATTGGATCCGCTCTAATTTCAAGGAAAATAAAACGAAAAGATACGACCAGATCAACAACAACAACTGTAGTAGATGAAACCAAGGATATTATTAAAAATAAGATCGATTCGATAGAAGAACTTGAATCCAACGAACTAGAAGATATGATAAGGATAACGCGATCACTTAATTCTAAATCCAGAAGTAAACCACTGAGATGACTCGATGCTAGGTCCCAATTATCATATATCCTCATAGGAGGATTGGTACAATAGCACTCTTGTTACACTTTTCGTGGTGGCACTACCAATGGACCATCACTTCTTAAGATCGTGTACACACATCCGAAGACGATCGTCAGACAGCGTCAGCACGTTCCATGATGGCCTACCCAATGGGCAAAAATTAAGATTCCTTATCCTATTCATGAATGACTTCGCCAAGATCATAAGCGCTATCAGAACTAGGTATCAATCTTAGAAGCGACTCCTACAATGCAACAAGACGCCTAGTATGGCTGAAAACTGGTCGTCACATTTGCGATTAACCTTTCTAAAACATAAGCCGTCGCCGTAGGATTATCAGTACCTTTATCAATGTGGGCTAGTTAGGTGTAGAGAATGTCACCTACGCGTAATCTAAGGATACCTCGATCCCTGATACCGATGCCCCAGTCCAACCAAGGATGCAACGGAGAGGAAAGCGAAGGAGCTTTAGATCACGATGAGTGGTGAACCAGAAGTAGCGCTGAAGAGCAGCTACTTCAGATTGATGGTCTACGCGGCAATGTTCGGTGCCATTGCCTCGCTGTTGACGGTGGGCTACATTACTCTCTACAACCAAGGCATCAAGTTTTTTGCTCAGGTAAGCCTTATCGCACTCAACATCAACATCTGGCCCCTGATCCTTCTGACCGTGGCCGGCCTTATCATAGGGCTTCTGATCAGGTTTCTAGGACAGCACGGGGGATTGGGAGTTGCTCAGAGCCAATACGCTCAGACCGGCCGCCTGAACGCACGCTACCTTCCCAGCATCATGCTTCAAGCCTTTACAGCGCTTTGGAGTGGTGCTGCCGTTGGTCCTGAGGCTCCCTTAACTTTCCTTACTGGCGGCGTTGGGAGCCTCGTTGCTGATCGACTTAAGCTTGAGAAGGACGATGTCCAAGTACTAGTCTATAGTTCCATAGCAGGAGCCTGAGGCACTGGTTCACCAGTCCTCGGGGCTGTGGGTGCTATTGAGTACATGTTCATCAAAGAGCTCAATCTCTATCGCCATTTGATACCAGGGCTCCTTGCCGGCGCAGTTGGCTATGGTGTATATTTCGCAATCTTGCAGACGTCATATCTAGGAATCTACAGCTTTCCTGACTTTCCCTCTCCGCACTTGGTTGATCTCTGGTGGGCTTTCTTGGTTGGGGTTATAGGTGGGTTTGTAGGAATCATGTTCAAACTGATCTTTGGGTTAGTGCACCTCGTTTTCGCTCCTCTCAACAAGCGTCCAGTCATACGCGCTGTCGTAGGCGGCGTGGTCATAGGTTTCATCGGTTCATTGCTACCGTTGGCGCTTTACTCCGGCCAGGATCAGTTAGTACAAATCATCCATAATCCATCTGCCTTTGGGATAGGGCTGCTTCTCCTGATGGTGTTCGTCAAGGCTCTTCTAACAAGCACGTCTTTTGCCACAGGCTTTGAAGCTGGTCCCATCTTTCCTTTACTCTTCATTGGCGGCACCCTTGGGCTAGCAACCTCTCAAATTCTTACGTTCATTCCACAAGGCGTAGCAGTGACAACCGGTATGGCAGCGGTCGGGACTGCTGTCTTCCCCCTTCCTTTAACGTTTTCTCTCCTCCTTGGAATTTTAGGAGGACAAACAGATCTATTGCCCATGATTGTTATCGGGGCAGTTATAGGATTCATAGTATCCAAAGCGATAACACCTTATCTGCCGAAACCCCGTATAAAGTCTGCAAACGATCATGAATCTCAGGCAACCCGAGAAGATGGTAGGGAATCTAAGAAATGACTGAGATCGAGCTTGATCGTGGAGAATCCCAGGCGACCGGAGCAAGCGGTGGGGAATCTAAGAAATGACTGAGATCGAGCTTGATCGTGGAGAAGGGTGACATTCAAAATAAGGAGAAGGGTCCGATTAGATTTGAGCTAACAAAGATAAATACTATCTAATACGTTCACGTATTGTAGTACAGTAGTGGGGGACAGAATGCAACAACCCCCCCTATATGCTGCAACAACTAGAACCTAACACACATTGGATCACTGTTAGTCGCCTAGAGAATTATTAAATTCTAAAATTGGTTGTTACTGGGCATAACTATAGTGCAGAATAACGAGAGAGCTATAGTGTATGTCGTGAAAACTGGATACTAATACTCGCACTAACAATGATCTCTATTTTTCTTATTCTTTTCTAGATACAAAAAAGCACACTTGCTTATTCTTTAAGAATATTGGTCCTACGAAACTTCGTCCATTAGGATTGATTTTAATGACAAGTCTGAAACATCATAAATGATGTTATTGGAAACTATATATAGTACACTAGTTGCGAGATCTGATGACCCAGTGTAAATGCTTTTGATAACACTTTGAAGAACTTCGATATCCAAGTTACGATATTGGTTGGTGATTTAACCAAGCGCATTTATTACTCCCAATATTAGATAGTAATTCAATCGGATCCATTTTCGGACTACCGCTTTCAATTTGTAGGTTCAATCAATAATCTAAAAGTAAATGTTAGAGCTTGACTTAAAAGATCTGACGTACGGCCAGAAACATAATTGCAATTGTATCTGTGGTCCGGCTAAAACATGTTGAATTCACTTAAATCCATTTTATATCAAAAAGAAAACTGAGCGATGCCCTCTATTCTATCGATTGCATACGTTCCGTAATATGTGTTAATTATCCCTATGAATTTTTGACGACATCTACTAACGTACTATAGAATACCTGTTTGTTTCCAGGGAATGCAGCTTGTACTTCTAATGTCTTTATTCCGTCAGGTGTTACTCTAAATGTGTTTTTACTTATCTTTTCAAGTGGATATCTTACAGGATTGTCTGCGTCATAGTCCGTAAGAAAAGCCTCTACTCGAGAAGGATTACCTTCAAATTTCATAGTTATTGTTTGACCTTCTTCTATTGTCATTTCAGGTTGAATGTTGTCTGGCAGTTTTGGGAAACCTAATTCAATTGATCTTTGACCATCTTTCATAAAGTATGGAGTTAGTGTAGAGTATTCTTTACCTTGATAGATGGAGTTGACTTTTGCAATTTGATTTACAATTGACTTATCTTCGACTTCTCCGTGTGCTTTTACCTCTATGAGATGTCTTCCTTGAGTAGCAATTGTTGCTAGTACAACTATCATAGTTATTGACAATACTATTCTTTGGACATTACGACTAGCCATGTTAAACTGAATGCGATTTTTTATTAAAGCGGTTGGTTTTAATTATAGCCTACTTGCTTATAGATAATATTATACTGTATGTCGTCTAATGAAATTGATCCATTCACATAACCAGTAAAATTACAAGAAACTTGTCGAGAAACTTTTTTATCATTGACAAAGTCCTCCACATTCTAATTAAAAAAAGGTATCATAACTGCAACGTAAAGAGAAGTATCCCTCTTTTGTGGTTTGAAAACTGTCGTTTCATGTAAATAGTTGGTTCTCAAGTCTGCCTTGACCACATTGCATGAGCGGTATTAGACTGAACAAAGTACGTAGCTATCATTATCAATTCAGTAAGAGAAAAAGAATACTATCCGTATTTCTAATGGCCTCTTGGCTATCAACACTAACACTAGGCTCACAACCCTCCTACTCTCAAACGACACTTCCACTTCCACTCCCAACTCTACCTACGGCTGCAGCTACTTGCTCACAACTGCAACTATCAGGTTCCAGTGTCAGTGCAAGTGGGTTTGACTCTCCGACTCCTCCTTCTAATACTCTAGATAACAACCTTAATACTAGGTGGTCAAATCTTGGACTACCCTCTTTCATTCAATATAACTTAGGCCAATCCAGGCTTGTATGTAGTGTAGATATTGCATGGTATAATGGAAACACAAGGACTGTTACCTTTACAATATCCTTTTCAAATGATGGTTCTACTTTTACAAATGCGCAACAGTTTCAAAGTCGTGGAACTACAGGGCTCGAAAACTATGACTTTCCAGACATTAATGCTCAATATGTAAGGATTAATGTTACAGGAAACACTGCAAACAACTGGGCATCAATAACAGAAGTAGAAATAAACGCAGCCGATGGTGGTAGCCCTCCACCACCAGATACCACTCCACCAGTCCAAGTAACAGGCCTATCCGTTTCTACAGTAAGTTCTACTCAACTAAACCTGGGATGGACAGCGAATACCGAAACAGACCTTAACCATTACAATGTATACAGAGGTACAACTCCAGGATTCGTCGTGACTCCTGGTACAACTACTCCTATTGCGACACCAGCTACCAACTCGTATTCTGATACCGGACTGACACCCTCGACTACTTATTACTATAAAGTTTCTGCAGTAGATAATGCTGGGAATATAGGTGCTCTATCTGTAGAAAGATCAGCTACAACGAGTCCACCATCTACTTGCCAGCAATTACAACTATCAGGTTCCAGTGTCAGCGCTAGTGGATTTGAATCTCCGAATACGCCTTCAAATACTCTAGATAACAACCTTAATACTAGATGGTCAAATCCTGGACTACCTTCTTTCATTCAATATAACTTAGGCCAATCCAGGCTTGTATGTAGTGTAGATATTGCATGGTATAATGGGGCCTCAAGGACTATGACCTTTACAATATCCTTTTCAAATGATGGTTCTACTTTTACAAATGCGCAACAGTTTCAAAGTCGTGGAACTACAGGGCTCGAAAACTATGACTTTCCAGACATTAATGCTCAATATGTAAGGATTACTGTTACGGGGAACACTCAAACTAATTTTGCCTCCATAACAGAAGTAGAAATAAACGCAGCCGATGGTGGTAGCCCTCCACCGCCAAGTGATGTTGATCCATTTGGAATAAGAAAGATCTACCCGACAAAAGTAGGTGGGGAAGAGTGGTTTATGAATATGGCCAATCCGAATAATGATCCAAGAACAGATGAGCCTACAATGACTCTAAATCCTCCAGGCTGCAGCTCCTCCGACCCATGCTGGAGGGTGACAAGTACTCAGGTTAGATACGGTGTATTTACATCTTCAGGATATAATCCAAATCAGATTACCACTCTGGATCACAGCCAACTAGCGCAGAAGGGATATATGCAGTCACCTAATGACTGGAAAAATGTAGAAATGACGGGATACGTGAAAGATGTAACCGACAATACTGATAGCGAAAACTTTGCTTGGTACGCTAGAGGAGGTAGACATACAGGAAGCGGAGCAACAGAAGGTTGTGAAGGCTCGGCTTACAAAGGAGACCTGTTCTACGATGGGAGAGTTAGGTTTGCCAAAGAACAATGGCATGTTTCATACGTGTTCAGACCTACCACAACAGCAACAACTGACATAGAGGATAGATGGGTTGGATTCAAGACAATCATGTGGAACACAGTTCAGAGTGGTGGCAGATTTGTGCAAATGGAACTTTGGATGGATAAGAATCTAGATGGACTTCAAAATGGACCTTGGGAAAGAGTATATCAAACGAGTGACACCGGCGGCTGGGGAAATGAGGGCCAAGAGTGTGGAGGTGCTCCTGACCAGATAATAACATGGGGGGGTCCTATCGCGACCTTCAGATGGGATGGTGCTACAGATGTACATATCAAATGGTTCAGTGTGAGGGAAATCCAACCTCCTACTTAGTCCTTTGCTACAATTCGAGGACGAAATACCAATCCCAATGGAGTAACGTTGGTAAGGAAATAGTCGGTGAGGAAGATCTCGTTCCCTAATAAGGTATACACTCCAGTGGATATTGAGCAGCCATTAGAATTTCAAAATTTGTCTTCTTATATTTTTGGAAACCCTCTTGCATATGTTATGCACGGTGGCTGAACCATATCTTTCTTTCTTTAAAAAATCTCTCATTACTTTTGGGACTGTGCTTGGAAGTGTACATAATATTGCAAGCTGAGTTGAAACCCTACAAATGCTACTGCAATTGTCTATAGAGGAATTACATTCTGGTTTATATTTATTTTGAATAAGTATCCTTAATGAATAACAAATGCACTTGTCATTCGATCAGAATTAAAAGCTAAATCCAAGTTCTAGTCTGCGGCGAATCATCATTCCTCATGGGAGGTACTACCTATGATTATTCGAAAGTCCATATAGCAAATAAAGCAATCTTGCTGAATATTGGCCATAAACGCAGGTGACACTTCATGGGTGCTTATTTCTACTGCACTAGTAATGCTAATGATTCCTGCGCTAGGTTTTTTCGAGGCCGGCTTAATTAGGAGCAAGAACTCTCTCTCAATACTTATGCAGACCTTTTCTGGTCTCGCTATTCTTTCAGTGCTTTGGTTCGTCATCGGATTTACTTTGGTGTATGCTCCTTCCTATGGTGGAATTATTGGTGGGCTTGAATGGGTTTTCCTCAACGGTGTACCTATTAATGAGTCACTCGATTATGCTCCCACTATTCCTGGCGTTTCCTTTGCGGCTTACCAAATGATGTTTGCAGTCATAACTCCACTGCTGATCACCGGTGCCTTTGCCGAAAGGTTGACGTGGAATGCCTTTTTTGTATTTATAATCGCGTGGAGTATTTTCATCTACTATCCATTGGCTCATTGGGTTTGGGGAAAAGGTTGGCTCGCTGAACTTGGCGTTGTCGATTTTGCAGGCGGAATCGTTATTCATACGACTGCTGGTATGGGCGCGATCGCGGCGGCTCTTGTATTAGGTAGGAGGAAAAATTTCGGGCGGTCCATAATGGTGTCTCACAACATTCCCCTCGCTGTTATTGGCGCGGCAATGTTATGGTTTGGATGGTTTGGATTCAATGCCGGTAGTGCTCTCTCCGCGGGATCTTTGGCTGGCAACACCCTGTTAGTATCACAAATTGCATCTGCCACTTCTGCCATGGTCTGGATCATACTTTCTTGGAGAAGCAAAACTGAAAAGCCAAATATCACAGCGGCTATTACTGGTGCGATAGCCGGCTTGGCTGGAGTTACACCAGCCTCGGGATTCATTAGTGCACAAAGTGCATTCTTTCTAGGCATTGTCCTGGGTCTCGCCTCGTATTATATGGTCATATTTCTCAAAGGACGCCTCAAGCTAGATGACGCTCTGGACGTTGGTTCTGTTCATGGCACTACGGGCATCATAGGGTCTTTAGCCATAGGCTTCGTTGCAAGCACGATTATAAATCCTGCTGGCCCTAATGGACTATTTTACGGAAATGCAGCGCAGTTAGGGATTCAAGCCCTAGGCGTTGTAGTGGCAGGAGTGCTCGGGTTTGGAGGAACCATAATTATAATGAAAGTAATTAACGTAGTTATAGGCTTGAGGGTCAAAGAGGTAGAAGAAGAAGTTGGTCTAGACATTACCGAACAAGGTGAAACGGCATATGGCGAGGATTGGGGAGCGTGAAGACAATGAAGAGAGTCGAGGCTGTCGTAAGGGTTGAGCGACTACATAAAGTGAGGGAACGGCTTAAAGAGTTGGACGTCGGCGGCATAATTCTTCATACGTCGGGATGGAGCAAAGAAACCAAATTCCATTTGAGGTATAGGGGATTACCCGTCTCCTATGACCTTATTCCTTTAGCCAAGTTTGAATTGTTCATACCGGATGATAAATTAGATTCGGTAGTCAGGACAATTAAAGAAAACGCCAGAACTGGAGAAGCTGGTGATGGTGTGATAGCCATATCAGAATTGGAGAATCTTATGAACATCACCCCTACAGATGACTAGAAAACGCTTTCAAAAGTTCCAATCTCAGACAACGCATGCACCGAATTGCAAATGTTTTGTCATAGATTAAGGCTTACTACGCAATGAATATTGTAGCGAACATAAATTAGCCTATATGCAACGTGTATTCATTGAAGATAAAGAAAAATGTTATGTGGCAATGGTAATACTGTAGTTCTGACCTTCTGACCTCAGATGTTTGGCTCTGTTAATGGATAGTGGATGTCAAGAGCTGGCTCAGACCTTGAAAATTTATTAGAACTCCTGAGGAATCTATGAATAAATGTTGTTGCGCATTCTGATCTTGTCTTACTAATTGCTTAACTTAAGCCAGGAGATCAGCCAATTGTACAGATTGTATCATTTTCAGTGTTTGAAACAAGAAGAATACATCAGATCACTTCAGTTAATGCATCACATAAATCATTGTCATACCAACATCTTATAAGAATTTAGATGTTAGGAGAATTACTCTTCGAGAGTAAAGGGAAAATCACGGGGCAACGAGTACTATCTATTGAAAATGGGATTCCCAAACTAGAGGTCTCAATTACAGGTACTGGAATATTCACAGGGAGTCTAGAAGTGACAACAACCTGGACGTATTGGGCAATTCAAAGACCTGATGGTACTTCTTATAGTCAAGGTCAAGGTGTTATAATGACAAAGGATGGTCGTGAGGTGGCAACGGCAACAGGCCGTACAGAAGGGAAGAAGGTTGAGTCAGGAAAGATGAGGTACGTGGGCGCGATATTTTATGAAACACGTTCAGAGAATAGACTTGCATTTCTTAATCATCTTGTTGGAGTGAATGAGTATGAGGTAGATGCGTTAGGTAATTACGAACATAGG
>JBKPHJ010000098.1:0-1546 GCA_046729835.1 Thermoproteota archaeon
CGGTCCTTTAAGACTAACGGTTCCGTTGGCAATGTATTTCAGTATTACATCGGTGACAGGATCGCCGAAACCAAATTGTGCATGGTATATGCACATATCTGGTGGGGCAGATACTTGCTCGAGGTATCCAAGAGGAGTAGCAGCAATGTCCGGTGCTCTACCCACCAGCACCTGAAACAGAGGGGAACGAGGATTAGCGGAATCACAGGGAAGATTCAATGCTATGTTACGTTACTAAGGAAAATATCATCAGCCAAAAGAAAGAATTGAGACCTATAAATACTCTGGATTCTTGCTCTTTAAATGGATAGTGGTATCTCAAAATATAATACGAATATTTTTATTTATCCGCTAGAATTAGGTATGCAAGAAAAATGTAATTTACAAAATTAATGGTTCTTCTATATTTATCAAGAAGAATCTAAACAGAAAGAGGGAGAGACGCACGGTGAAGTAGGTGTTCCACAACCTACTCCAAGTCCAGAAGGAGAAGCACCTGGCATAGTACCACCATTTGGGTGAAAATTTCTACAGAATTTATTTTCCCATTATCTGGTCTCTTTTATCATAATATTTCTAAATGATACTTTGGACTTGTCGTCATGAGCCTGTAGTCCTATATAACCTTCTGTCATTCTGCTACCTGTAAATTCTGTTACCTTCTGCCCATTTATGATAACTGTATAAGATTGGTTTAACACTTGTATCTCCATTGTATTCCACTGACCTGTAGGTTTTGAAACTACTTTGCTTGGAGCAGCAAAATCATAAATTGCTCCTGTCTGATGTATAGGATCGCTTGCTTTATCATCTATCTGTACTTCATAACCTTCTCTTACTACAATATTTTGGTTATCATCGGGATCAGGAAAGCGTACAAATACTCCTGAATTATCACCCTCGTCTGATATTTTCCATTCTAGTTTGAGTATAAAATTCTTGTATTTGTTCTCTGAATACCAAAGCAATCCCCCTCCTTTGTCTGACTGAAGAGCAGCATCTGATTCTAATATAACAAACCTACCATCTCCTGCCATCTTCCAACCATCCGAAGTCTTGCCATCAAATATTGGTGTAAAATCGCTATTATCATTAATATCGGCAGAAGAATTATTTTTAATAGGCATCCCCATATTTTGCTCCCCATTCCTACTGTTATAATGGTCTTTATCTGGGCTTTTGGTAGTATCAGTCGTCTGTTGCTCTGATGTATTTATTGACAGTGAGATTAGACCTACGAATATTATAGCAAGCAAAAGGATTGAGGTTTTTACCATAGTTACTGTAGTATAGCATAGCGGCGATAATAATTATCCGTAAATAAGCTTCAGGAACCGATATGCAAGGTGATAGATTCCCTTTCAGAACAAGTCAAAAAGGATATTCCACAGTTCCCCAAAGTAGAAAAGATATCACTTTCAAATGCGTTAACTAAATCCTATTTATACTCCAGCTGTGGAGTAAACTCTATCATCTTCCTGAAAATTATTGATTGCTCTTTAGCATCTTCCAATGCATTATGTGTATGAACTATATGATCCAAGCC
>JBKPHJ010000099.1:0-1376 GCA_046729835.1 Thermoproteota archaeon
CATTCTTTTGCGCGCACAAGAATGAGTCATATCTTGTTAAGTGGTTACTGGTCTTCAGTGAAAATGTCCTTCATTACATCATTTGAAAACATCTCGTATTCCAATTTCTTCTTCACCGACTCTAGTTCCGATCGTTTGGCACTCAACTGATATCGTACATTATAAAATTGCGCGCGCAAATCTTTGATTTCATTCTTAAGAATCTCCTTTTGTGATTCAAGATCCCTTACTTCGTGTCTTAGTCCGTTGACTCGATATTCAAGAATTATTTCGTCATGAACAGAAGTCACTGACGGCGATTTTCTCTTGCTTGAAATCCTATGGATGTACTTAGAAACTTCTCTTAACGATAAGTGCACTTCCTTGGCAATTTTTCGATAGGAGTACCCCTGGTCATGTAGTTGAAGTACCTTAAGTTCCTTCGTTTTCCTATCTGAAAGTTGAAGTGATCCTCTGGACATATTTTCTTGTGTATCCTGCATTATTATGTGCGCGCGCGAGATTAATTAAGATGTTACCAGATGTTACCATTTGGTATTTTTACTCTTTCTTAATTACGATGAATATCATCCGATTATCGAGTCGCATATGAATTAGGTCTGCCAGCAAGAAAAACTTGTAACAACCAAAAAGCGACAAGAATTAACAGATATAATCGAATTTGAAAGTGTGCTCAAAGAGAGAATTGAAGATCTAAATGTGAAGCTGAGATCCATGACTTTAACCTGACGCCATTCCACTTACCGTTGCACGGAGGAACTCATTTGTTGCAAATCTGCACCCTCACAGTGGGACTGTGTTGCAAATTGATTCAAATAATCTCTTATGGAAGAGCTTTAATCATTTAGAATCAAAACAAAATAAACTAAATTTGTACCAACAGAAGTTTAAAACAGTATGCGATAAAAGGTGGGACAATAGGTAATGATGCTATCATAAATCTTGTTGGTGACTGCGCATCTTTAATCAGAAATGCGATTTCACGAAGACAGTATTTTGGCGATTCAGTAAGAACAGTTAAAGGAAATACTTGAGCATGTTAGAAAACTACGTAAAACCAAGAAAAAGAAAAAATCGCATGAAGAATAAAGCGGGTGCAATGCCGAAAAGTGATCCATTATCCATAGCATATGTACAATATCTGATGAATTAGTTGGGTAGGTGTACAGACAATTTAGTTTTATATTGAACTATTAGTCTGTGTCCAGCTGAACACGCTCTCCTCGTCAAGTGCGCTGAGAAGAGTATCCAGATCCCATGAGTCGTTATATCGATCCCCGTTGATAAAGAAGGTTGGCGTCTTTGTTACCCCGCTTTCCTCGCCACTTTGTATGTCCTCATCAACATGCCTGCTATATGTGCGATCAAGAAACTCA
>JBKPHJ010000100.1:0-1452 GCA_046729835.1 Thermoproteota archaeon
CAGCGGTCTTTCAGTTATCTTCAAAATTATGCAAGTCATATTGAACAAGAAAGAAAAAGAACAGTTAGTGATCAAGCTTTATCAAGATGGCAAGCCCATACGAGAGATTGCCCGCCAAGCGCATTTATCATTCGGATCAATTGGAAAAATTATCAGAACTATCAATAGCGGCGATGATAACCGTAGCAGCAGCTCCAAATCAACAAAAGCATTATGGATGTTCAAGAACGGCAAGCGCCCCATAGACGTGGCGATCGAATTAGATATGTCTGCTTCCGAATTTGAAGATTTGCGACAAGAATTTTGGGCGCTTAATCAGCTACATGAACTTGGATTCTTGTTTAACGAGATCAAATATTATTTGCCATCATTTATCAAACTTTTCAATCTGCTGAAATGTAACAAAATGTTGGGTGATGGGTACATCTCCAAGTTTCTAAGATATGCCAATTATGATTTACCAACTTTAGAAACAAAGATCCAGAATCTGACTGGTGATGTAATAGAGCTAGAATGGAAGAAGAAAGATTTGAATAATACTATTACGCTGTGGAACGCACAGTTACGTGATCTTGGACAGACCATAACACAATACCAGAACGCTATTGAAATCAAGAAACAGCAACTGATGAGAATGGACAAACGAGCATCATAATTTCATGAAAGTATACGCTATCTTTAAGTCATGCTATTCATACCAAGATTGAATATATTTCTCCAATATTTGTTGACCACTTTGATACATTCGAATAGATTGAACCAATAAGATGTCGATATCTTGATTAAAGAATACTTCATCTCTTCATTGAGTTGATTTTGTTTATAATAATTGGAGTCATTCATAATTAACTGAGAAGATTTTGTCTCTACCATAAGTCTTTGTGTATCATCCAAGCATATATCGTTACTATTCACAGCATCAACATTCTGACAATAAGCATGAATTCTTTCGTCAGTATTCATAGAACAAGATGAACATGTGAAGCATACCACTTCATCGCATACGTCACAATACAAATGGGGTACAAGAGTTGCGCCACATCTTACGCAGCTACTGGAACCCATAACTGCATATTAACTACCAGTTCTCTTATGTTTTGAGAATGAACAAAACTCAGAAACTGGTCTAATGTATTTTGCTCCGAATCTTTTATACAACGTTAATTTAGTGTAAAGAATGCATTCATGCACAAAGTTAATTCCACTTAAAATATATCACGTATTTACTCTACATTAGTGTATAACAAATCTCATTTACATGCATTTTGATATTCAATGATCTGATGCTTCCACTGATTATAACTTCCAATGAAAGAATTAGCCACATACTCAGAATGATTGAACTCAAGCAGAATGGACTCTGTGTTTTTTGTAAAGAA
Organism: Thermoproteota archaeon; assembly: GCA_046729835.1. GTDB lineage: Archaea > Thermoproteota > Nitrososphaeria > Nitrososphaerales > Nitrososphaeraceae > TH5896. The sequence continues at coordinate 1,380 of JBKPHJ010000100.1, forward strand.
CGTATTACACGCAATCATGCTATTGTGAGTAGCGGACGACCAAGACATTACTATCATAAAAATTGTGCTATCA
>JBKPHJ010000101.1:0-4612 GCA_046729835.1 Thermoproteota archaeon
ATATCTATCTTCTCCAGTTATGATGATGACATTCTTTAAGCTACCCTCTATATAAGACAGCAAAGTATGCGTTTTATCCAGTGTTCTGACTATGCGTGGACACCCCCATAAGGATACTTCCAAGGATTAGAGCATATAAAAGTATTTAATAACGATATTCTATCTTGATTGATCAGATATTGGTAATTCTGTTTGTTGATATGATTGTACCTATGGGTATTTCGGTATTTCGGATCGTGGTATCATGAGAGCAATATGATGTCATAGCGATTCAACAGTTGCTAGAGAAGAGTTCGGATTGATGAAATGATTCGTAGGTAATAATTATTTGGTTCTTATTAAAAATCTACATATTGATAATAATTCGCCTGTAAGAATAATGGGTGTTATAAATGTGAGTCCTGAGTCCTTTTACAAACATTCTGTTAAGATTTCAAGAATTCAGATCGAGCGTACGGCTCGCAAAATGGAATCTGAAGGTGCAAGTATTATCGATATTGGAGGTATGTCCACAGCTCCTTACTTAAAAACGAGTATATCGATTCAAGAGGAAAAAAAGAGGATAACTGACGCAATCAGCACACTCACAAGATGTTGTTCTTCACCCATTTCTATTGATACCCCAAGAGTAGAAGTAGTTAGGGAAGCTATTGAGAGAGGTGCCTCACTTGTAAACGATGTGACTGGGCTTAAATATGACAAAGATATGGCGGCATTTATAGCCGAACATAAGATTCCTGTGATAGTTGGGGCATATAGTAAAGAGAGGGTCTCCGGATCGATAATTTCTACTGTGAAGGCTTTGCAACAAAGTCTGACGCTTGCTAAAGAAGCTGGAATTCGAGACAATAAAATAATTGTCGACCCCTCTATTGGCTTTTTCAGGGAAGAGGTGTTAAACGATTTCAGTACTAGAATAACAAACATGTCATGGTATACTCGCGACTTAGAGATAGTAAGGCATTTAGGCAGGTTAAAATGCTTCAAAAAACCCATAGCGATAGGAGTCTCTAGAAAATCATTTTTAGGGCAGCTATTCAAATTGAGTCTTAATGATCGTCTGATTCCAGGTCTGGTGTCAGAAATAAAATGCATTCTCAATGGCGCCAATGTAGTCAGGACTCATCACGTCAAAGAGACTGCGCTTTCAATTCAGGCGTGTCAGTTATTTGGAGTCAGCAAGTGAACTCATCACGACCGACTATCAATATTTTCGTTTCATTCATTCTGCTTTCAGATTCACTTTTGCGGATCTGATAGGATTCGTCATCTATTTCAGATGTATTCGAAACAATATCCATTGCCATCAAATTAAGGATTTTTTGGAAATCATATTCCTCTAACGTTCACGACGATGGATAAGCTGTTTACCACATTAGTAAAACAATAATGAATCCTGAGATCTATACCCTCATCACATTTTTCTCGGAATGTATATCTGTTTTAGCGTATTTTAGAAATGCGCTAGAGTGATCTGTGCCGGTCAAGTCGGCATGTGATAGATTTGATTCTACGAGTATTGTCTTTGACATAGTGCAATGAGAGAGATTTGAATTGCTCAGGTTCGCCCACATCAAATTCGCGCAGGTTAGATCTGCTTTGGATAAATTGCATCCACTCAAATCAGAATACATTAAAAGTGCGAAAGTGAGATCTGACCTTTCGAAATTTGCTCCGACTAGGTCACTCTGTACAAGGTTAATTCGGGATAAAATAGCTCCAGAAAAATGAGTCCCAACACATGATGCTCCATTTAAGAGAGCACCTGACAGATTGAGACCGGACAGCTCGAGCCCATCTAGAATAGGCCTCACTGTCAAATTATTCAACCGCCAAGCATTAAACTCATGAATTTTTTGGTCTATAAGGAGCCTGTCAAGATTGGGTTGATAACCGGAACTCATGCGCAAGGATTAGTGCTGAGATGTAGGTATATCAAATTTTGGACTTGATTCAAGGGAAGTAGCATGAACTCGGCGAGGTGCTAAGGAATTGAAACTACAGATTTGGAAAGTATCCTTACTTCATGCCTGGGATCTCTAGTAATTTAGATGAAGGGAGATTAATAAGATTCTGTCGTTGATCCTCCTTTGATATCTCATCGAATTCAACTGTGATTTCAACGGGACCATCGAATCGGACGCTAATATCCTGGGCTACCTGTGCTATTTCACGAGGTGAAGCGAATTCCTTGGATCCATTAAGGAATACCCTCGACTGGCGCCGTAAGATTTCACCTCCGAAACTAGAATGTAATAAGTCGATCAATTCCTCTACCTTCTTCTCTGAAATATCGTTATAGTAAATCGATAGCCCATGAATTGCCTCTTTGTCATACGGTGTCCCATATCTATACCAAAAAACTCCAAAATGCTCATGTTCTCCCTGGATGCACTTAATCTCCCAGTGGTTGGCCCATTTTGTAGGAAAAGTTGCCAACATCAAGTCGGCAACAGTAAGTCGCCAATACCTAGCTCGCACAAAGTAACAATTATCTATTCGTAATAATAAGGTGATGCCTTTTCTAGGATACAGGACAAATAAATTAGATTGCTCTCGAAACGTTCTAGAATTCTTGTGCAGAATCACAAATATAGCTAACAACTCCACAAAATTTATCGACTAAATATGTAGCTCTGTTAGGACCAACCGATCCATGGCCCATGAAAAACAACCAAAGCTGGTGTTCCCGAGTAGCCGCCAGTAATTCTATGTCGTTTTGCGCTTGAATTGCTTGCAGCTGTCGACTAGCTGTGCTATTCAATTTTATAGAGGCGAGAAGAGAAACATGTGGTATTAAAAGAGGCGGGGTACTTAAAATGTATTTTCATTATACTTCACAAAACTTCGTTTGCAATGCAGATCAGCACCTTGGTTATATGGGTTTGTTCTCTGTTCCACTAGGAACAGAGGCTCTGCAGAAATTCCAGTTAAACACTTAAAGCATATAACTTGAGGATTCGAATGATTACTTCATAGCAGAGGAGCCATATTCGAACGGGACTAAAGATCAGGTTGACAGCATCCATCAGTATGCTGTATTTAACCCTGTGTCTCTGGATGATAACCTACAGTATATATGGATACTTCCAGATAAATCTCTAGCATAGGTGGAGAACGTTCTGAGCCATAAATTAGACAACGGTAAACGGATTGGGTTATTAATTGAAATGGAAACACATTTTGAAAAGAACGATGTTGAATTCTTCAAACAATTGCTTCAACATGAAGACAATGTAATTAGAACAAGAGCAGTGTGCATATTGGCAGAGATTGGCGAAAAAAAAGCCGTCGGAGTTATCTGTGAAACATTGGAGAATGATGTAGACCCCTTGGTTAGACATGAAGCGGCCTTCGCTTTGGGACAGCATGGTTTCACGAATGCTTTATGGATCGTGATTCTAGTATATTTGTTCGTAATGAGGCTGCCATTGCGATGGGCGTCATCGGATCTGAACTAGGAGGGGATTCCTTACAACGTGCTTTAGAAGATGTATCCCAAGAAGTCCGTGAATCTGCTAAAATAGCACTCGCAAACCTGATTATATTGCGATTGTGAATAAAAGGGGAGTGTTCTCTAAGATGACAGGAGGATGATTAGGAATGGGCCTACTTCTTTTCTACCTTTCGTAGTCTTGTTACAGATCCGGCTGATAAACTACATTGTACTAGAACTAATTGTCTCGAAGCGGCGGTTTACGACCGAGCTTAGGTAGGATGTTCATCTACAGCTACCTTAAATTCTGTCAGGTCAGGATATCTTTCAGTTCATCATTTACCTGAGCATCTTTGATTTCCAATGCAATGCGCCTTCCCATGCTCATCGGATCGTCATATATAAGATTAGAGTAAGGCGAACCCATGATATACAGATTGGTCCCTGCAACGATGCGCGCAGAAAATTCAAAAGCGACAAAATTGCCATCTTTGTCATAGACACCTTCCAAACAGAAGGGGCCGATCAATCCCGGAGGTACCAATCTCTTGGCTGCTGCCACAAAATCTTCACCCATCGAAAATACTTTATCCAACAACGACTCTCTTAGGACTAGAGGCAAATTTCCAACAACATTATAGGAGGTCTGTATTTCTATTCCCAATTGCTGTTTTGCAGGGATTCTTCCCAATCCGTCTATATCGGTTTCGTACCTCCTGTCTACGCCGAAGAATTCTATTACATTTTTGACTGCAGAATAAAAATAATGAAGGTAGACTGGAACACCCATTACATATTCTTGTATGTAGAGATCGTCCTCGCTTTTAATCATATTCTGCTTAATTAGACTGATGGCCCCTTCTTCAAAAGTTTCCCTGTTCCACGCTAGGAAGTATCCTCGTCCACCCGCAGCGCCGTGCAACTTTACGATGCATAATTCATGAATGTCATGCTTCGATCGTATTGGCTGAGGCGTATTTAGACCGGCACTTTCCATCAATTTTTGTTTTAAATTTCTATCGGCTTCCCATCTCATTATCCATTTGTTACCAAATATGGGTACTGAAATTTCTTCAATATGCCTAATATCAGAGTAGGCGATCAGTGATCCATGGGGAATAAGGATGCAACTATTCTTTTTCATATACTCCTGACATTTGATAGATATTGCTTCTG
>JBKPHJ010000102.1:0-4462 GCA_046729835.1 Thermoproteota archaeon
GGATTCTAGTTTTGCCCTTGCGATTTGCTCGTCCTGGTATCTATCAATGTCATAAACTTTTGGAGAAAGATTACCTTTAGAACTAACTAATTTCAAAACGGATAGAAGCTGATTTGCAAAGCTCATATCCATTACTTCGGATGGATGACCTTCTGCAGCTGCAAGGTTAACCAATCGCCCCTCTGCTATTAGATATACGACCTTGTCATTGGACAGGTGATACTGGTAAACATGGTCATTTATCTTGTTTTTGGAGACCGCATTTTTCTCCAAGGCATCTACTGAAATCTCTACGTTGAAATGGCCGGCATTGGCCAAAATAGACCCACTCTTTAACATAAGTATCGTATCGTAGCTGATAACATCCTTGCACCCAGTAGTTGTTATAAATAGGTCGCCATTGGCGGCTGCTCGTGAGATCTCCATGACGGAAAATCCGTCCAGCTTTGCTTTCAGAGCTGCTATGGGATCGACCTCTGTAACTATCACGTTAGCTCCTAGTCCTGATGCCTTTCGAGCAATCCCCTTGCCCACGTGTCCATATCCGGCTACCACCAAATTTTTTCCAGCGATCAGGATGTTCGTAGCCCGGATTATTCCGTCCAATGCTGATTGGCCTGTCCCGTAAAAATTGTCAAAGTCATGTTTTGTTTCTGCATCATTTACAGCAATTATCGGGTATTTCAGCATCTTAGCCTTTTCCATTGCCCGTAGCCTCACAACTCCAGTGGTCGTTTCTTCGGTTCCTCCATAAACAGATCCAAACTTTTGCATTTCCTTATGCATCTCCAATGTAAGATCGGCTCCGTCATCTATTGTTATATTAGGGTCAATTTTCATTGCCTTGTGAATGTCCTCGTAATATTCCTGAGTCGAAACACCTCTTCTAGCATAAATCGACACTTTAGCATCTTCTGCTAGAGAGGCTGCCACATCATCCTGAGTACTCAGGGGATTGCATCCACACCAAGACAACTCCGCCCCTACAGCCTTCAATGACTCAACTAAGACGGCTGTTTCCTTTGTTATATGAAGACAACCCGCGACACGGATGCCCTCCAACGGCCTGCTCATTTCATACTTTTTTGTCAAGGATTGCAAAACAGGCATATGTGCCAACGCCCACTGAATCTTTCTCCTTCCTTCTGCTGCCAAGGATATATCAAGAACACGATAACTCATTAGTGGTTGCCGACACGGGGGCCATATATTATTTTATCGTGAACCTTGTATGAAAGTACATTACTTGCCCTCTTCCCCATGTTCTTCCGCTAAAGGTGAAGGTCATCCTCATGCCAGTGACACATCCATCAAAAAGCAAAAGGTATATGATGATCAGATTGATTTTACGTAAGGTGTGCGGAAATTTCAGATTGGGGTAATAGGATATAACGACGATCGATGTACTCAAGAGGCCCAAAGACTAGCATATGAGGTAGGTAAAGAAGTAGCTCTTTCTGGGTCTGTGCTCGTTTGTGGAGGTTTGGGAGGAGTAATGAAAGCCGCCTGTAAGGGCGCAAAAGAAATGAACGGAGTTACCGTAGGTATCATTCCGCAAGATAATTTTAGCTTTGCGAACCAGTATTGTGATATTGTGGTATGTAGCGGAATTGGGTTTGCAAGAGATTTCATTGTAGCTACATCTTGCGATGGGATTATATCAGTGGGCGGAGGAGTTGGAACGCTTATTGAGATGTCAGTCGCTTACATGATTAAAAAAAGGGTAGTTTCAATATCTAAAAGTGGTGGAATATCCGATGCATATGGGGGCAAGTATCTTGATGAAAGAAATCGGGTCTTAATCTACTCTGCTACTGATGCCAAAACTGCTGTCCAAATACTTCTAAAGGAAAAAGAAAAAGAAAAGGAAAACGAATGATTAGACATCATCTCCGATAATTCGAATCATCCTCCTCCTACTAGATTAATCAGATAAGGGTCGGGAGCATAAAATTTGCCATATTGCGATGACATCTCATTTAACTTGTCAACTATTCTCTTCATACCAAACCCTTCCGCAGTTACCAGGAGTTCCTTCTTTAGACCCATCCCAAGTTGAAGTGCTTTTTCCAAGTCTGACCTCGAACAGACCTCGTTAGATAACAGCCAAGCAGCATTGTTCGAAGCTACAGCTATCAAGGCGATAGGGTCAAATGCCTTAGAGGCCTCCTCCGTTAGCTCTATCCTCTTGTACTTGTCTGTAGAATAGGAATAGAAGCCTTCCCCTGACTTTTGCCCAAGCTTCTTCTCTTCGAAAAGCCTCTTGATGAGTGGATTAGGGTTGATAACCTTGTCGTCTCTGAGATTCATCTCCTGACTTGCCTTGTTAATCACATCCAGGCCTGTATAATCGGCCAGTTCAAATATTCCCATGGGAAAACCTAACTTGAATTTCATGGCGGCGTCTATTTCCTCATAGGTGACGCCATCTCTTTCCTTACAGTAGACAGCCTCATGAACTAGCGGTATAAATATTCTGTTGACTACGAATCCCGCAACATCTTTTCGCACAAGAACGGGCTCTTTGCCTATATCTTGGACAAACTTCATTAACTCATCTACTGTGCTCTGATTGGTCTTGCGTCCCCTGATCACTTCAACTAGTTTCATAAGTTGAGGTGGGTTGAAGAAATGTAACCCTATGAAGGACCCTGGGCGATCTGTAAGATCGGCCATCTCGCTTATAGGTAGTGTACTCGTGTTGGATGCAAAGATCGTTTTCGGATCTGCGTGAGAGCTAACCTCGCTGTAAACAGTCTTTTTGAGAGACAGATCTTCTGGTACTGCCTCTATGACGAGATCTGCTAAATTCAAACTCTCCTTAATGTCGATCAACGGTACTATTCTAGAAAAGGTCTGTTCCAAGGAATCTTTGGTCATCTTATTTTTTTCTACGAGTTTATCCAGCGACCATCTTATCTTTTGCATCGCATTATCCAAAAATTTCTGTTCAACATCTCTTAGAACTACCTCGAAGCCTGCCATTGCAGCAATCTGCGCAATTCCATGTCCCATGGTCCCTGATCCTAGCACCGTAATGTTCTTTATCTCGTCCATTTACAATCAAACTCTATCATAACAAGGGGATTTTTAGTTTTGCGTCTAATTGAAAGCAATTTAAGAGAATAGGTCCAATAAGGATGCTGTACCAATACTTGGATCTAGTGAGATTTAGTGCCGATGTGTCTTCTTTGTCAGATAAGATGACCACGAATTCGCCTTCATACGTTGTTGAGAAACTCGGTTTTGTCAAGAATCGGCTGGTTGAGCTCTACAAACGAAACCTCGTGAAAATAAATCACTCTGTTATGGAGTTGGTCTGTGCCAAACATCTTATAGAATTCGGCTATACGGTAGATGTCGAAAAGAGGCTTACCGACATTCTAGTCTGTGACGTTTTTGCAACTAAAGGTGATGGACAGGCAATTGTAGAGATAGAGACCGGATTCATACCCCCTGAACACGCACTGGACCCTACGGCATATTATGTTGCTAGGATAGCTAGCAAGATTTCTCGGTATAGTAAGCATTCAAACAAATTTGTTCTTGCCACCCCGCCAGTAAGTATCCTGCCGATCCCTAACCTCTTCCGATTTCCAGTTAGGGCAAGAAGGACTGATGAGCTCCAGAAACTTAAGCTCGTATGTGATAGGTATTATAGGGACCCTCCTGTTGAAATCGACGAAATCCTCAATGGTAGGCTGCACATGATCTATGTGATCAATATAGATGATGGAATTATTCATGAGATGGATGTTGATTCCTACTTTGAGCAGTTAAGGATCGCTTCGGATCTTTCCAGTAGCATAATTGAGAGACTTTAGGGGTAGTGAGCAAAACTTCTATGTATGTGTCCCGTATCCCTGCCGTGAAAGCTTTTGAAGATGGAAAACACCGAACCCATCTGCTAACTAACTTATATTAGAATCAAAATTGTTCCCTACTTTAAAGCAATAAGAATTTGGAGAACTTATTTCTGAAAGCATAGTTATGATAGTCTTCGTCCTAGCGCATATTAAATATGTGAAAGGAAATCTTGCGATGTCTGACAACAAAGGATTACCTACGATAGCAGTCATTGCTGCAGCGTTAACGTTGGTATTAGGTACTTACTTGATACCATCTGGCGCTTTCGCAACCGTGCTCCCCTCCAGCCTACCGTCTGGAGAGTCAGGAGAGGCCAACAATGAAAATGTGAGCTCAACTAGTGGTAGCCAGGAGGCGCAGCCCATAAGCAGTGATACTGCAAATGACGGTGGCAGCCAAGCGGTGCAGCAGCCCGCAGGTGAGAACGCATACGACGGGGGTACCGGCGGAATCACCGCAAGCGACGATGCTGGCTCAAATGATAACCAAGCAAGCGATGGTGGCTCAAATGATAACCAAGCAAGCGATGGTGGCTCAAATGATAACCAAGCAAGCGATGGTGGCTCAAATGATAACCAAGCAAGCGATGGTGGCT
>JBKPHJ010000103.1:0-1154 GCA_046729835.1 Thermoproteota archaeon
ACCATAGAGGATACAAAGCGTTATTTCCAGCAGTTCTGATAAGTAGGAGGCCAAGAACAATGGCGAAGCAGGGCAGAGGTGGAGACTTTATGCAGCAGGCCGAGCAGGGGCAAGTAGGTCTGGTGCGAGAACTGTGGGCATGGCTCCGTCACAACAAGAAATGGTGGCTTTCACCGGTTGTGGTGCTATTACTTTTCATAAGCTTTTTGGTTTTTCTCTCAGGTACCGCTATTGCCCCGTTTATTTACACGCTTTTCTAACTAGGCTGTGAGGATGTTGCGAAGCTGATACATTGTCCATTTGTATGTGGTCTGCGAGTCTCCGCTCCGAGACTCGCAGTTAGGAGCTGTATATGGCAAGAGGCTTTTCATGACTGAACCCAATAATGCACCTGTGCATCCCCTCCCAGAGAGTCCTACGGGAGATAAGGCCATCACACCGCCACAGAACAGCAACCCGTCTACTTTTGCGCAGGGGAGGAAAAAAGTTCTTGCACTCTTCCTTGCCACTTTCATCACCTTAGGCTTTTCAGAGCTAGGATTGAGATTATTCTGGCATAACCACTTCCGTTACGAAGCCCCAGATCACCTACTGAAAATCCGTATACATCATCCTAACACAGACTATGTCTTCAATCGATCTGTCGTGACTACGGAACACCCATGGGTAAGGCTACGTACTGATGCCCGTTCCTACATCTTACCTTCCTTCCAGTACCAAGACCCAGATGCGACAATTGCCTTTCTGGGAGGCTCTACAACAGAGTGTTACGCGGTACAGGAGGACCTGCGCTTCCCTGCTCTGGTTTCGAGACTACTGGCCCAACAAGGCTTGAAAGTGAACACTTTAAATAGTGCGCGCTCTGGTAACACCCTCCATGATGCTTTGAATGTTCTGCTTAATCATGTGATAGAGGATCACCCTGATATCGCTGTTGTCATGGAGGCCTCGAATGATATAGGGATCCTCAAAAGGATTAATAGTTATAGGTCTAGAATGGGATCTCCTGTATCAGTCCTAGAATTTGCTAAATGGTCTCTGCAAATAGCATCTAGCAAGCTGTATCTGGCCGCACTGGTTCGAGCCAGCGCTAGTGCCGAACAATTGCTTGCCCCGGATCCAACGAAAGATTGGCGACATAACCAGCGCTCATT
>JBKPHJ010000104.1:0-12620 GCA_046729835.1 Thermoproteota archaeon
AGATTATACCCATACTTTTTACATGGAACAAAATCTCTTACTGATTGCGTCTAAAAGAGATGAGGCAAGCATGAATATGGTGAAATATTTGACTTCAGTTAAGGATTTTAATGTAAACAATCGCAATTCACGATTATATGAATCCGATAAATATAGCAACGTAAAACTCTACGTCACGGATCAAGAACTGCTTTTTCTCAAAGGTTTGAACAACGACATAGATCCGTTCTCAACATTTGTTTTTCTTTCAAGACACAGATCCATAAGTGGAATTGCCTCTCTTACATGTCATTCAACGGGTAATTTCTCTCAAGAGAATTTGTACGGCGGCGAACCCAACGAATTAGGAATAGCATATCCCTCATTTGAAAAAGCTTATTTTAACGAATTGTATAGGAATCACAATACCGTTCTCAACTATCAAATTACTTTAGAGGCAACTCATCATGGTCCCACTTCTTTTCGTGGACCCATTCTCTTTGTAGAAATTGGTTCAGGGCCTACACAGTGGGGAGATTGGAACGCTGCTTCTGCAGTCTGCAATAGTATATTAGAGATTTCCACTCTACAACTAAAAGGATCTAGCAAAGCAGCCATTGCATTCGGTGGTACTCATTATCCGACGAAGCTAAATAGAATCCTTCTAGACACGGATTTTGCTATAGCATACATCGTTACAAAAAATAAACTTCAAATGATCTGCCCCGATATGGTGCAGCAGATGATAACCCGCAGCAAGGAAAAGATAACCCATATTTTACTGGATTGGAAGGGACTTGGAAAAGATAAGAAACATATATTGGATACAATTGGGGCAACAAATCTTGAAGTAGTAAAAATATGACCCCTTGACACCTCAAATACAGTGATTGGATACGTGCACCACATCCCAATTGAATAACCTCAATTTCGTTTCTTAGAGCTTAGATAGGGTGGTGTGATGTCAACATTTGTCCATTGGGTAATGCCTTTAAGATGCCGTTCCTATTATAGCATGAAACTTATACACCGATAGACAATATTATTAAGCATTTCTCCAAACTGGTGAAATAGGGAATGAACAGTCCGTTTAGAGTTGCCGTCGTAACGGCATTTTTGGAAAACGATAACAGAATTTTGATCCTTAGACGAAGTACCAAAGTCAGGACAATGAAAGGGAAATGGGGGGCAGTGAGTGGTTATCTAGAAAATCTCGATCCATTAGCACAGGCTATTGTAGAGATTAAAGAAGAAACAGGTTTGAGTAATGACGATATACAATTCATAAGATCTGGTCATGTGATTGAAGCGAGAGATCCTGATAGCTCGAATATCATATACATTGTTCATCCACATCTTTTCCATTCCAAAAGCAGAGAAATATTACTTAGCTCAGAACATGATCAATACACATGGGCAGCTCTCAATGAACTGTCAAGTTATGAAACGGTTCCCAATCTAATAGAAGCCTACAAAAGAGTGGCAGTAGCTAATAGTACCGTAAAAGATGTTGAAAAATAGAAATCTTAAACCAGAGTTATTACAGCTAAGATCCTCCACGTCGACTGTTATGATAGATATGTGATTCCACTTATAACTTAGTCTGGTATCCTAAATAGGAATAATCATCAGATTTGCTTGATTCGAAGTTAGATCCTGAAAAATGTACTATCTGTTGATCAGGAATTGATCCCATATGCACTATTTGATTAGATTCGATTCCGATTTGGACTGCTCAATCCTAATTATTTTCACATCGTAAGTACAAATAGTTGTTGGTCATAAATTCCTCCTTTTTTAGTCTGATCTAGCTCAAAGTATACTTAGCTTTGTATTACACAAGAATTCGGCCCTGCTTCTAGGTCATCTAGGTGGAGATCATTGCAAAGTAGTAAGTCTTTGTTAAGCCTCAAAATCCTCTTGTAATTCATGGGCTGGGGAGGAATGCTAGAGCCCACATAGCTAACTAATTCATTTTCGTTCATTTTAAAGGCTTTTACATAGTCCTTTATCCTTCTCAGTGAGCTAAATATTGGATCGTTATGTTTCATGCTTTTGCTGTAATGAGACGGCAAAACTACTGTTTCATCCGGCAAGCTAGAGAGCCTCTTATAGGTGAGAAAGAGTGCTCGCGAAAACTCCTCGACCTTGTCATGGAGATCTGGCCTACCGATGCCGTCAACAAATAAAGTATCTCCACAGAAAAGAAATATTTGCTTCTTATTAGACGATCCTTCGTCAGGTAAGGTTTCTAATCTCAAAGACATACTTCCAGTAGTATGTCCGGGTGTATGCATGACGTCCAGAGATAATTTGTTAGACACATCGATCTTGTTACCTTCATTAATAAATTTTAGATCCAATGCACTAGCTCGAGGTTCCCTAATATCGTACTCTTCCAATGAACTGAGATAAACTGTTGCTCCCGTTTCCTTTGCAAGAGTTACGGATGCTGATACGTGATCTGCGTGTCGATGAGTTTCAATAACAGCCCCTATTCGGAGGTTACTGTCTTGTGCTGTCTGAAGGATGGAGGGAACTGAACTACAAGGCGGATCAACGATAACTGCATCATTGAAATGTGAGATTAGATAGGCCATACATCCCTTTGATATTCTTCTTATCTGCCATATCTTCAAATTCGGGTCTAACTGGCATGGTACCGATGCGAAGTCATTTACTTTATTCCAAGCAACCATGCCTCCTTTTATACTCTTGGCATTATATCCGAGTTGAGTTAGATATTCTGCTGCCATTCTTGATCTCATACCGTGGGAGCAGACTGTGATTACTTCTTTGTCTTTGGGGATGTTTCTGATTGATTCGTCAACCGACAGCCTGTCAAGTGGCACGAGAGAGGGTTCTAAATGCTTATCATAGCTGATTCTCCAAGCCTCATACTCCTCTGGAGTTCGAACATCGAGAATGTACAAATTTTCGTCAGAATCCATTTTGATTTTCAGATCAGAGGGCTCGATTTCGAGTGAATTATTTAGAGTACGCCTACCTATCAATTTACGGATCCGATTCTAATATCAGCCTCCTGCTAAATAAAATGCTTTGTGATCCTTTCTTTGAATCTAGCCTGCTTAGTACTCATATCTGTAGTTGACGAAGCACAAATTTTTCGTTCTTCCAAATTTGGCTAGGCCGTCTTTTTATTAGTAAGACCGCATATTACAATGGAAGCTGCATACCGAGATTCGTGGATTCCGTGTGTATCAACCTATATTGATAGAAGCGCCACTGCCTCTATCCGAATTCAGTTTGAAGGTCACCGTTCTGAGCCCTACAGAAAGCGCTTCTGGTGCTCAGATCATTTCAGTGAGTGGATAGTCTGTGAAGTACGGCTCGGCCAAGAATCCACTGGATCATTAATTCCATTCGGCATCCAAGATGGTGTGTTTTTAATAATTGGTTTATATGCGACTTCGAACTAGACTTAACGAAAATGGTTGTCTCTACCTCCAAAGAATCTTGGGAGAACGATGTTATGAAATCAACCATTCCTGTCCTTGTTGACTTCTGGGCAGAATGGTGTGGTCCATGCAGAATGGTTAGTTCTATTCTCGAAAAACTTGGTGAATCTATGTCTGAAAAGATAAAAATAGTCAAATTGAACGTAGATGAAAATCAAGAGCTTGCGCTAAACTACGGAATCAAATCGATTCCCTCGCTATTGTTATTTAGGGATGGAAAAGAAGTTGCACGGACCATAGGTGCAGCGACGGAGCAGACCTATCAAAAATTTGTGCAGAACTCTCTTTCGCATTAAACTGTTCATCAAAAATGAACAAAGGAGTGACAATAGATATCTTTCTAGCACAAAGTTCTGAAAGCTATGCTAAGTAGAGCAGCAGCCGGTGACCTTGATAAAATTAAAAAAGGAACAGCTATATGATTGATTTAGTTGATCCCTTTTGTCTCGACTTGACTTGTTTTACTCATGATTGTCAAATCAAAATATTTAAGTAGTATTTCCATTTCTCCTAAAATAATGCACAAGAAAGCTACCGCCGTCTGAATACTATCAATACTATTCACATTATCGACAATCTTGATGAACGCTTCGTACGCAAATGAAGCTTTAGCTCAACAAGGTACCCCAGGAGAAGTTGGCTCAGGGAATAAATCAGAACCTTATTTTCCTCCTCTCAATCTTTCCGGTCCTGAAACTGCCCAAGAACTCCAAGGAAACAATTCTGCCATACTGTCTGAAGATACTGGTATTAGCAATCCAAACAACACGGCATTATCAAGCACTGGAATTAATGAGAGGCCTGCGTGGAATTGCCCGGAAACACAGCAGAGGATTGTCCTTAGTCTTCTGCATAGATCTATTTTTTTATTATCTTAAGCCAATGTCAGGATCTATCTATTCCGTGAGGAGTTTAACAGTAGTAGGATAAATGTCCACATGGGTACCAAACAGTCACACCCTTGCGGAAGAGTGTTCGAATTAGTGACTAAAGATCATAGTAGAGAAATCAATTCAGTACAATCGTGCGTATTCAAAGGCTCAGTTTGATTAAGAGCCCTACTCGTTTGTCTCGGATTAAGTGCTACATATTTTTTGCTTGAAACTTTCATTGCCTTACATGTATTGTTAGCTGCCCCTCCGATGGGAGTGATACAATAAAATCGAAGATTAGGTCCTTGCAAGGGTAAGATCTGTTGAATTATACCGTATGCCTTTTACTTAATCGAAAAAAATATTTCTATCCCGCTCCTAAAACAATCATTTTCATCTTGTACAAGAACGCAGAAAAATAAGAGCTACAACAGTCATACCTGTTCTAAGATCGGTTAGGTTATAAACGTAGAAGCGATGAGTCAAGCTCTAGTAGCGACAATTTCCTTCTGTTGAGGAACACTTTTTCCTCTCCCTTTTGCACCATCAATGCTGGGTCTTCAATACAAATCGATAAGGCGTTCGTTTCAGTCATAAGACATCTCATCATGACTTTTAAGTGGCTTGAATCGTATGATCAATCCATAACTAATGAAGGGTGGACGAAGAACCAAAAGCGGCAAAAGGAAAGTAAATCGGAAAGCTCTGGTTATTGGTGTTGCTCTTGCTTGTATAATGATAGGGGGAGCCGCTGCCGCTGTTCTTACGAACTCTCCGTCACGACCGAATAATGCAGACCGGAACAGACCGATCATTCAACAGATAGTTGCGCCCATATCAGACACCGTTCCCGTACTTGGAGCAAATGGGAAATTACCCAATGTGACATTGGTGGAGTTCGGTGATTACCAATGCCAATTCTGTGCTAGATTTCATAACGAAACCGAGGATTTGATTTTCAAGAACTTCGTCGATACTGGCCGACTTAGATTCATGTTCAAGGACTTTGTAATTAATGATCTTCCTTCTGATAGAGCGTCGACGTTAGCTGCAGAGGCTTCTTATTGCGCTGCAGATCAGGGGAGGTATTGGGAGTACCATGACGAGCTGTATAATAATTCTCGAGGCGAAAACACAGGCTGGGTTACTGTGAATAGCTTAAAACAGTTTGCAGCTAGCATAGGCATTCCAAATCTAACGAAATTTTCCGAATGCCTGGACAGCCATACCCATAGTAATTTGGTAGAACAAAATAATGAGCTCGCAAACAGTATCGGCCTTAGGTCTGCGCCTTCCTTTGTTCTAATATCCAATAAAACGGTTCCAATAGCCATAGAAGGAGCTCAACCCTATTCAGTATTTAAACAGGCTATTGATGATGTCCTGACAAATGCTTCGCGAGCGTGAAGTGGCTTTTAGACGGCAACTCATGCAACCCCTTAAGACAAGTGGTGATGGTACTGCTATTGTGAGTAATCCAGTTGGGCTTATGATTAGGAGTCGGAGGATCTATCTTAGAGTAAACTCTATAGGCAATGTCACTGGCAGATGACATCTAATAATCTAGATTTCTCTTCTAGCGCCTAGTAGAACGTCTGCTTCTAGGATTTCGTGAATTGTACGAACTACGTACAGTTTTATCATACGTGAAATACCTGTAAGCGAAAAATGCTGCCATGGCATAGTTCGCAATTGCTAAAATAAAAAAAACAAATGAAGATAAAAATGCTGATTCTATCAAACCAAAGGTTGCAACTGCAGCCGCCAATCCAATAAAAATAATAAGTTGATTTTTGTATACTACCAAATGTCAGATACTAAACACAGGACAAGGCGCCGTTAGATATGAATTTTGTTCTTGTCAATCACGGAGAAGCGATTAGACCCGGAAGCATTATCAATTCCATTATCAACGTTACTATTCTCCATTTATCGATAGGATCTTTAGACAGTTGGATAGATAGTTCGAAGTTAGTAGGTGCTAGGATTTTTAACGACTTCTCTACTATCTTGACGCAACTCTAAGTCGTGTCTTCAGCTTTTCCATTTCTCAATCTTCAGTTGCCAGAAAATAATATAAGGGAGGGCATAAATTTCGTGTGCTCGAGGTTACCATGTGAGCCCACATCACGATTATTCCCTGGATTCACAAATTAACTGACGCGAATTAATGACGCGATTCATGTACCAAGAGTGATATTTAGTGTCGACTTCATCACCCCCCATGATTATTTCGAAAGAGCTGACCAATTTGATAATAGTGGAACAACATGGACTTGTTTAAATAAATAGGATATGATTGAGGCGGCACTTGCTGCCACGTGATATAATGGAGTCTTTACTATTAGACCATTGTAATTGTCATGTAATATTTTCAGCGGTATTTGAGAATTATTTTCAAGTATTCACATAGAACTCGATTAGTATCGAATCATCAAGATTCATGAGATTGATGGTGAATTAAGTAGCTTAAGCATATCGAATTGCTACTTTAATTTATCATTAATCCACTAATAGGGGAAATTCGGAAGCTATTGGGTGAAATCCGTGGTGTTGTTTAAGTTTGGTTTGTCAATCTTTTTCTTGATACTTATCTCTCTTACCTCAACAAGGACTGAGTTCTTTAACCATTTCCTAATAGCTGATGTAGAGGGAAGAGTATCGGACAATAAACTCAACTTAAACTGCGGATTTCAAGATGATATGTGCTTAATTAAAGCCTGTCTCGGAAAGGAATGCTCAACTATCAGCGATAAGCAGGGATTCCCAGAGTCTGTAGCGGAAGGAATGGAACAAAACACTCCTTTGGAAGCTCATGGCAAGAAAAGCTGCTATGATATGAATCAAAAGGAAGAGATTACCAATTATAATTTTCGGCCGACTGAAGAAGAGTCAGATGAGGTAAACTCAGATAGTAACGTAGAAGTTGTCAACCATAGCCCTGTGGGACATTGGAGACAATCTGATTCCAGTGCTAATATTGTAATGGATCTAGGAGTGATCAAGAACATTTGCAGAATTGGAGTAATAGCTGAAAATGATGATAAGATAGAAAACGGTTATGTCATCTCAGTTTCAAATGACAGTGAGACTGTCCATAAAATTATAGAGAGAACCACAGAAGAAGGCTCACCTGATTCATGGATCAATTACGATTTCTCGGCCGTGGTAGGAAGATTCATCAATCTCATTATCCCAGGTGTCTCAGACTTTTACGACGACAGCGATCCACTTATCTCGGCAATTAGAGTAGAAACCCTTCCATTAGAGAAGACCCCCATCAACTCTGGTGCCAAAAGCAATGTAATTAGTGATTCGGTAAAGCAAATACCCAGTATCACGACTTCCCAAATAGAATTATCACCCCTAGAGTACTTGAATGAAGGTTCTGATCTGTTGAGTACTTCGGATTCTGGCAATGAATCATATGAACTATATCACAATCCATCAACCGATATATCTTCAACCCTCAATTCAAATAAATTTACGGGAGACATCTTTTTACCCTAGGGTTTTGGAAAAACTGGTCGAAGAATCGTATCGAGTTCATTATGTGACTGTATCCTTCACTATTTCTCAGGTAACAGAATGAGTTTCGGTATAATGAAATCGAACGCATCCTGTCATGATAACAACTAGCCAGATGCAGATGTTTAATGTCTCATGTTCCCGAACCTCTTGCCAATGTCTGTAACTAACCCTACGAAT
Organism: Thermoproteota archaeon; assembly: GCA_046729835.1. Taxonomy (GTDB): domain Archaea; phylum Thermoproteota; class Nitrososphaeria; order Nitrososphaerales; family Nitrososphaeraceae; genus TH5896. Next base: position 8,039 of record JBKPHJ010000104.1, read on the forward strand.
ACTATCAGCATGACTATCTTCAAGTATGTATCGTAACATGGCAAAACGAGTCCGTTCTAGCTATCACATATATTATGAATAATGCATGGATCACTTATCCATCATCATTAATCGCTGTGCTTCTCTGACAATCAGAAGATCCGCTGAAGGTTTGTTCGGTGCTTAAAGGATCATTTGATCGAAAATGAACTGTAAAGACCACATTATAGCCACAGGTACCACTTATAATTACAGGGCCGAATAACGGAGGCGAACATACCATGATCGCGTTTTCCTCATTACCTGTACCACCTCGTACCTGATAGTTGGAGTCTGTGACATTCCCTGAATATATCGGTCCGCCCACTACTAAGCCCGCGCTTGCCGAGTCAAAGCTGTACAATGTCCAGTTTCCAGTTACAGTGCTGTTTGAGGATAATACTGTAAACGATAAATTCGTTTCAAAAGAGGATCCATCGGAACATTTCAGGGATCCAGTTCCTCCTCCATGGATTAGAACAGCTTCAGCGAATTTCCCTTCAGTTTGCAACAAAGCTTGACTTGAGAATAAAAAAACCAACGCTGATACCCCACATAAAAAAATTTGCAAACTTTTCGAAGTTACCATCGATCCGCTATGTGATTTTTTACTTATAAGTACATCTCTGAGTCCGTATCTTCCTTAAAAAGCGCCTGTTACTAGAAAATCAAACAAACAGCATCTTATTCCCAATTGTGTGATCTCCACTATATTCTGGAGAACGAATAAAAAGATTCTTCACACAGTAGAATTTGAGATGTGGATTCGATTAATTATCATAAACAAACTCTCGCACCTTCGCATAAAATCTCTGTGGGGCAAGCTTGTCGCTTTCAAGCGTTCAACTTATATTGGCACATCCCTGGTCATCTACTTTCAAGTCTGTTTGATCTTAAGTGGGTGTCTCATCCTTAATACGAAGCTCTAGTCACATACCCGCTAACATAAAGATAATTTTCGTGCACTATGATGATACATAACAAAAACTACTGGGTTGAGATAGTATCCCCTGATAAGATTACTTTTCTTAGTATCATCTTGTTGGTAGCGTCCATCATCGCTTCAACAGAAGCAATAACTATATCCTCGCCAGTTTTACGAGAAGAAACAATATACCCATCACCGTCCTCAATCTTTACGACTACTTCTGCCGTTGCGTCAGATCCGCCGGTTATTGATTCAAGTCGATATTCTCTGATTTTCACATTTTCTAACTGCCCTACTATTTTTTGGATAGCCTTCAATGCAGCATCTACGGGTCCTACCCCTATTTCCGAGGAGATAACATCCTTTTCACCGGTATTGATCTTTACTACTGCTGTGGGTATGATATTTATACCCGTCACAATGTGAAAGTCGCGGAGCTGAAACTTTTCTTGGAAGGTATTGTTTTTCATTTCCTTCCCTGCGATAGAAAGTAACTCACTCGTGGTGATGGATTTTCCCAAGTCTGCTATATTCTTCTGCCTGTCTAAAATGTGCTTAAGCTGTTCTTCATCCGGCTTGATTCCAAATTCTTGTAGCATTGCTCTTATTCCATGCGCACCAGCATGTTTGCCTGCTTGAAGCCATCTTTTTCTCCCGACTAATTCCGGGCTGATAGGCTCGTATGTTAATGGATTGTTTATTATACCATGAGTATGGATTCCAGATTCATGACCGAACGCGTTTTCCCCGATAATAGCTTTATTTGGCTGAACTATTATCCCCATCGCATTGGAAACGAATTTGGAAGTCTCATAAAGTAACTCAGTTTTGATGCTGTGAGATTTTCTGTATAAACACTGAAGTGCCATGACCACCTCTTCCAATGAAGCATTCCCAGCTCTTTCCCCGATTCCGTTTACCGTCACGTGTGCACATTCAGCTCCGGCATTTATTCCAGCTAATGTATTTGCTACCGCAAGTCCTAGGTCGTCATGACAATGCATACTTATGGGTAAATGTGAGATGCTTCTCACATCTTTGACAAGCCCAAATATGGATTCTGGAGTGGAATAACCAACAGTATCAGGTATATCTATTCGATCAGCACCAGATTGTGAGACGGCTTTAAAAACTCCCTTCATGAAACTGGTTTCCGATCGGGTTGCATCTTCAGCAGAAAATTCTACCCGTACTCCGTGTTTTTTTACGTATTCCACAGCCCAGACCGCTCGTCTGAGCACCTCTTCTCTATTCATTTTCAATTTGTATCTCATATGGATGTCTGAAGTTGCAATAAACAAGTGAACATATTCCAGATCACACGCAAGTGCTGCGTCTATGTCTTCTTGCACAGCTCTAGCCAAGCCACATACTTCTGCACGTAAGCCCTGTTTGACAATATCCTTTATTGCCTGCCTTTCGCCTTGTGATACAATAGGAAATCCAGCTTCGATAGCATCTACACCAAGTTCATCCAACTTCATTGCAATTTGTAATTTCTGTTCAGGGCTCACCGAAACACCTGGTGTCTGCTCACCATCCCTCAGGGTGGTATCAAAAATTCTTACCTTTTCAACAATAGGCCATACTCTAGACAAGGACAATTTAAACCTATTTCCTGACCCTTAATCTTTCCTTCTCGATGAACATAACCAAGCCAAATTGGGATTTAGATCTGGGCCCTGGGAAGCATCATACGAGATAGGATATACGAAGAACAAGAGAATTCAATGACTCAATCTTCTACTATGTGAAGGTTGTTAACCATACGTCTTAGTCGGATTGCAGTGTTAACATCCAACCACTCGCAAAATCACGTAACAGGAATGGATGAAACGCTAACTTGTAAATATTATTAAATGTAATATATATGGGGGGATATTGTCGAATACCAATATTAAAGCAGTTTGGGCTAAGCAGATAGCCCTTATAGCAGGCAGTTTTTTCCTAGGTTTAATACTAACGTATTATTTTGGGTTCATTGCAGGTCTTTCACTTAACATACTTGTGCTAGTTGGTCTAGTGTTTTACATAAGAAGAAATCAGACCAAGGCCTTGAGAAATCTTGGATTAAGCGATGAAAGAGCAGGAGGAAGCTTCTCCACACCAAAGCCTAGTATATCATTAAGGTACGTGTGCATGACTTGTGGATCTAGGGTAAAAGGTTCAAGGTGTGCCACTTGTGGATCGCAAGCTAGAAAGGCTATCTTTTAGCTGGTCTGTCCGCCTTTCACGTATTCAACCATATGAATTTGATAGCGTCTCTAAGAGAAGTTGGGGCCTCATTGTTTTATGTCAAGATAGAACTGTTCCTTATCGATCTTCCCAGGATTGACGCCTTCTATCTCCACTAAATCTTGAATTATCCCTCTTCCTCGAACTATGGCCCCGGTTTTGAGCCTTACAATCCCGTTGATAAATCCACTGCTTCCACATATAGGATTAAAGGCTGATTCAACCTTTCCATGAAACTTTTGGAGGGTCCGTTCCTTGGTCCCATCCTCGGCGATAAAGAATCTACCCTTCCTGTAACTTATTCTAGGATGGTCAGAATGGATGGTTGTATCTTTGTCCTTAGTAAAGGTAAATACGATTTTGAAATTATCGAGCCTATCAGCCTCCTCTAGCAACCAGTTGTAATAGATAACATTAATAGTAACGTTGTCATCAGGCGAGTAAAGTCTTGGATTACTGTAGAACAACACAAGTCGAAGGTCCAAGTCTTTTCTGTCTTCCATGTACTGCAACAGACTCCTAGCGGATTCAGCACCATTGGAGCCTGACCAATATGCGATATCGTTCTCGACTCCCGATGCGATCTTTGAGAGAAAGTGATCTTTTGCGGTACTGGGTTTAATCAATACTTTATCACCTATTCTCAGCTGTTCAAAAAAATATGCTGCGAAACCGTCAGCTTTTCCAATTCCCGGATTTATGTACCCGTATGGCTTTTCATCCTTTATTGTTAATTCTATATTGTCTCTGGTTGGTGAGGAAGCGATTGAATATGCCCGCTCAACCGCTCCTTCTTCCATGCGTCCGGAAGAGGTTGGTCGCTTCAAGAATGCTCTAATTGTTACAAATTCCCCTACATCAAAAGTAAATCGATTTGATGTAGATAACGGTGAAAATACATATGTGTAAGTATCAGGAGTTTCCTTTATTCGATCCATTATCTGCCATTCATATAGAGGTGATTTGGATGCTGACATAGATACTCTTGTTCGGTGCAAGTGTACTTAACATTTTCTTACTTTTACTAAAACTAAAGCACTGATAATAGGGAGGGGAGGGTATAATGGATCATAAGCAAATTCAAAAGTTAGTTTCCGCTGCTGATTCATTTGGAGGAAGTACCTGAAAGTAATAGTAATCGTTCTACTCCTTCCCAAACTATTTAATCTAAAATTTAGATGTTTAGCTAGAATAGCTGGTTCGCATACTATGATTCGTCCCTGCTTCATCCAGAATGGGACAGGCACGGGGATACTGGTCCATGCTTGTGTTGCGAGTCACGAGACCAAGGGAAAAAAAGAGTGTATTAGCTACTTCGTCAACATTTGGTAGAATGTTTTCGTGTAGACCTCGTGCCTTAGGTTTAGCTTGGCTTGTTCAAAGCCTCGATCCGTTGTAAAC
>JBKPHJ010000105.1:0-6479 GCA_046729835.1 Thermoproteota archaeon
ATCTACATCACAACGTTAGATTCCGTTTTGTTAAGGTACTAGCCAACATCCTAGATGAGGAGGGATTACTGAGGGAGGCTTACATAGAGGAAACTAGAGACTATTTTAGAAGGATGACCAAGAGTCTAGAAACATCAATTAGTATGGGTCCTATGCTACGGTCATACATTGACACAGAGCTGCATGCAAAGGATTTGTCCAGTAAGAGACATTGGGTAACTACAGCAAGTATTATGGGATCAGGGTTATTCATCGGCTCAGCCGTTCTAATACCATATAATTTATTCATAGGAGTAGGAGGACTTGTAGCGTCGGCAGCAACTTTTGTCACAACGATTGTGATGTCAAGAAAAAAATAGCCCTCTGACCATGATCATGAAATAGGAATGGTGTTATATCTGGGAATAGGTATCCGTAAGGTGACCACACCATCTACATACTTCGCAGAACCCAACACCTTGTCTTCCTCCGTAACTTTGATAGGCAGAGGGACCTTCTTATCTATATGTAACGGCCTCTGTCGGAAGTAGACGGTACCAGTGATTTCTTGTTCATCTCTTTCCCTTTTTGCATTTATGGTAAGGACATTGTCCATGAGCCTTAGCGAGATGTCTTGCTTCGAAAACCCGGGGAGATCGATCAAAACAACTAGGTCAGAACCGTCCTCATACATATCCATTGCAGGCATAACGAACTCATAAAATTCTCTCGACCTGTTTCCAAGCTCTCGCATAAATTCTTTAGCCATATACTGTCCAAATCCCATAATATACCTAACTGCATATTATTATAAATCCTTTCGCGAGCTAATCCTGTTATATCCCCTCTGCTCTCGAGAGGGTAGGAAGGCACTAACTCTACTTCAAGTGCGCCTAACAAGAAGCAGAAAAAAAGGCACCCGACAGAAACCATTAATTTAAAGGCTCGAGAACTCATTTTGTTTTGGATAGAAAGGATCTTTTTACCTACGTCGATTCTCGAAAAGACGATCTCACAGCTGATCTTCAATCCCTCGTTAGACAGCGTAGTGTCTCCGCTAGAAAAGAGGGGCTAGAGCAATGTGCAGCAGTGGTAGCCGGGATTATGATGAAGGCAGGGATTAATACGAAGATCTTGGCCTTGCCTCAAGATAGTAAACGAAATGATGATGATGATATGGAATACATTCCGCCCGTTGTTTTTGGAGAAGTGAAAACAAAAAGGAAGAAGAATGGCAGGACTAAAACATTGTTGTTTTACAATCATTATGACGTACAACCAGAAGATCCTCTTGAGCTCTGGCAGCACGATCCCTATGAAGGCGTAATCGAAGGTAACTACATTTATGGTAGGGGATCCTCGGATGACAAAGGAGAACTAATCACTCGGATTAAGGCAGTCGAATATTATCTCAAGACTTTCGGGGATGTACCTTGTAACATCAAGTTTATCGTAGAAGGGGAGGAGGAGGTAGGCAGCCTTCATATTGGACGCTATCTCACGAATTATCAAAACGATTTCACATGTGATGGGGTGATATGGGAGTTCGGCTATGTTGACGAACAGGACATACCAATCGTTACGCTCGGAATGAAGGGCTTGCTGTTTGTTGAGATAACTGCGAAAGGACCGATCCGTGATGCACACTCAAGTCTCGCAGTTTTGATAGAAAATCCTGCGTGGAAGTTGGTCCGAGCATTGAACACATTGACTAATAACTCAGGGAAAATACTAATCACGGACTGGTACAAAGAGGTTCGAGACCTTACCGACGGTGAACAAGCATTATTAGCTAACGAGAGCTTCGATGAAACGCAATTCAAGACAGAATACGGCATACGATCTTTTTTGAACGACGTCAAAGGTACTGGAATTCAGCGCGCTTTGGTCACGATGCCTACGTGCAATATCGCAGGAATAGTGTCTGGATACACTGGTGAAGGCGCAAAAACCATTATCCCGGCAACAGCAAGTGTAAAGCTAGATTTCAGGCTTGTTCCAGAGATGGACCCTGTTATTCAGTACGAAAGGCTCAAAAAATATCTTGCAGATAATGGCTTTGATGAGACTTCTCTGAATGTTCGATTTTTGCATGGAGAAGCAGCTTCTCGAACAAACATAGAAGATCCATTTGTAGATGCTGTAACCGAATCTGCAAAAGAAGTATACGGAGGAGCAAAAATCAGCGTCTCATCTCCCGCTACCGGACCAATGTATTCTTTCTCAAAGATATTAAATGTACCGTGTATCTCAATCGGTAGCACATTCGTGTATGCCAAAATTCATTCACCGAACGAATTTGCCAGAACAGACCTTCTGATTAAAACTACGAAATGTATGTGTAGAATAATAGATAGATTTGCAAATAGTGACAAATAAAAGGACGAGAATTCATCAACCATCACAAGTAAAACAGCTGCTTACTAGGCAAGTAACTGATGAATCATCATCCTTACCAGGTGGGCCTAGATTGCTTGCTTGCTCGTCTCGGTGGAGCCGATTGCATAAAGATAGCTACTGCTACGATCTACTTAATTCTAATTCGAAGATCTATTCAAGAAGACTGAATGATCCGTATCTGACAGTGCCCACGAAACGGCCATAGCTCATACGGTCAAGAAAATCATACCACATTAATAAAGTCCTAATCTAATCAGAAAAAAATGTGTGAATAGGGACCACTAAAAACGCAAGCTTCTTATTCACTGTCATTCTCAGCAATTCTGATGTCTACAAGAAAATTAGCCGTTGGATTGAGTCTAATGTCGGTATTAGCTGCTGGTTTGTTAATGAGCAGCGGTTCTGTGCTTGGCCAGGGAACGAGCATCTCAATAGTGAAGGACGCTGCTTTAAAGGCGGATAAGGCCTATGATCCGAGCCCAGCACAAGTGAAAGTAGGGGACACCGTGACTTGGACAAATGATGATAGCCAGATCCATACAGCGACATCAGGTACTGCCGGTTCGGCGGATTCAGGAAGCGTATTTGACTCAAAGATATTATCTCCAGGCGCAACTTTCGATTTCAAGTTCGATAAGGCAGGCGAATACGATTACTATTGTACCATGCATCCCCAGATGCTTGGAAAGGTAACTGTTTCCTAGTAACCCGTCATATCCTTTTTTGTCCCCGAAATCTTTGTACAAGTCTGTTCTAACTTCTGTTGAAGTGAGTTGAACTGCGGATCGATAATTGTGACAATTTATAACATATTAAAAGTTGGAAACTAGCATTAGCTATTTTTTCTAGTTCGGGGGGGAGGCTTGCCTCTTTAGGGGATGCTTGCCTTATTTATCGAAGTCAAGTAACAAAAATACGTCTTCTCCATAGGATTTTACGTGGATTGTTATATAATTAGATGATGCGGCGCCTACAGGCATCTGATAACACAAGTCTAGCCGACAGAGACAGAGAATTAGACGCGATACTCACAGATCTTCAGGGAATACTCACTGAGCGTCTGTATCCAAAAGCGCGGGTTAAGCAGCTCTTGATTCAGCTCGCCAACCGACTCGTAGACATCAAAGCTTGTGAAAATAAAGATATCAGTAGGGCCATCAAGCACTTGCTTAAGGACAATATCATTCGCGGAGAGATTACACCTAGATATATCCCTATGTCACTTTCGATGGAAATCAAAGAGGATACAATCGCAAATGGGAACAAATTTCCCTTCTGGAATAACACATCAATCAAGTGCCATAGTTCGATTTCGCGGCGAGGGGGGTTCCTTCGAAATTCGTTGCAGGATAAAAAGAAAGCGCTTGGAGATAGTTCTGGAGATGTTGTCACCGCTACTCGAAGAAAGAGATCCTTGCTTGAAGATCTTGTGTGATTTGAGGCGTAGTCGTGTCCTCGAAATTGCTCTAGGAGATTCTAAGGAAAGCCCTGGGATCGATTGGCTCCCATTAGATAAAGACAGATGAATTCTACACCGCGGTCCTGCTTACTCCCAAATGGATGAACTAATTTAACTTCTTAGACGAAACCCGCGAAACCAGATGCGTGTCAGTGCATAGAAAGTCAGAATCGTAAAGACCCTGTTTTCCTTTTGTCAATGTATCAACAAGCGCAATTGAACTATCGCTTTGCTTTTTAGCTGACTTTCCTGCTACTCTTCGAAGACAGTACAGGTCACGATTGTTTTAATCCATCTCGGCGCTATGTGTTGTTTTAAGATACGTCTGACCCCAACCAGGGTGTTCTAGTTTGCTTCAACGGAATAATAACATGGTTCAAACATGAAGTATCCATAACTGTATAGGAATAAACCAAATAATTGATTTATGAGTGAGACAAGATAACAGAATGATACCCTGAAGGGATTGTGCCATCAAATGCTCGTAATCGAGGCTATAGAATTTTGAATTAAATCTGACGATCTAATTGGTACTGTACCTCACAACGTTTCAGAGATGTTTGCATAAGCGCATTTAATAGCCTTAACCGATAATTGAATGAACCATTTTCAATGGTATGTTCCCGCGAACAGTTGCTAATCAGATACTGCTTACGTTCCGTTTCAGTTGCAGCTGGCGTGATACGTCTCAGTACTTCGTAAGGTACATGTGGTCCATTTGACTAGTCCCAAAAAATGGATCATTGCCGGACAGCAATTAGAAGCTAGGCATTCTTCTGGGATTTAGTCAATAAGGGAACGGTTCTTTCATCTTCTTGGGATACCTAGATATACTTGACCTAGTTGCGTGTCTTATCATCCTTCTTTGGCTGTACATGAATGATCGTGATCTTGCAATCATAACATAGATCAGATTTAGAATTTTGGTAACTGACATGTAGGATCAAGTTTAAGTAGGTCTGCTCTTTTTGCCGATCGATTTAATGGGAAAACCCGGTCCGCATCCTTGATACCGTTCGTTCGTAGGGATCAAGAAACATCAAACATAAATAGTGAGATAAGCTTCTCTCTTAGGACGACGACGCTTGATTTATATCAAATTAGAACCGGTTGTGCATATCGATTCAATCACTTATTCAGTTCCGAATCGAGGTTGAATGTGCTATTTACATCTATTTAAATAAGTGAGTGTTTTCAGTTAGAAAGGGATGATTGAGTATGATCTCATGTACGCTTTTTCCAAGGAGATTCTTAACCTCGACCAGGCTATAAGATGGATGGGTATAGCCAACAAATTTGGAGTACTCCTCAACGCAGAACATCGTGAGGGTCTAGAACCACTGATGACCGACGAGGAAAATGAAGAATATGCAGCGTTAACTGTCACAAGACACAAGACCAGGATTAAATTCCTATCCAAAATAGGTAATTTAGTCTATGCAGTTGGGAAATACGAAAAGTTAACGCGAGTAACAATAAAAATTAACGACGATTATTTTCTCCTTCTAACACTGGACGTAGATGCAAGGGATTTCGACTCCATCTTGATGCAAAAGGTCATTCCCTTTGTTAACGGAAAAAGAGCCGCGTTCGTAGACAACGAAATAGGTGTAGGAGACGAGAAATCCGTCTCCACAGGATAGTCTTCATCAGATAAGTTCATGTTTGCCAGGGCAACCAACGCACGTATCCGCAGACGTGCTCACTATCACATATGAGACTTTAGAAGAAATTCTATCTCTATAACGCTATCAAGGGGCAAACCATTTACACCTATTGCTATGCGAGCGTGCTTCCCTTTGTGTCCAAAGATATTTGTCAGCAGCTCGGAGGCGGCATTGACTATCTTGTGATGATCTGCGAAAGCAGGATCCGAATTTACATAGCCCGCGACTCGTATGAACTTACTGATGTTATCTAGGTTACCTATTGCAAATTGGATATGAGATAAGGCATTAAGGGTACACAATTTGGCCGCATCCTGAGCTCTACTGACACTGACAACACTGCTAACTTTACCTTTGAAGATATCAGGGACTGCTCCGATTTGCAGTGGGACTTGACCTGAAACATAAACTAGTTCTCCATCCGCTACGACAGGTACATATGAACCAGCTGGCTTGGGAGCGGGGGGCAATTCCAACCCCATTTCGAGAAGTCTTTCTTCTATCATACAGGCCTTATCCGTTGGGGATTTTATAAAGCAATTGTGAGGTACATTTTGTTGAATCAATCGTAAACCCAAGAGCCCTATTTAATACGTGTACATTTAAAAATGGTTGTCTTATTCAACGCTACTGAGGGGCTATCGTCTAGCTTGGTCTAGGATACCATCTTGGAATCAAGGTATATGCCTGGGGCGCTGGCGGTCGTGGGTTCGAATCCCACTGGCCCCATACGATATAAGGGGTCAGTTAAACGAACGGATATAGCAGGAAGTGGAGTCCCATGAGCATTTCTTCATGGAGTCCCATGAATTAAGGATTAAGGAGAAATCTGAGAATATAATTTATTATATTCCTTCTATAAAGACACATGGACATTTCTCCCCAAGATATAAATGCATGGCGCAAAAAAATCGAATTGATAGGAATCGATATAAAAAGCCTAGAACAAGATGCAGATCCAAGCCGCCTTAAAC
>JBKPHJ010000106.1:0-5568 GCA_046729835.1 Thermoproteota archaeon
TGGAGCAATAAGAGGAGATAGCCAACCCGCTGTTATCAAGAACTCTGATGGGAGGTTAGCTGCCTTTATTGTAAATAGTGATAATGCTGTGTACTACAAACGGCAAGCTGCTGCAAACAGCAATACCTGGTCTGGATGGACATACTTGGGAGGAAATGTCCAAGCTGGCAGCGAGATTGCAGTAGGCATAAATTCTGATAACAGATTGGCTGTGTTCATTATAAATAGTAATAATGCTGTGTACTACAATCGTCAAAGCACTGCTGGCAGCGATACCTGGTCTGGGTGGACCTTCTTGGGAGGAAATGTTAGGACCAATAGCAATCCCGTTGTTGATATAAACAATGACGGACGATTAGAGGTCTTTCAGGTAGGTGCAGGAACGGCTACCACTAATCAACCTCCAAGTGCAGATTCAAAATCTGTTTCAACCAACATCAACACACCTGTAGAGATTCTTCTTAGTGGGCAGGATCCTGAAAATTCTCCCTTAACTTTCAGCATAGTTAGCCAACCACTTCATGCACAACAGCCATTAACTGTATCTCCTCAAAATAGGGTAGTCTATACACCTACTACTGGGTTCAGCGGTTCAGACAGTTTCACTTATGTTGCAAGAGATAGTAAAGGGGCGACGAGCACAACTCCGGCGACCGTAAGCATAACAGTTTCAAGCGGTGGCGGAGGCGGAGATGCGGGTACCAACGATCAATTTGGGATGAAGAAGATCTATTCCACGAAACCGAATGGTGAACAGTGGTTTATGAATATGGATGATCCAACAGATGACCCAAGATCAGATCCTCCATCTATGTCAAGAAATAGCGATGGTTCTTGGAGAGTGACCGACGGCCAGGTTAGATATGGAGTATTTACCTCATCAGGATACCATCCAGAGGATGTGGAAATTGATCACAGCGTTTTAGCCAGTAGGGGATACATGCAATCACCAAATGATTGGAAAAATGTAGAAATGACTGGACAGGTAAAGTACAATTCTGGTGGAGATGACGAATGGACGTGGTATACAAGAGGTGGAAGACATACTGGAGACGGATATCCAGAGGGTTGTGAAGGCAGTGCGCTTAAGGGCTCTCTTTCATATACCAACGGACAAGTTAGATGGGCAAAAGAACAGTGGCACGTAAGTTATGTCTTTCAACCATGGCTAAATTCTCCTGCCTCAGCTGACGGTAAATTTGTAGGGTTCAAAACGGTCATGTACAATATGGAACAGAATGGACAGACTGTAGTCAAGCTAGAGACATACGTAGATCCAAATAACAACAACCAATGGCAGAAAGTTTACGATTTCACAGATGAAGGTGGATGGGGCGATGAAGGAGGGGAATGTAATGGCGAACCCGATCAGATCATTACGTGGGGCGGACCAATAGCATCGTTCAGATGGGATGATGGCGACAGTATCGACATAAAGAACTTGAGCGTTAGGGAGATTGTTCCACCAGCTCAATGAAAGAAGACTTTCTCTTTCCCTCTCAGAATGGTAATAGCCGTCCCTTCAGCAATGACGACGGCTTCCTTCACCAAAAATATTTCTACAAAGATTATTTACATCTACAATACATGAAAGAACTAGGTTCAATATAAATAATCAAAAAAAGTAACCCATACATGTACTCAAACAATTAACGAATGGCTAGGCGAAACATCTGATAACAACTTGTATTTGCTTTCGACGGCCTTACTAATTTTTGCCTGAATAGGAGATTCCTTGTAATTCTACATGGCTAGATAAGCCTATATAAACGAAAGAAAGCTAGTGGGCGAAGTACATTTGCTGTTGGAGACCCTGAAGGAATAGTGGCCTTATCGAGAAAAAAATCAATAAATATATACATTATTTAGAAAGAATCGCATTTGTGCCCTCAGTAGACCACCACCTCGTTAGATTCAACAAAACCGAGCTACAAGAGAAGTCGAACCTGCTAACGAAGAGCTTGCATGATAATCATCAGTCGGAGATCTGTATCCCATGCTGATTATTTCATTCTATTTTATATTAGAGTCATATAATCGAAATTGAAATGAACCATTTCGGATTTGAGCTACTGACTGCAGTCAATGCAATGACTTCAAGCGTAGTTTCACTACACAAGAGGTCAGGAATCTACTACTAATGACACCAAAAGCACCATATCATTGTCCACATCCTGGTTGCAGACAGAGCTCAATAAGGCGGTGGAATATGGATGTCCATATTAAAAGGAAGCATGGAGACAGAGGATATGCGATACAAACAGGATCAAGCTCTATCAAAAGCACTAGTAGCAGATTTGTCTCTTATGCGACGGATTTTGCCAAGGAACATAGGGATGATAGATCAGCATATGCCAACCAACATGAAGCTTATCATCGTCAGAATACGCCTTTCGATTCGGATCTGTCTCCAAAGAAAAAAGATGACTTTTTAGATCAAATTATGGAGGATATTCGTAAATATAATGAGCTAACGCGTCAATTGGCTGAATTCAGAGAAACCTCAGTCAAGGCATCAAGTTTCCAAATTCCTCCATGGCAGTTAGCAGTATTAATGGCCTCAAATAATTTTCTAAACAAAAATACTGCTGTTACGAGAAAGGCTCAACTGCCTACAGGATACCGAGTATCGGTTTGCGACAAGTGTCTTTCAGGACAGTATTACTTCTAGGATAATCGTACTGTTGAATCGATAAAAAAATTTGTTGTTTAGAAATCACCATAATTCTAATCAGAGATATCGAAGTGCAATATGTGGTTGAACGTAAATAAATCACTGTCTCCTGTGACTTATGACAATGCTAACAAGGAACTGGATTGTGATAGGGTTAGCAGTAGCTGCGATAGCAGTTTATGTGGTCGGTATACCTCCTTCGTTCAGCGCTGAGTATAGTAAGACATCACAATACAGTAGATCGATAAATAATTGCGGAAATGGTGACAACACTGATTCGCCGCCTGCGCCTCCGCCTGCACCTCCGCCAGGTTATGAATCACTCGTTGACCGAACCGGTGAAAGCAAAGGTTTGACCGGTGAAAGCACAGATTGTACAAATACCCACTCGCAAGTTCAAGGCGAGGATAATAGTGTAGGTATTGGATCAGCTCAACGCTAGGGAAATCGGCATCAGCGCCAACTACAATGATTCATCAAAGCTAATGATTTCAGTGAGAAGGTTCTTCTTTATCGTGCTGATCCTAGCACCATATTATAGTTAGTCTGGGTTGAAATCTCCCGAACTTGGGCTGTATCAATCTGCAAAAACTTCGTATTAACAATTTGAGTCTAATATTAGTACGAACATGCAATCAATAAGCTATTGATAGAGTTTGCATCTCGTCGTAAGATATCTCGAATCTAAAACACTAGCTTATCAATAATACTCCTTTACCATCCAATGTCTCTTTTGAAGGAGCTTGCTGCTTATGACATTGTTGGCAGTACCGGAGTTTTATAATCAGAGGTAACAGACTCAGACACTTTAAATATTGTGAAATTCACTGATCCACATTCTGCATATGTGCGTACTAATGTATCTTTATTCTGAATTTCTAATCTTGTTCAATACCACGGCCAGAGTTGGAAGAAGGGACTTCCTTTTTAAACTCCTGACTTATAATATCGTCTCTTCGAGCAGTTTGATGCGGAGATGATATGAAGAAACGATCGCAGGCAATTTGTGACAGTCTGGACAGGTTGGCCATTGTTGCTACTTGAATTCATAAGTAAAGGAAACAGATGCTACAGTTGAATTAACGCTGTTGTCTATATAGATTCTTTGACACCATAGTCATATTAGCTTGTTCTATGAGAATTTTACTACTGAATGATCAATAAAAACTAAGTCTTCCTATGAGGAATACCCATTTATTAGCCGGAAACTACACAAGATTAGAGGAGAGTGATAGATATCAGCGTACTACAGTATCTGCAATTATCCAAAGAGATGGGTAATCGAGGGTTCGCTTTAAGGTGCCTCGTAATAGCAGCAGTAGTCGTGATACTTTCGATCAAAATCTATCTTTTGCTGTTTGTGATGGACTTTGTGTTAGGGCTCTACAGTTTCTTTTCAAGCTTTTTGCTGCTGAATGTACTTGCTTTTGCTTACTTTAGATATAGAGATCCCTACATTACTGCTCTGTCGAAAGATTCTGAAATAGGAAGCGAGAAGCCTATCATGTTCTCTATAGTAGTCCCAGTGAAAAATGAGGAAGATAATATAAGAAATTGTGTTGAATCATGTCTCAACCAACCTTATCAAAATAAAGAGATCATAGTTGTCAATGATGGGAGTACTGACTCTACAGGACAAATACTAGATTCGATCAGGAGTGAAAACTCACACATGAAGAATTTCTATATTCTTCATCTCTCAAAGAGTGTAGGTAAAAAAAAGGCAGTAGAAGCTGCAAGTCAGTTCGCTAAGGGTGATGTGTACGCTTTTATGGATAGTGACTGTGATATGGGAAAAGATGCCCTAAAAATGGCAGCCAAGATTTTCATGGCTGATGAACAATTGGGGGCGTTGACTGGGCATGTTCTTGTTAGGTTCCATGCTACAAAGGGAAATATATTTGAGAAGATGCAGTCGGTGTACAATGACGTGACCTGTAGAGCCTTTAAGGGAGCAGAGAGCACATTCTCTTCAGTTACGTGTTGCTCGGGAGCTCTAAGCTTTTACAGACGAGAGTCTGTTCAAGATTTTATACATGAATGGGCTCACGATAGGTTCCTGGGTATGGATTTTAAATTCTGTACTGATAGGAGGATGACTGCGCATGTCCTTACTGCTGGTCGAAGGAGCTCCCAAGAAACCTACCATGGTGACGATGAATTTATTGGTAGGGGTCCAATTTCGCGAGCAGTAGCCATTGTGGATAGCAATACGGGCAGGCCAGCACATGACGATCAATTACACGAGGATTACAAGACATCATCTAGTCCTTTGGCATATTCAGATAAGATTAAGTATGAACATCTCAATTCGGGCTCCTCGTCGTCATCATTCTCGGACCCATCTAGCCCTTCTAAATCGGCCGGACGATATTGGAACGTCGAGTATAGTTATAGTATTAAGGTACATGTCGGCGTTCCTAATACTCTAGAATCACTTGTAAAACAACAGATACGATGGAAGAAAAGTTTTATCAGAAGTCTCTCCACTACTGGGGGCCATTATTGGAAGAGACCAACGTACATCGCGCTGCTTTACTATATAACAACGGCGATGAAATTCGTACGGCCATATGTAGTGTTTTACGCGGTTTTCATGCTCCCATTTGTAGGGGATTTATACTCATCTTTATTATGGTTCGCAGGAATAATCTTTACCAGTATGATATATGGTCTAGACTACAAAATAAGAAATCCAGAGAGCAAATTATGGGTATATAGAACTCCGTTTACTCTTCTTACAACATTTGTCTATACCTGGTTGTTGGCTGTCGCCATGCTAAATATTCGAAGTAAATCTTGGAGGTAAATCCTAGCGTCGGCTCCACTACAGGAGGGGATTACTGGAAGAGTCCAGCGTATTTTGCACAGTTTAACTAAGTAAGCATAACTAC
>JBKPHJ010000107.1:0-1780 GCA_046729835.1 Thermoproteota archaeon
TGCTCTTTTACAGTTATCACATTTCCCGCTGTAATTAATTTCAATCATTTCAGTATGTGTAACTAACGAAAAGAAGTTCTTATCCTTTTCAGATCCTTAAAGGACATAACCTAGAATCCAGCGTCTAAATTTTCAAAAATCATGATTAGTCTTAAATGCTTCCTTACCAAAAAACAGACTTGCCATGACCATAGAAAAAGCCACCACTCGGACCGTCATCTGATAATGTTGCAGCCCACACGATACCGTGTGTTCCTTCCTCTATTGGTCCTCCACCATGTCCTCCCATATCTGTAGCAAGCCAGCCAGGATCGATGGAATTAACGAGAATGCCTGTACCTCGAAGCTCTGCCGCAAGTTTTCGAGTAAGAACATTCAATGCGGCTTTAGAGATAGCATACGCAGGTGTGCCCCCTTCCTCCATATAATGTAATGATCCTCCAAGACTGGAAATGTTCACTATTCTTCCATATCCATTTCTCTTCATTACGGGTATGAAGGCTTGACATAATCTCCATGGTCCGTATACGTTGGTAGCCATAGCTTGATTTACAATGGCCACGTCTGCATCTAAAGTATACTGCCAAGTAATGTAGTTAGATGCATTAGCTTATAGTTATCTTCTAGAAGCGTTAATGTGGGTGCTTTTATAGATTCTGTTAGCCGTTGGTCAAAATAGTAGCTGCTTAGACTTCTCGATCATTACATCTGCTTCTTGTTGAAACTGTGTTACCCATTCACCTTTGGCGAAGTTCCCGAGAGCTACAGCGATCGCGCATATTGCACTGCCACCACAACCGGTTTTAGCCACAACTGCATAAGCATTTGTGGTTACGGCCTGTAAGGTTAGTGCTGTGGCTTCTAGATGCGAGTCGTGTACGGCCGTTCTTATACATAATGATATTTGTACATAATATATTATTAAGTTCACAATCACTTTCACGCCCGGGAGAGACCCATCGTCAAGTACATTACGGTAACCCCCACTCCCGGTCGCCTTCCAGCTATAGCGAATATTAATCATGAATCAAGATTAGTTTACAACAGCTATGCACACGTCTAGCACTGTCTATGAATCGTTAGAATATATTCGGGATATCACTAGCGATACACTCGAGAAGTTAAGAAAATTACGTATCGAGTCGGTTTCCCAGCTGGCCGTTCAGACCCCGCGAGAATTGGCTATAGAGATCAACGACAATGATGACAACACGTTATTTGATATCGATTCAGCTTCTAAGATTGTTGCCAATGCTAGAAAGCTCTTGATTGAGCATGGGGTTTTGTCGAAAGAGTTCTCAAGCGCAGATGATCTCTTGGAAAAACGAAGCAAGATATCTAGATATGCCACCGGGTCAGACAAATTCGATGCATTTCTGGATGGCGGCTTCGAGACCCAAGCCATAACGGAAATTGCTGGTGAGTTCGGCTCTGGTAAATCACAGATCTGTCATACGCTTTGTGTAGCTGCGAATACACTCTTAGAAAACAATAGTCTTAGTGACAGCGCCAAAGATGGTGATGAAAATAAAGATACCGAGCAGCTAGCACCGCCAAGTATAATATTTATTGATACTGAGAATACTTTTCGTGCAGATCGCGTCTTCCAAACAGCTGAACAGAAAGGTCTAAACCCCGAAACCATACTTACGCGAATCTATTACTGTAGAATTTATAACAGTTTAGAGCTGGAGCTCATTATTAATAATCTGGGCAGATCTATAGAGCAATATAATGCCAAATTAGTAATTGTAGATAGTATAATAAGTCTTCATAGAGT
>JBKPHJ010000108.1:0-8507 GCA_046729835.1 Thermoproteota archaeon
GCAAAAACATTTTGATAATCTGTCTTAAGACTGAACTTGTCTACATTAATCCAGTTTTGTCCTTGCTTTATTAGATCAGAATTCCTTATTACTTCAGGAACTTTATGAGGAGGGATACCTATCAACAAATCATAATTTACCCTATTTCCATTTTCAAACTCTATCTCTTTTGTGTCTGAGACCGTCTTTATTTTATGTAATGGATGGAAATTGACATGGCTATCATCAAGAAGGCTAATAACATCTTGACTTACTTTTGTTCCCGCTACAGGTAATGCAATTGGAGTTGGTGTATAAATTTCGATATCAATTGAGTCCCTTGTACCATTCTTAACTAAAATATCATTTATAAGTAGAGATGCCTCATATGGTGCTGGTGGGCATTTGTATGGAAGAGAGGTTATGCATATTGCTATTCTCCCCTTTTTTAATGAAAGTATCTTTTCTCTTAATTTTGGAACTTGCTCTGCATCATATAGATTAGAGCCTCCATTTTCTAAAAATCCCTTGACATGTTCAAGTGCAAATTCTGATCCTAATGCTATTACCAAATAGTCATATTCTAATCTGAGAGTCGAACTTCCTTTGATTGTGACAGTCCTTGAGACAGGATCAATTGCTGTCACTTCACCATTTAGATAGCTTATTCCTTTATTTTCCAGCCTGCTTAATGCTATTTTAGAATCTTCCAGTGTTCTTATTCCACTTAAGATCCATAAATTTACTAGTCCCATTATGAAATAGTCTTTAGAATCGGCAATGCTAATTTGGTGCTTTACTGAGGATAAAGAAAGATTTTTCTGCAATAAATTAGCTGTTGTTAACCCTCCAAATCCTGCACCCAAAATTAAGATTTGTTTACCTCCTGAAGACAATTACCAAAATAGATGGTCAATTCTAGTGTAAAAAGATTTATTATAATTATCGCAAGATATGAACGTCTAATTAAATCATCAAAGCCTAGTAATAAGTACTGAACGCCAACAGTAAAAATATCACTAGTGACCTAAGTGTCTACGCAGACATTAGTTTTAACGTGGTGCTTCCTTCTTCCTTCATCACTACCCAGACATTATCCCTTCTTTTTAGCTGTTTTTCCAATAGGTCTACATGTGTCACAATCCATTCCGACTATCGTAAATGGAGCTCTCTGTTTAGAAAAACTTTGTCTTATGGACAGGCATTCCGGAATAGTCACCGCTCACAAGGTTCTGGGCTATCCTTAAAGTCTCTACAAGATCTTCTGATCTAGCGATCGCGGCTAAATTTCCCATTCCGTCATCAAGTAGAAAATTAGACTTTGTGATGGCAATCACACTCAAGAGAGATCCGACATACTTTGCACTTCGCATGTCAATCCCTCTGGTAGCAGGAAGAGACTTGGCAAGATATTCGTAATAGGGTATCCATACCGGATTGTTAGGCTTATTGCCACTTCCATCAAAATCATCTGAAAGTATACATAGTCTCTTGATTCGTTTTCTTAGAAGTAATATGCATTTCCGACCAATCTCCATCTCTTTGTTAGAGACTATGATCTGGTCTTGGACAAAATCGGGCAGTCCTAGCTTCTCAAATGTCAGAACATTGGCTTCTGCATATTTTTGCTTAGACATGTTGGGTGAGATTATGATGAATCTACTTTGGATCTCCGGCCAAATGTCCTATTTGGATTCATCTCTAGCACTACAGAAAATGCAGACAGGCCAACCTCTAGTTACTACATTTTTAGTCTTCAAATCAGTATCAACATATGGATGTTCCATTTCCCAGTAATCGTGCGATATGATAGGCTTCAGGATGTTCCAAACCTCCTGATGTGGAGGCTCTAAAAAGACCAAGATCTTGCCATGAAGGTCTATTAGATATTTTGACTCCCTAAGTAATTTTTCCAGTTCATCTTTTAGTTCCTCAACCCGCTCAATCTTGCTCTTGTCCTTTTTCGACTGCATTTCGCATATTTTGATCTCTTTCTTTAATCTCCTGACATCCTCAGCGATGGGCTGATTATTTCTATCAATGAGAGTCCCATATTGACGAATCAACACTTTTGGAGACATAGAACCTATTAACCAGACATCCTCTTTCGGAAAAAATGAAATGACAGGGATGGCTAGATGTGTTTTACCTTCACTAGTTGGGGCCCGGACAGCGACAGATAGTAGATTGAATGTATAGCAAGACAAGCCGGAGTATAGCACAATCCTGATGCCGATATCTTCGCCTTTGACGGTTCTCTTTGTTATATTCACAACATATTCTACAGGATCGTTATTTGCTAGTTTTGCATTGTCAATAAGTTCCTTCTGTTCTAAAAGATCTTTAGCAGCACTATAGACCTCATCATCATATCCATCTACATCAATACCATATTTCTTTGTCATCTAATTTCAATCCCCTTCTGTAGTTTCATTTGACTTGCGGCATCAGGACATTGTTGTCGTCCTCTTGCCAAGATCATCGTTCTCAAGTTTAAGTTTCTCCACGATAATCCTACTACTAGTTGGAATGTCTATTTCTGAGGCATCAAATATTATAAGGAAAGCACAATTATCCATAAGAGATAGTACCTATCAAGATGATATCAAACCAAAAGGGACGGTAATTAGCCAAGATCCAAAATCAAGAACAAAAGTTCAGGTGCACTCTGACATTTATTTAGTTTTGTCCTCGGGCATATCACTACAAATATATGATATTGTTGGTAAGAGGCTCGAATATGATTGCGCAATTCTTCATGATCCGAACCAGTAATTGTCTTTTCTTCAAGCGAAAAACATCCAAGAACTATTGTTTTAAAAGTAATACCAACAGTGGGAACAGCCATAGTGCCAGAGACAGAGATAACCCTAGAAGTTTCTAGTAGACAAGCTAAGTACCAGCGTCGTTCAACAAAGTGATTTAAACGGATTCAGTGTCAGTTGTCTTGGGAGTTATTTGTTGTCCTATTGATAACACTTGAAATAAAATACATTAATCGCTATCTATAAAGAATAATAAGGTCAAGATTATATATTTTCCAGAATATTGGTTGAAACTTATCGACAATGGTAACGACAGAGACAATACTACTAACGGTTATCCTGTAAATACTTTCCACTCTGCTTTTTCTTCCTCTCCTAGCTAAACTAATACAACTACGGCTGCGCATTCTGATATCAAATCCAAATTCTAAATAGGGTTCATAAGAGAGTTCGAGCAAAAACATGCATATGAAGCAGTTTGATTTTCAGGCACCTGTGATATGAGAGTCTTGTCAATATAATCGATTTCGAGTGTAGTGGTTCCAGCTGCAGGATCATGAGAGAAAGGAAGAACAGAGGAAGAAGCAGAGACACTAGTTGCTAGAGCTTCATGAACGAAAAGCCTGCCAACGGCACTAAACACAAATGCTATTCCAAAACCAGCTAGAATAGTGGTTAATCTAGGATGTGCTCCTACAAAGTAGCATACTTTGTGTTGAAATTGGGTTTCTGTGTACGTATTTTAGTAGAGATTTTCATGATTAATCTCAGATAGATTAAGCTTATATATACTGTTGTAAAACACATCTGCTACCATTAATAATTCTCATATTGATTTCGATCGTTCTGTTACTCATTTACAAGACACATTCAGAAGAGAGTCACAACCGATGGCTTATTGTATTATTTGGCAGGACATTAGACATCTTGATTGGAACTGCTCTTGGATTTTTAATGTTGGTCGTACATAGGAGCGAAGATAGCGGAATCTCATCGAGGAACAACATGCCTGAATCTGTCTGATAATGCTGATGGGCCTGCACTAAAGGCAGCCCATGGTTATCTAGTTCGCCAGAGGAAAGAGTTAGAACGGAATAAAAACATAATCATATCCAGTTATGGAATGTCAAAGAAGGAAAGAAGGGAGTATGACGATCAAGAATCTTTTGAAAAGGCATTTAATCAGAGTGCAAAAGAAGTTGTAGAAAGAACTGCTGTGGAAAACGAAGAGACAAGACCGATGTTTTAAATATCATTTTTTCTAAGCTGATGCTGTTTGGAGAGACATACACTAAGCGAAGTGAAACCTATTCAGATAAAGATTGCTGCCAACGCCGAGCTGAGAGCTAGCAAGGGCCCATGGTGAGAGCTGGTGATTAGAGAGCTAAACCAAATGTATTATAGGACTAGTACTAATTGTTGTGGCTGCAGCAATGTTCTTGCGCGTATTTGGAGGCCCCTTTAGCTTGCTTAGCTGTGGAGATTTCCCAATGTATTCATCGTAATTAACCATTTTACCGTACAATTATCTTGCCCTCCATGAATGGATGTATACTACAGAAATAGGTGAAGGTACCGGGCTTCTTAAAAAGATGTTTGAACGTTCCACCTTGATTAATTACACCAGACTGAAAAGGGTCTTCTCCCAGATCTGCAGTATTAAAGATACCAGAATTTACAGTATGGATGGTAGAGTCATTATTTGTCCACGTAACATTAGTATCTACTGGAACTTCAGTCCAATTCGGTTTAAAAAATTCAGTATTACTCGGGGATGAAGCACCGGGAACTATTGATATCGAGCTTGTATTTTCTGGTATAATTACTTGAGCATAAGTAGTTGGTATGCAAAGCATAATGACCAATGCAATCAGCATCCCAAAACTATTGATGAGCAAAACCGTAGGGCATGTAAGCAAATTGTGGTTCATATTATCACGACTCAAAGTGGGCTTCTGAGTTAATATCTGTTATGAATTTGTCCCGCAGATTATTGTTACTGCCATAACGGTAGGATATGTTGAACCGGGTCGTAAACAAAAACTTTTTTTACATATCAATAGGACTATTAGACAACAAAATCATTGGCGGAAGGGGAGAATAAGCTTTCTGAGATATTTGACATATATAAAGCGAAGGCAAATGACTTGCAGAAAGCGTTTATTATTCTAATCGGGTTTGGTTTATTCTTCTTTTTCATGATCTTGTTGCCTTATTTTTCATTAAAATATGATGCCATGAATCTGTCACAAATCGAATGGTTGACGGGGAATATTTCACGCATCATTTCTTCAGTTGATAGTGTAGTCAACGAATCACAAACAATGACCAGTAATTTACAGAGCTATGTGAATACAAGAGATAAGTACAATGTTGATGTGCAAAATTATAATTCTCAGGTTAACAGAATACAATACCTGATTGAGAATCTCAGCATGACCGTAGCAAATCCTGTTATTCAAAATCTAGTTCAAGATCTTGACATCTTCCCTAATTGCAAGAAGTACTCTTTTGGTACAGATGATTGGCGGAAGTGTAATGTCGATTCTAAACTAAATAGTACCACAAAGCCCCTAACGGACGCCTTTAATGCCCAATTCAAGTTGATAAATGCTTCAAAGGACAAAATTGAACAGGAGATCCGCGAAACCATGGGGCTAATGAGAAATATCGATGTTCAAATAAAAAGACCCCTTGATATATCAAGTTATGACACTATTGTTGATAATTATCATATCATTTCAACCAATATAAATTCGACATTCAAAAACGTTACCAGTAGTTTGTTACCCGTTATCGAAGAAAAAATTGTATATACTCTTCCAGTTTTAGATCTTTCACGTCTTAAACAGATAAGAGTTAATCTCGATCAGCTTGTTACTGAAATTGAGTTAAGGGGTACCGCGATAAACGAAGGCATCCAAAAACTCGCTAGTAGGTTTGATCAGTTTGAATCACCACTAGGAAAGATTCCTCTGGGATTTAGCGAAGCAATAGCAGTCTTTCCACTATTAATAGCAATTGGCTTTTTTATCTATTCCTATCTTTTGCTACAGATGATTGGCTTGCGTAAAGAGCTTGAGGCCAGGTACCCTGCTAACGATCCCGTATTGAAACTTAAAGTGGACAGATATGTATCTTTTCTTGCACCAATCTGGTTTGATCCCTCAGAGAAACGGAAGCAGTTTCCACAGCTACTAATTCTGTTTATTCCTCTTCTACTATTTCTTGCATGTTTTTTTATGGTTATCGATATCTTGTTTTTGTTTGATGATCCTCATTCAAGATCGGATGATGTCTTTGCTGCTGCGACAACCATCAATAAGTGGATATTCATTGTACTTGACGGATCCGGCTTCGTCTTGATTGTCTATTCTTATATCAAACTCCTTCTAATCGACAATGTACCTAAGAAAAGAATCAAAAAATATACTTCAGATGGAAAACTGAGTTTAGGATGAAGTTTGGCATAGAGTGATGTGACTGCCATAACTTAGGTATTCAATGTATCTCTTTCCAACTGATTGGACCGAACTTAATACAAACTAAGTCAGATTTAGCTTGATCGTTGACAAATCTTTGTGACATCTCCTTTTATGCTTTGATATCTCTGCCCACAGCGTAAATATTAGCTATGCCAATTATCTAAAAGTGAAAGTATTAGCAGATTGAAAGCTTTGTCTAGCCAGAAAGAGAAAATTCTGCAGCGTAGATGGAGAATTATTCAACTATATAGCCAGGGTCTAAGTGAGCGAGAGATGTCTGAGAAATTGAAGATACCACGGAGTACTATTAATCTAGATATTCGCGTACTAAAACAAGAGGCTTTAACAAATATAGAGACGTATGTAAAAGAAAGCTTCCTTTTGAGCATGATTCATGTATGAATGGCCTAGCGAATCTACTACACAAAGCCTGGGACATAATTCAGGATGAGAATTCGTCAGAAAAAGCAGTATCTAATTCAATGCAACTTGTGTTAGATTGCCTATGAAGCGCTACGATATTGCTAAAGAACTAGGAGTTGATCCTACGACCGTTTCAAGGGACATTGCCTGAATGGCAGAGTCACGGAATTATTTGAATAACTTGCTTTTTATGTATGAAGTCTCAATCGAAGGAATTCGTGATGTCATTAAATAATGCTGGAATGTTTATCAAAGTGAGAACTGCTCTATAACATGTATCAAAAATTAGCGGTTAGTCAAGGAATGCAATGAGGCATTATTTCATTTAATTGACGAAGGACCTACAGTTATGTATGTAAACCAGTTACAGGAGAAGTTCTATCAAATTGAAGGTAGATCGTTACGTTAAAGATTTGATCAAAAAACTTGACAGTTTGTCTGGTAGAGATGGTTATAATGATGGTAATATTGGAATAGTTAAGGACGACGATTACTATATTGAAAGAGGAACAGAACCTCCAAGATTTGCAGCTTACAGAGAAACACGCGCCAAGAAGTCTAATGTGTCAGGACTTAAGGTAATTTGGAAAGCGACATGTCATGTGAGGAGTAGCGATTACCGCCCACCATTGATTTTCACTTAGACTGTCGTCACTTCATTCTTTTACTTAACTTCGCCAGCCTATCTTTTGCTTGCAGCCGTTATTAATAACACCGTGCACTCTCCATCAAAGTTAATTAAAGGAATATCAGGTGTTATATTATTATGAAATAGTCTGGATGGCCAATGATAGGCAGCCAATTCACAACCGTTATTCATAATGGTTACGATGGAGGAGATGGGATTTGAAACCGCATCTTGCATTCACAGGTTTGTCATTTATATTTGAAATGATATTTGAGCAAAAGTTTCTAATCGTTTTTGATACTTCCATATGGATCAGAAATTATCTAAAAACTCTTCATTCTCCTATATTTTGGGGTCTTGCATTCAGACTGTCAATAATATCTAGTTCTATAGCATTCCTTAAAGGATCTGCCCGCTAAAACTGCCTGCTAGAACTTCATTCTTGTACTAAAGTATCTTACCAATTGCAACCGATCTGATAAGGTAGAATAAAACCGATTAGCATTCGAAGGCATATGATTTCTCCGGCAAGACCACTTCGATAGGCTATGTTGTAGTCCTGTGGTTTATTCATACTATCCTATGCTCATATCCTCATCCTTGTTAAGGGGATGGCTAACCTACTGCATACGACAGCATACATCATTTTTGAAGCACATACAAGTCTTCACCTACATGTGTAACCAAAATGATGTAACAGCCTGCTTTTTCGGCTAATCGGTTTCTGCCTCTGTATAGTACACGTTACAAGTAAATAAGTTTAATTATTGAAATATTTTTACCCTTTTTAAGCTGCAATATAGATATTATATTAAATCGTATCATTTATCAACAACTTCAATAGTGTATGTACGAGAATTCAGATGTTAGGAGAACTGATCTTTGAAAGTAAAGGGAAAATCACGGGCCAAAGAGTGGTGGATGTCGAACCTTTGATAATGGAAACTAGTGTTTCGACCGTAGGTAGCATTAGGGGAACACAAATAACAGAATTGATAACCTTTGTAGGTAGACCAACGACGGCAGAGGGAGTACTTCATGGTAACGGAAAAGGAATAATCATGGCTGGAGAATCAGATGTTGCAACCTATACAGGTGAGGGAATAGGAAGAGTTGGTCCATCAGGAAGTATAAGTTGGCGTGGTTCCCTATTCTATAGTACATCGTCAAAAGGTAAACTGTCATTTATGAATAACCTGATTGGACTCTTTGAATCCGAGAGCGATG
>JBKPHJ010000109.1:0-47727 GCA_046729835.1 Thermoproteota archaeon
CTTGCCGCCTTTCCCGATTGTTAGTTCAGCGTAAGTGGCTGTACCGGTCACCTTGTACATTATGTCGCCGACTTGAATCTTTAGAAGTTCATGGGGTCTTGCACTAGTATCTCGAGCCATTGTATGATAGCATTTCAATCTCTTATCTTCACAATACTTCAGAAAAATCGCGTCATCTTCGCTTGTCCATAGGTCTCTCGTTTGATATGAAGTCTTTTCTTTTCTTCTGATTCTCTTGATACCGCTGATAATTGGCGGGATTCTTGTTGTCGCTGTTTCTGCTAATCCATCATACTTCGAACTATAACCACTTAAAAAATCTGCAAATTGTACCCAATCGTATATTATATGTATTAATCCACTTATGTAATGGATCGATACTTTCGGGTTTACGATAACTGTCTAGAAATGAAATTATATCATTCTTATCCATCTTGTCAAGGTCTTTGTGCTTATGATAGTTCTCCAAATATACGATTCCGTCGATGTATATCATTACTGTGTTCTTAGCGATGTTTCTTTCTTTTCGATTAGAAATAACGAATTGAGCTATAGTATTGGCATTGTTGACCGACATTCTTTCGGCGATAAGGGTAAAATAATAGCTATTTAGACCTGATACAGCTTCTTTTATTCGCTGTATGATCTCTACGTTATGACAAGCGTTGTTTATTACAACTAGGCTCAAGTGATTGTGTTCATAATCTATCGCCATTAGAGCTATATTTGTTTCTATTTATTCAGTATATTATCATTCACATAGCAAATCATACTAAATTGAATATCATTCTCAATAATGAATCGTATACTATCCCCCAAGGGATAGGCATCATTCCCAATGAATGTATTTATTGGTTGCATACTCACGATACAAGTGGAATAATACATATAGAATCACCTGTGAAGACTAGCTTTGCATTAGATCAGTTTCTAGACGTATGGAAAGCGTTAGATAATTCTAATTTGATAACGCTCCTTGCTACAAATAACTTTACTAGTCCTGCCACTATTAACGTACTTATCAATGGAAAACAGCTTGATCTAAATCATCTCGATTATAGAGATATAAAACTCAGAAATAACGACGAAATATCTCTAAGGGTCACGATGAATCAATAGATAATCATCTCCATTTAGACTGTAAAAGTGGGCTTCTAGAAGATATGGCATCGTAAGATTAGGATGATAGAACTAAAGCTGAGAATCTCTTCAAATGTATATATTGGCTTTTGAAAAAGGAGGAGGAAACCGGGATGCAGTCTTTATTGCTAGAATATTTGATAAGAATATCTTTATACTTAGCCCTAATATTGTATAGTGGATGTCCAACCAAAATGATCACCGTGATAATCAAAACAATAGGAGTACTAAAGAGGATGCAAACTCTGCAGCCAACTTTAGCAGTGATTCTAAGGATGATAAAGAGGAGCAAGCGGAATCGTTTGTTCCATCAAGAAAGTCTTCTTTTCGAGACAAGATCATGAACAAAGTCAATCCGAGTTCCTCCAGCGATTCTCAGCTATCTGAACCTGAGAGAATATCCAGTAATGTTACGAAAATAATCATAAGTCTATTCATCCTGGTAGGATTCATTGTATTGGTCACTGCCATCTTTGTAGCAGTCATTGGAGAAGGACCTAATGATAGCAGTCAGCAAGCACAAATTCTTGGAAATGTTTTTATTGCTGCAATAGTTGGTGGATTTACGATAGTTGGGACCATCATATATCAAGTTCGTGGTAGATAAGTAGAACGCATTGTATCAAGAAGGATCATACACGAATTCACATTAGTCACTCCTCTTCTTGTTTTCGCTTGCCTCTGGCTCTTTTCTTATCAAAGTTTATTTTGATTGTCTGAGGATTCATCATCAAGGAAAATATCTGTGTCAGCATCGTTTTGCTGTCTAAATGTAGTGGAGTCAGAGTGATGTGCAAAGGGTGGGATCTTCACGTGTGTATCACCTTGTTTTCTCTTATTTCTTTTTCTAATGAAGATCACTGTGACTATGCCCACCGCGATGACGATAATAATTATCGGAAGGAACCTCGAAAAATCATTCGCAAAAGTCAAGGCATTACTATTACTATTGTTGCTGCCAGATGTTGAAGGTTGTCCTTCATATTCGACCGTATCATTCAAAAGCAATTTGTGAACCATTCTAAGATTATCACTATACGTAATGTTTAGGGTCACAGGATAATTACCTGCTGGTAAATCGCGAGCAATGCTTATAGGTACACTAAATGGAAGGGGGGAGTTCTCCGATAGATCCCCTAGATATAGTAGCTGAGTAGGACCTGTAACCAGAGATCTGGTTAATTCTGGTTGTTCTTCTTCTCCTTTTCCTTCTGGCCCTGACTCTGCTGCAGAATTGACTAATTCTATGGTCGTAAACAATGCAACCGTATTTCCTTCATTTAAAAGATTACCCACTAGATTTGGGGTGCCGCCGATGTTGTTTATAGCAAGATCATATGATCTTATCCTTATCTGACCGTCAACATATGCGCCTATGTCAAGTGAATCGGTCTTCGATTGTCCCCTTTCTATGTATTCAGCATTCACATTAAATTCAGTAGGTGTGTTAATTACATCCTCTGCAGCGTAAACAGTTGTAGACATTAAGTAACTTGCCAAAGGTGCCATATAGTCTAAGCTCCATCTCGAATCTCCCAGGATCTTTACTGAATTAGTTCCCGAAGAAATGGAAAAGACTAAATCAGTGAGAGGTAAGCTTCCATTGTTAGTTATACTAAAGCGTAGGTTTTCTAATTTACCTGCTGTAAGTACTATAGAGTTTTCATTAGGTTTTTCCCCAGTATCTACTCCTTTTCCACGACTTCCCTCCCTGCTCTCATTGTTATCATTAAGATAATTCTGACTAGTAGACGGAGTTGTCATTAATCTAGGACTTATGCTCAGCACTGACTCTGGAGGATTGGGAGCCACGATCATTCCTACCGAATAATCGGAGTTTGTACGCATACCATACGCATTATTGTATGCTATTCTCAAATCCAAGGTCTGTATTGTACCCCCTGAAGAATATTCGGGATATACAACTGGAGTAATTACAACAGATCTGCCTGCTGGTATGTTTCCTATGTTAAAGGTTTCTGAATCAACTGTCGTAAAACTGGCCCCATCTAACGAGGTATCATTAGATGAGCTGTTGGTAGCAAGGGTTCCACCTGAAACTCCACTGATGGTAACGACTGCTCCAGTTGCGTTGGATGTTCCGTCATTTGTTATAAGAATTTGCAAAGGGTTCGTATAACCGGCAGTTAGATTCTGGTTTAATAATATGGTGTCCAGAATAACCTTCCCAGTTAGTCTAAATGGGATGGTCATAGACGATGAAATTTGTCCAACTTCAAGAATCTTTGAATATGATAATCGCAAATTACTTGAGTACGGACCAACTGTGGCCTGCGGAAGTACATCCACTGCAAAATACATCGTGAAACTGTCACCGGCCGGGACAATAGAATCGTGACTAGCCACTGCAATATGTGGAGAGGTTACGTTATTCTCACCCTCTATAGATCTAAATCCAGGCGGGAGGGTTAGATATCCTGTCACTCCTGTAATATCAGTCCTACCTTTATTAACAAGTACCACGGCGAGAGTGGATGTTCCGTCGCCAGGACCGACTTCTTTCTTGGAATTATTTGAAGGTGAGGTAGAGGAAGATATTGAACCATCTGTCCAATATGCCTCAAGGAAAGAAGGTACCCTATCGGTCTGACCAGAAATAGGAGTAGAAGAGGAAGAGGAAGAGGAAGAGGAAGGCAACGATGATTGAGCAAAAATGTTTACACCTAGGACTGCCAATAGTATCGAATAAGCGATCGCGAATACTAATAAACATGATAATGCTAAATTGAGATGTGAAATGAGGTTCTGCCTGCTTTGATTAGCAACGATAGTAACATGATTCCATACGCCTCTTTGTTTTGGCTTTGATTTGTATCCTGTGGAAAAGAAACAAGAACTATGATCATGTTTCTCCACCTTTAGCTTATCACTCACTTCTCTGATCATATTCTAGTTTATTATCTCTTTTTCAAGTACCCCGTCTCGGATGAAAATAGTTCTATCTGTCCTTGAAGCAAGATCTGAGTTATGTGTTACAATTACAATTGTTCTTTTGAACCTATCGACGAGCATTCTCAAAAGATCAAATACCTCTGTGCCTGTCTTTGTATCCAAATTTCCAGTTGGTTCGTCAGCGAGTATTATTGCGGGATTATTCATGAGAGATCTAGCTATAGCTACTCTTTGCTGTTCTCCTCCACTTAAATTTATTGGCTTGAGCTGAGCCTTATCTTGAATACCTAGCATACGTAATAATTTCAATGACCGCCTATGTCTTTTTTCACTATTAACACCAGAAATTATAGCTGGAATTTCAACGTTCTTTTGAACGGTTGTCCTGTTAATTAAATTAAAAGACTGAAATACATAGCCTATAAGGCTATTTCGCATTTGTGCAATCTGACTATCTTTCAAAGAGAAAATCTCTACATTATCAATGAACACTCTTCCATAGGAAGGCCTGTCCAATGCTCCGATAATATTCAATAAGGTTGATTTGCCACTTCCGGAAGGGCCTACAATTGAGACAAACTCTTCTCTTCTAACCACAAAATTAATTCTATTAAGAGCAACGAATTCTCCTGCAGGAGATTTGAAAACCTTAGAAACATCTTCCAACTTCAAAGCGACAGGTGATGCATAAGAATCATCTCTATCCTTATCCTTGGATTCCTTTTGGTGTTTATAGCTTATCCCATTTTTATTCACGTAGCTTATAGCAGTATTCATCGTTATTTTTGTATCTTGGTCGTCTCGAAGAGCTTTTTCTACCTCGTTATCCAATTTAAGAATGAGTATAAGCTGCCAAACAGGCATTTATAGTTGACTTGAATCTTAAATAGGGATCAAATTGTTCCTCAGTATCGATAATACATGTATAACGGTGATTACATCTTCTAGGCATGAATAAAAATCTGTATTACTGACAGTAAGAATACTGTTATTACCTATTTTGTAGTTATGCCAGAAGAAGATAATAAAAAAGAGAAGATCCTAGTTATTTATCAGCTTCTCGAACACTGCATTTTTAGCCGTAATGAGGCCCCTTTCTACTAGTGGTTTTTCTCCCAGCGCCTTTTCTATAGCCTTGTCGCTCAATTGAATAGCTTGAGCAACGGCGATATCCTCACTATACTCTTTGTGGATCACATCTAGAGCAATATCAGAATACTGACCTATTGCAAAACCAGATCCACTAAAGAATGTACCGCTTGGGTCAACTTGATACAATTGAACGCCAGTTTGATCTAGTCCGGCAATTATTATGGAGGCTGCTTGAGGCCTGACAGCATAAATGGTAAAGTCGTGTAAGTATGAGCTAAGTTGTCTGGCCAGTGACTTTACATCTATCGGGCTATCGTAAGTGAAGCTATGTTTCTGTGCTGAGACTCTCATCTCATCAATCAACTGTAGTATGTCTCCTATGTAACCAGAGCCAGTCGCGCCGATATGTCCATCTATTGAAAATATTTTTTCGGAGGGTTCTACTAAGGGCTTGGTGGGCTTGATGTGGCTGGAGATCAGCGCGAAAGCTGGCGTCTTAATTCCTATTGTGGTTGAACCTCTGCTAACCGCCTCTAGAGCACTGTCTACTAATATTAGTCTTCCTTCAGGACCGTAATAGTAAGGATATCTAGTGTTACCAATTCCAGAGCTGCCTATTTCTGCCACTTCTAATGACCCCTCCTCTGCCCTCTTACAACTGCTGACAAGTTTGGAATCATCAATATATCTATCCCGTTCCCCGAACCTGGATCTCGTTCCATTGCTGCGGCTACGGCTTTAGTAGCAATCTCTTTTGCCTGCTCGTTGGTCATGTCTTTATGATATATGCTTTCAAGTACGCCATACGCGATCGGAGAACCTGAACCTGAAGAAGCAAATTCCTCACTAGTTATAGCTCCACTCATATCAGCTACAAATATGTGTCCGCCTTCATGGTCCACACCGCCCACCAGTAATTCTACGAAGTACGGCTGATAGTTTTTGAGGCCAGAATATGCCTGGTTAGCAATTAGCCTCGCAGATTCTTTTACAGTAACAGGAAATCCTCTACGTAACTCGATTAGTCTTCGTTCAGCTTTAACAAGTTTAACCATATAGTCTGCATCTGATAGCTGCCCAGCTATAGCT
Source organism: Thermoproteota archaeon (assembly GCA_046729835.1). Classification (GTDB taxonomy): domain Archaea; phylum Thermoproteota; class Nitrososphaeria; order Nitrososphaerales; family Nitrososphaeraceae; genus TH5896. The sequence goes on from JBKPHJ010000109.1 coordinate 6,235, forward strand.
ACTGCCAAAGTATCATCCACTCTTGTTATCTTTCGTGTTATCTTTGAACCTATAAAGAAGCCCTTGCTCGCTCTCCTGTCTGAGCTGAGTACAACTCCTTCTTTTGTTCTAATACCAACTATTGTTGTCATTCTTTTTCTCTCCTAACACCTAGATATATCTACAACATAGGAGTATTAATTGACCAGTATTAACGGCAATAAGTCACAGTCAAAGTCACAGTCAAAGTCACAGTCACTGTCACAGTCATACCTTCAGAACACACGAATTTCATTTATGATCCTCTCGTTCACGGGTAGTTAGAGGAGATCTCCTTGTGACCGCAAGAGGAAATTATTAGAAGAGGATGTTCATAGAATTTGACAGTTCCTATATCAGGCTGAAGATACTGCTTTGTGAGATTATTTAAATTCTGATGGTTAAAACTAGTATCTTAATTAAACTTAGTAAGAGTTTGGATAATATTCTATACAGGATCACCGAAGCGTATCTTTGGATCACAAAGAAGTGACCACCGAGAGAAGATAATGTACCGTGCCGTTCCATTGATTTTGGGGTGTCAACTGCTATCGTTAATATACTAATGTGTAAGCGAATTTAAATTCAGACAATATATCTATTATAGTATACCTATTAAATCGATAATACGGGTCTATAAACAAGGTTTCTATAACAGCGTCGCGCAGCGTGACGCAGCGCAGCTCATTTTTAATACTTAATCATTTCATAGTAGAGATCAAATGCATACGAGATTCGATAAAATCATGGTTGCGATAGATGGTTCTAAAGAGTCAATGGATGCGGCGAATTGTGCGATGGGAGTTGCCAAGAGATGTAACGCAACTTTGACTCTTCTAACTGTCTTACCAAAGGAATTGAGATATGATTACGAAATTGATAGAATAAATCCAGAGATACCTATGACTCCTGTAAAAGGTATAGTAGAATTATCTCGAATGGAGGTTGAAGATAATTGGTTTACCAGCATCAAAAAAAAGGCTAGAAATAACAATGTACGAATTGAGACTGAAGTCGTTATGGAAGAGAAATCTGTTGTATCAGAAATACTTGATTATGCTGAAAAGCAGAATATAGGCTTGATTGTTATAGGAAGCAAAGGAAAGACGGGGTTGAGGAGGATGCTACTCGGCAGTGTTACCCAAGGAGTGTTGACTTATGCTCATTGTCCAGTGCTTCTAGTCAGATAGATAGAAAAAGCATGTATCAATATCTGATTCGAGACGGAATTATATCGATATCAATCGTAAGAGAAAATACCATTATTATTTGTATGTTTGTTGTTGTAGATTTAACTTTATTGCAATCAACTTACATGTTTTTCCCTCGTCTTCTCAAGCTCATTATTATCTGAAAGAATGATGAATTTTTGAATTGATAATTCTTATTTAATACTATGCTATTTTTAGAGTAGTAATCATTTTAATTATCTGTGGGAGATGAACTGAAAAACTCTTAGGCAAATCAGTATATGTTATTACGTACGTTCTTTCAGGCTTTCCGACCCAGAGTTGCAATTTCTGAAATTCTTGATGCGCAGTACTAACTTTGTAGACTAATACATGAGCTGTATCATTTAGCACCGTTGAGGAATTTACCGGGATGCCCCCTAAGTCATTTACAACCTCTGTTATTGCCTGCCTTACTGAATGGTTCCCTGATGGAAATATGAATATGTTGACCGATGGAGTACGGGGTTCTGCACCTGTAGCTGGACCCAGAAACTCTATAATAGAGCTATTCTCTGCCGCGGGATATTCTCTTTTCTCCCATGAAGCTGGGTATTCGATCTCAAAGTGATCTTTATTATCTGTATATGTAGAAAAATTCTCGCCGGTCTTTTGAGCAGAAATCTGTGTTGAATGGAACGTTGTGAACAAAGTCATAAAGATCAAAATGCTCAACAAACAAATGAGTTTTGTTGTACGATAAGTAAAGAAATAGCATGGTGTGAAGTCTTTATCCTGCATATCGTCTATAGTCTTTAAGTTAACCTTTATTTTTGTATTACAGATATTACTCGCAAGACTTTTGACAGTTATTATGATGTACTAGAATTTAATCAAACAGTCTAAATGTAAATTCTTCTTTAATTTTAGGTCCTTTCTCTTGCTGTATCCACAGCATGTAACCCCCTTCATATAGAAAATAGATCTTTACTAAACATACTGTCCAGTGTTAAAGAAATATTAATCATAGTCACGTCAGATGATTCTGCAATCGTTCTCTGTCAGCGTATGTAACACCTCGCTTATATTCTTCTACTGTATACAACCTTGTCCCTAAATCATGTGTATTTGCTGCGATCTCAGGTATATCCCATCTGCCTTCTAAGACTTCCCTACAAACAGATATATAATGTTGTATCAGAGCCAATACATGCATTACCATCTGCTCAGCTATGACTACTACATTACTACATTTATGTTTTAATAGAGTTATTTCATGTGCCTGCTGCAGCACATAATTCCATATAATTCGAACATATTCCGTAGTTGGGATCTACCTCGAGTTAGGAGCTTTCGGAATTCTCACTTTTAGAACATCGGATGATCTGAACTGAGTAATATCAGGATATGTGTTGGAAATGTTCTTCAAATTCGGTGAGCTTCCTTATCTATCAATGCGAAAAATTTCATGCCCCAGGATGACGAAAATAGCCTCCCTATCCTAGAGCATTTTCGGTAGAGCCTACTAGAATTGGGGTCCTTTAGCAATCCCCACCAACAACAGGAATGGTTACTATTTTCAGGCTTACGATGAAAGTAGCACTTCTAAGATTATCAGGCGGCCGCTTAGTTAACTTGGTTAGCTAAAGAATATATTTCCCCCTTTGCTTACAAGCAATTCTATTGAATGCAGAAGATCTTTTGAACGGTGTTCTAAAGCTAGATAAGAGTATCAGATTCATAGGTTTGTTGGAAAAGTCAGGTCACCTCTATTCTGGTGGTCCCAGGGAGGGCATTATACAGCTCCTAACAGGAAGGAATTCTGAAATCAGTCTCACGCAGACGGCGTACATAGTTCAGATGCGGAAAGGTTTTTCCACAAACTTGGGAGATCTTAAGTACGTAGTATATGCCCATGATAAGGTATTGGTATTTAGTATGCCCATTTTAGAAGATCTCATACTAGTATTTTCCACAGAGAAAGACGTGAGTGTAAACAGCATAGTACAAAGGATTATGGACTATGTAAAGAGTGTCGAGTCACAACTGACAGTACAGAGGTCAAGTAAAGTGGTAGATGAGGAAAAGAGACGAACGGTTAGAAATCTGTATGACTCTGGCATAACTGAAGATTTGATTGCAGAACAAATGGATCTTGATATCCATACAGTCAAAAGTCTGATCGAAGAAACTTCCGCTATCGTATAGAACTACAGTGTGTGATATGTATCTGAAATAAGATGCAGAATAAATCATGCTTGATAAAGCCTGTTCCATGCAGGAAATCTCTCAATTCTTGATATATCTGTAGATACTAAACAGCAGACGCCGTTCCGCTAGGTCATGGCGTCGAGAAGCGGGTGCAATCCTACCCGTTCTTCTTGTAGTAAGTTAGAGCTTTGTCGAAGACACTGAAGTCACCTGTATTTCTGTACTCATTGGTTAACCGTTCAATTTCTTCCCAGACGGTTGGTTCATCATTGCAACATGTCATCACTTTTTCAATCTCGGCTAACTTGTTCCTTGCTGCTTGAGGCAGGTCACCCAAGTTGCGATGTTGACTCAAGGGACTTTTCTCCATCACTGGTGTTTTGGGGAATAACTGAAGACTAAGTGCTTCTAACTGTCGCAACCGTTGCAAATAATCATCCACAAGAGACTCTTTTTCTTTATTGTTGATTATATCAAGTTCTATATTTCTTGACACGAAATCTTGAAGTGGAGAGGAAATAAGACTTTTGCATAGGCCCTTGATTTCAGCGAGCTTTGACGATCTTGGTTCCCCGTCGTCGGCAGAGTGTATTTTGGCAGGTTCATAGTAAGATTGTTGGGTCGGTTTGCTTTCTTTTTGTTGCGGAATATTTTCATAGCTGTGAGATTCGGAACTGCTGTGTGCAACGGTTCCGAAAGGAAAATTGTGGGGAGTGCCACCGGCAGTGCGGTGCCTGTTTTTCCTCCTAAACAATATTGGATCGGCTGAGAGATACTCCCCTGATACTCTCCCTATTATATATTCAAGCGTACGAACGATCTTGCCCTGTTCCTGATGGAGAATGCGGTTGTGTCGGTACGCACTGTACTTTCTGGTGAAATCTTGTGCGCATGTAACGCAAACGTAATTCTTGCTGCTCATTATACGCAATGCTATATGAGACCCTATTAAAGGATTAGTGCTGCATTATGCAGCATTATAGACGAAGAATTTACTATAAGAATGGTAACTTGTCACTGGTCCATTAATCTGTCGCATCATCGGAGTCCTCCTGGAACTGGACTTAGCATAACTAGCAAATGATCCTTTTCCAGGGTTGAGATAGACTTAGATGGTACAATAGCATCTGATAAGGCATTCGTTAGACTAGAATTGTTGTGTATGAAGAGATTCAAAAACATGATAAGTTGCTATTGCTAATATTTATTAGTGAAATAAAAACCGAATCAGATAGGGCCTCAATTCAGCTGCTTTAGTAAACGTTTAAATCTAAATTATATATTCTTCTCCCTGATGAATATGAGAAATACACGAATCAGAACATCAATCGTTATGTGCATAGCTTGTGTTACATTAACTTCAATGGTTTTTGGCTTCCTGGGTAATTCGCAGTTTCTATATGCACAAGGTGAAGCAAATGAGACATTCTTTGAAATGACAATGAGAGAAGCAGAACAGCAGCAAAACCAAACAGCAGCAGCACCACCACCAGCACCACCAGCTCAGCAGCAAAACCAAACAGCGCAGACAAATCCGTTGGAACAGTTAGGTCAAGCAATATCAAAGCTATTTGGTGGAGGGAAATGAGAAACACCAACGATAGGGAAAGAGCCTGAATGGAACTATCTTAAAAGTGGGGGCTTGTTTTCCCTCTTTGTGGCCTGATATCCTCGGATCAACTAGTAATATGAGTTAAAGCCTCGATTGTATGGTTTTATTCCATAGCTATTCAATCGATATTCCTGCAAAAGCTTGGGGTCAGAATATATTGCTGTTATTCACACAGAATTAACTTTTTGAGTAGTTCTGATTGTTCAAACTAATTGCCCGTTTTGTTGAATATGTATGATTAAAGTTTTGAGCAATAAAAAAAGTATCACTCTGGATAAGGTTAATTCAACAATCATTGTAAACTTTGTTGTTGTTGTTGACAGCTATACAATTTTCCGGCTGAAATAATTGAAAATGCAAGTGAATTCAAATATTGAATCAGAATAAATTATAAACTACTACATCAAACTACTACAATTAGGAACGTATTTTAGATGCTGTAGATTACATCTGCTAGGTCTATAGATTGACTGCACCGAAGTGATTCGCTTTGTTCTTATGCCTGTCCAAAGACTCTTTCGACTGGAAAGTCATTTTACATACCTTGCAAACGTGTTCTTGATTCTCCTTCTTACCAAACGGGATTAACTTGCTAAATGATAGTTTCATTTATATCAATCCCCTACAGTCATGATATTAAACGTTTGCCTTTCATAGTTTACCAATGTCAACACTATTATAAGAAAACCTACACATCAAGTCAGTGTTTTGATTTAAACTCATCTAAATAAGAAAAATAAATCTATAAAATCAAAGAAAATCTACCCTTTAGTTTATGATTGCGATGATGATTAATCATGAGTCAACTCACAACTCACACATGTATATATATATTCAATAAAATCATTTGTCACTAAAAGTCTTCACTAGCTTCACTATTAAAGTAAGTTTAGAGGTTGAGAGGTTGAGAGTTAATCCAGCTAGAACAGTGTTAGATGTTAAGAGACTTTCACGATAGGATCCTTTCCTCCAATGGCTTCTTGTCTTTTCCATTATTGACAACAACAATAAATTTTCTAATCCGAATTTCATACAGCTTTCTAGATTCAGAATAAATAATTTTGATATTCAATGTCTTACAAATCTTGTTATCATGAAGCTAGATAAAGATGCGGAATCCAATACTTGACGATATACCTCTCAAATCTTAAGTTGATCGAATGCTATATTACCCGGTTGCATATCAAACACCCATTCTCAAAAGGGATAATTAATGAAGGACAAGACAGACTCAGGGTCGTAGACGAATATGACAACCCCCTTTGTTAACATTGTTACTCTGTCGATTTCAAAGTGGAGTTACAAATCGACAAATCAGTATGAGGTATCTCATACTGATCGAAGCCAATAAAAAGTATGTGAAAAAATAAAAAGTGATGATATGAAGACAACGATTTCTTCGCAATATCCTGTCCACAAGGCTCTTCTCAATAAACAAGCATACCCGCACAGAGTATCAATGATTCAGACTGAAGATACACATATCTCTTGGATTTTTTTGGCTGGATCCTTTGCATACAAGATTAAAAAACAGGTCAAGTTCGGTCGAGCTTTAGATTTCTCAACACTGAGCTTAAGAAGGAAGTATTGCTACAAGGAAGTCGAGCTGAACAGAAAATTATGTAGGGATATGTACCTTGGCGTAGTCAGAATAATATCAGTTCCAAGTGAAGGTAAAGGTAATAGTAGGATTCTAATTGCAGATTCACATACCAAGACTGGGAGAATAATAGAATATGCCGTTAAAATGAAACGCATTGCTCTCCAGTACAGAATGGACAAACTGTTAATGGCTCAGAGAATTAGTTTAGAAAACTTTAGGAAAATAGCTTGCATATTGAGTAGTTTTCATTCAAGAACTCAAACTAATAAGGAGATCCAAAAATATGGGCGGCCAAAATACTTGATATACAAAGTAAAAGAAAATTTTCAAACGCTGGCTGAACTGAAATATTCAGCACCTCGGGCAGAAAGTAAGCTCGTCAAATTTGTGAATAATAATGAAAGTGTTCTCCTAACTAGAATCAGGGACAAGAAAATCAGAGATATTCATGGAGATCTGTATCTCAAAAATATTTTCATCGTTAAAGACAGAAAATATTACTTATATGACAGAGTCGAATTTAATGATTCTCTCAGATATGCTGATGTAGCGGAGGATGTTGCTCACCTGTCTATGGATTTAGAATACCATAAACACAAGGACCTTCAATTACATTTTGTACAAGCATATATTTCAAGGAGTCGAGATCTAGATGTAGAAAAGATTCTTAAATTCCTCATCTGTTACAAGGCTTTCATGAGAGCTAAGGTTTCTTTATTCCAAGCAAGTTTTGAAAGTTTAAACACCAGAAAATCTATCTTGATTAAGGAAGCTGACTCACATATGGCTCTTGGTGAAAAGTATCTTCAACATCTTTGAGATGATGTGGATAAATGATGCAAGCAGTTGATCCTTCATCGTCCACTAAATTATATCGCATTCTCAACTAATTATGGCCCGTCTTGCAGGTAGAAAAACTTGGGATAGACGCATACATGCTTTAAGGTAATATTTATTCCACTTGGTCATTACGTCACAGGGTCTTTGTTTAAAGAGCATAGAATAGGTAAAAGAGAAGGCTCCTGATATTCTAGGCTTGTTATTTCTCCAATATGTTATTAATCGATCTTTATCTCTTTTTCCTATGATATGTCAAATGTGATTTCGAGTATTCCATTATTATATTTTGATCTAGCTATTTCTTGATCTGCTTCTGGAGGTAATACTATAGTCTTGTAGTATCTGCGTTGAGGAGGATCCTCTGTTATCATATACGATACTTACGATTACAATCGATAGTCCGGTGAGTACAGTTGTAATATCAATTATCATGCATCCATTAGATTGACTCTTATTCTTGCCAATACTACTAAATGCGTTCTTTATAAAGATATATTCAGCTGGGCTTCTTGGAAATATAGAGGATAATTCAACGTAGCTTAGACCAGTAAGTATTGCGATATATGCAGCGACAACAAATTATATCCACATCGCATTACCAGCAGTACCGATAATCACATATATCCCAGCACCTAATATCAGGCCAACACCGTACAATATGGCCTGAAACAAATTAATTGACCGGTTCAATTCTAGTTTGTCTTCTGACGATGGCGTTGATGATGCTGACGGATCGTTATTGGATCTAATCTTCAATTTTTTGATGCTTCAGCTACACCATCTCTTTGCTTCTTAAACTATATTAGGATCTAAAGGTCTGGAGATATTATGTCGATACTGAGGTACTACTATTTCTATCCATGGAATTTCTAATATCATCCCAATAGCGATATCAATAACCAAATAATACGTTGTTCTTAATAGTTTGCTAGTAAAAGATTATGTCATCTAAAGAGAACCTCTTAACTGGTTAACAAGAACATCTTCATCATCATAACACACTTACACTTCTGGACGTAGATTTGAGATTTTGTCTTACTTTACTATGTTTATACTAATTTAGCAAACCACGGACAGAGTAATAGTCTAATTGTTACAAGAGTAGTTATTCTCCAATATCATATAAGTTAACCCCTGCTTTGGCGTCTTTTTCTCTTATCATGTTACAGATTGTTAGAGGGTTATTGTAATCATAATATATAATGTTGTTCAAGATATGTACATATGAAGGATCATAATAAGCTTTCAATCCAAGTGCTCATTAGGAAAATTAGCGACTATGATGGAGGGAGTGTGTAAGATTGACCAAACAAAGTGTAGTAACCAGTAAACAGATAGAACATGGAGATATATTTTTCTTTTTTACGCCAAAGGTAGAAAGTACTGATGAAGTAAAAGGCATGGAAGATGTTCAAAGGTTCTATATGGTTACCTGTCCTGAGCAGGGCAAAGGTAAGAATACTTATAGAGTGTTTCTTTTGGGTGCAAAACGGCTTCCAGAAATAGTTGAAGGTAAATCTAAATCAACTGAGAGGAACTGGGCCTTAAATATTCTAACTACTTCTGATCCTGAAAATATAAGACAAGAATTTCTTGTTCCTGCTGAATACACAACGAAAACAAAAGGCGAACGCAGCATTGCAGTAGCATCTCCTGCAGGAGAAGGGAAATATTCAATAGTACAACATGGTAATCATACAGAACTAGCATATATTTTAGAGCTTCCAGAAGTGCCTGGTCCTGTACAAAGAGAATTTGAGATCAAAAAAGAAGCTAGCTATATTTTATCAGTAAAGAATCCTAATATCAGTATTCCAGGATTTGCTGCATTTTCATCAACGAGAAAACCAGATTATTCCAAAGACATTATTAAAAAATTTGGTAACAGAAGATGGATAAATGTAGACTATCCTGAATTATTGAATTACGAAAATACTCAATTACTTCTAATTGGTGCGAGAAAGAAAGATGTAGAAGAGGAACTTGGAATCGATATTGATGAAGAGAAAGAAACGATGAACACTGCTGATTTATATAAAGAACTAAAAATAAAGAGAGAACAGATTCCAACAAAGCCTCTGCTGGGAGGAAAGTTTCCAAATAGAGAGGAACTTGATTCTCCAGCAGAGATTAAAAAGCTTTCAAAGGATGACATACCAGGTAGAAAAGGCGGAAGAATCGGAGGAAAAGTTGCTTCTACAAAAGCAGCATCGGCAGCAGCAATTTCAAAGCTTCTCAGTGGAATCGATTTGCCAAAGAGCCGAGATGGACTCATTGAATACGCAGAAAGAAATAAATCAAAAGCAAGACAACAGGAACAAATACTGGATCCACAAGAGATAATTGACACTATCAAGGAGCTACCAAGCGATAGATCTTACTATACAATGTCAGATGTTACTAAGGCACTTGGCGAAATAAGGTGATAAGCGCTTAATGACAAAGGCACGTTCAAGATCCTCCTCCACTTCACAATTTAGTTGTGCTGTATGTGGCCACGGATTCGAACAGAAATCAAGATTAGAAAGACATATGGAGACCTCACATCCTCCTAGCGCACCCTCAGCTGCGGACGTTGAAAAAGCATTAGCTGGAATAGATTATCCCAAGTCAAAGCAGGATCTAGTACAATATGTATTACAGAAATCAAGTACGATGGGAGATGATTTAATTAAATTAATACAATCACTTCCTGAACGTAACTACAGAGATTCTGCAGAGGTAGCAATTGCATTAGGTGAAATCAAGAGCGGCAAAGCAATTAGATCAGCAGAAGAAATAGAATCTAAAGAGCCTCCAAGTAGGAAAGGAGGAAAAGTATCAGCTCAAGTTTTCTCTGCAGCAGCAATAGCTAAGGTATTATCTGGAATAGACTTTCCAAAATCAAAAGAGGGTATAAAGAGATATGCACAACAGAACTTAACTAGCTTTACGGCTAGAGAACAACAAGAGGCAGAACCATCTGAAGCAATCTTGAATCTTCTGGATAAAATTCCTGAAAAACAATACATTAACATGGCAGATGTAGAACGGGAAACTGCTAGAGCATTATAATACATCATTCTTTTTAACAAAAGAACCTAGTAATATACAATTCCAAATCTATAATCACAAGCCTTAATTTGCAGATTCCACATCTGAGCTATCAGACAGATATATTACTATAGACCTTATCAAAACGAATCTCTACTTATTCTTATAGATTAATTTAGATAGGTCTACTTGATCAGTTATTTGTGTTCCAGAAATAATTGCATCTGCTACATCTTTTTCATCAGCAGAATCAACTACTATATTTTTATCTTCTCTAACTAAATCCTGATCTAGGGGACCAATGTTTGGTTTTACTGTATTAATGCCTCGTGTTCGAACCATTTTGTTCCAAACCGCCACATCCGGTTTACCCATTATATCTATAATGTTAGCAGAAAGATCACCTTTTGACGTGTTTAAAAGAGACTTTCTAATTCTCACTTCTTTATCTTTCGTCTCCCCTTCTTTCTATCCATTGTACTGGGTTCTGCATTATCAGGTACAGGAATATTTGGATGACTAATTTTTCTCGTAGGCTTCGGTTGTTCGTCCAATTCTAGGTTTTTTGCCTCTACTGTTTCAAGATCTGGTTCAGTGATTTCTCGTTTATCACTCATCTAATAACTCAATATTACTAGAAGATTATGGCAAATAAATGTTAACAGGAGGACTAATTTAGGTTTTATACAAGTGACTGACCAGTTCACTAAAATAAAAAAATGATGGGCATATTTTACTTATGTTTTCTGGCATAAGTAATGGAGTACTTCAACATCAATCGGCGTTCTCTATGTATAGTCTACTTCCTATCGTGTAACGGATTTCAGCTATGGATGATACTTGATCTACTAGAACGGTGAGGAAAGGTTTGCCCCACATACAGGATGATGGAATATTAGATCAATACAAGTATTCTTGAGTCTATGATGTGCCAATATGTGAGTATTTGTTACACCTAGGCTCCTACGATTACGCAATGCCATTAATACTACCATATATATTATATACATTCCCTGTAGATGGATTAGCGTAGTTTCAATCATCTTTACTTATATTTACTTTCTTGAATTTATTCTTATTAACAGAGTCTAGAATCTCATAAACGGACTGACCGATTGTGATTTGGTTGGGTGTAAATCCTGTCATTTTTGCGTATATTCTGTTCTATTGATTTTCTTATATGATATAGATCGTTGAACAGTATATAGCCGTCTAAACTTTTCAAATAACGATGTTAAATCTTTGTCATTAGTATTAGTTTTTTTCAGATAGTTTATGATGTCGTTCTTGTATGCAGGAAACTTCATTGGTCGTATTTTTTCCATGTAGATGTTCCAGATGCTCCAGATGCTTTGATAGAGCTATTTTTAGAATTATTCTTGTTAAGGTTACTTTTTTTACTATTGACCTTAGGAATGACGGGTTTCACTAGTTCTATCCCTTTACTTCATTAGTCACTATTAGATATATCAATTACAAGTTCATAATAGTTTGTGCTATGTGTCCTTTAATCTTGACTAAATCCATCATATGAAAAACATATAGCTAATACACCTAACAAATCCACCGATCAATACCTCGATCCATCGGTTCAGTTTGAATAAAACCGCCTCCAAAGCCATACGCCTCTGCTATAAGTTCGTACACTTCCCAGATACTATTGAAGCACGAAAGCTATTGGATACACTATGATTAAAGCTAAACGATATTGTTAGTTCTATGAAAATACCTGCTGAAAGCTCACTTGCAAAGAGTGACAAGCACTCAAATGTAGTTTAAATTATGATTCTAATTGAGTCGTTCATTCCATTAGTTTTCTAACAACCGCCCTTATTCTCGTAGATTGGAAACACTTTTTTGAATTTGTTACTTTAGCGATATAGGTAACTGTTTTATTACTTAAAGTTCATATATCAATACGATATTGACTGACTTTTCTGCAGGGATAATTAGATGTATTGAGGAATGGAGTAGTACAGCAGCCAAATGCAATGGGAACAGCGAATGCTTAGAAAAGTGTACTCAACATCTCCGGAACTGCCTTGACAATATTTTTCCCCCCTCAAAGAGCATAGAAATTGAGAGCGATAAAGTTAATTATCTTCTTTCCTCCGCGTTCTTTTTGGCAAACAGGTTAGCAAAATGTACTATTGGCCTATCGGAGTTTGATAGAGCGATCGGAAATATCGAGAAGATAGGAAAGAGTAGTATGATAAGAAAGAGAATATTGAACTTTATAATAAATTCCAAGAACAACTGGATGAAATACTGAAAAAGTATTTCTAGTGAGTCTATAAGTTAGACCATGAGTTTGGTTCTTTCAAAATACCAGCTGCATATAACTTAGGAACACGTAGTAATCATTCTAGCTTACCTTGCATCAATAGTCTTATCGGAACCTGTTCTTTTTGTACCCTCAATCTAGTAAATATATCAGCTGAGCGTTCATTCTCATTTTCTACATTTATCCTAATTCTTGTGTAATGTATCTTTTCCTTCTCTTGCACCGACTAATATGATTTGTGCATTCTGATAATCTATGAATTTTAGATTTCTTGATAATGGTACAAAATTTTCCTTTTCTTTAAATTTGATTAGAATCGATTCTGGATACTGAGGGGCAACCTCTGTTGTTGGCAACCCTCCTGCTCTTTTTGGTATCTTTGGATTAATAACTGTAATAATATAACTTGCTTCCTTTTCTATCCCTAATTCTTTTTGTGCTTTTCCAGGTTCCTTTGGCAATTCTAGTACAAAAGCTAATTCTGTGTGTTTATTATGATAACTTACTATCGCATACTTACCCTCTCCAACTGGTCTTGCTTTATCAAAGCAATAATAACAATATCCACATAGTTGACAGATAGGATTTGAAAGCGTAGGAAGAAATTCGGAATAACAGTTAAGGCTTTTCATTTTTTTCTAACCTAATCTCCAAAGAGCATTATCAATTTGCTATTAGCCTAATTGGAACTTAGAAGTAATAATCTATAATTGTTGTGTGAACATCAGTACGAGATCCATCCGTATTGCAGGTACACAATAAATGCCATAATGGAGGTTTATGCTGCCAATCAAACATTGTTAAGAACTTCATCTCTTCCAGAACCAATAGTACTCAATGATTCAGAAAGGAATATTCAACTGGCCACTACTTTCGACGATCCTACCCTTCAGAACGTAACAGTAAGAGCTTTGCTCAGCGATGGCTAAAAGATATGTTCACTGTCAGATCCAATAGAGGAGAGCATCGATCTAGGGGAGGTCAGAACTGCAGCACCATGAGAGCTAGAATAGCATAAAAGAAGTCATATAGTGAGTGGCACTTTCATCTAGTCCTCCTTTAGTGTGAGCAACTAAAAGATATACTAGATTATTAGTTGGGAATACGTAGTGTACATATTGTTCGGATTTACAATCTACCTTATGCATTTGGCAGACTACCTAAAGCGTAAGAAGTTCAAAAAGAAGAAAGATATAGTCGGTTGAAATGTCTATGATCTTGACAAGGAAATTATAATATGTATGTATTCATAAAGAATCCTGCATAAAAGACTCCATAATCACGCATTACTCAATACTATCCACAACCATATCTGTATTCGGTAGGCCTTAAATCATTCAGTACTTCGAATACCTGCAGACATCTTACCTTTAGGCGTGATTTTGTAGTATGAATAGGGGTTGGAATCCGTCAAAGAAAGGTCTCAGTCAAATACATTAAACTAAAAGATAGTGCACAAGTTCAATACGGATATTTTTTGTGGTGTCATCGTACTCGAGTCGTCCAATATTACCTAATGAAAGGATTGCGTCCATTTCATCCATCTCTATTTGGACCTTGCCTCCTCTATCATATACTCTTATGATATAGCCCCGTGGCTCAGCCATAACCTGTAGTCAAATATTTCGTGTGATATTCCTCTGCGTTACTCATTTCCAGCTATATGGAAATCAATAGATTTATGCATTCAGGTTGTCTCTACTCAAGCAGGCTAGTCTTATCGGATCGTTTATCGGCAGCTTTATAGCCATAGAATACGCAATGAAATTTCCAAGCATCGATCATACTTCTGTTAACATGAACAAGTCTTTCGTTTATCTGCATTAAGTAAATTCGGACGCTCTTTTATATATCTGATATTTATTCTAATAGAAACGACAAGAAGCAGCTAACAGTGTTTTTGATGTTAAATTGCGAACAGGTGGCCAGACATTCTTCTTCTGACATAGTCGTTTAAGTGATGCATAAAAATATGAACAGGAGATGGATGTTCTTGTGCTTCATGTGATTTCTGAAGTCTGGTTAAGTTATGATCAGCTCTGTCACCTGATGTCATCCAGAGACACAATATATGCGGGCTACCTAATCCCTCCTATCAGAACTGAGAAGGTTTAACGTGATTTACACCCCTTCTGAATGCAAAATATCTGTATAAGCGTCTAGGCAAAATTGGAGGCCGCTAGATATTAAATCCAAATTCATCTGCTTACTATCTCATATTACGTCTTGAGGTGCTCTACCATAATTTTTCAGTCAATATCACACTAATGGGAGTCTCTCAATGAGGTAACATGGTGCTTTAAATTTGGTTACATTCAGCAGGAATCCCTATACTTTTCTTCTTAATCAATCTAGTCATGTCATGTCTACAAAGAGTGAATGCGAGTGGGACCTTTCTTTGTTGTTACCCTTGTTATATCATCATCATCATTATTACTATTATCTAATTCCTTATTCATGCTAGTAATTTCCTACCCGCTAAATATCGTTATTTAATTATTGCCAAGAACATCATCTATTTGATAATTTGGTTTTTCTTTTCTTCTTCCTTTCTTGTCTTACAATGAACTTGATGAGACTTACCAATCTACATGCAAAACCCCACTCATTATCATACCATGAGAGTACTTTGACTACATTGTTCCTATTTCCCAAAACCATAGTGCTTAAACCATCCACGATAGATGAATGAGGATTGCCCACAATATCTGCTGAAACTATAGGCTCTTCAGTGTACTCTAAAATTTCTTTCAAGTTAGTCTCGGAGGCTTTTTTGAGTGCGCTATTGATTTCTTCTTTTGTTACCTTTTTTCTTAACGTAAATACCATATCCGCAATGGATCCACTAGTAACCGGTACTCTTAGAGCCATCCCATCTATTTTTCCCTTTAACTCAGGTATTATAGCACCTATTACCTTAGCAGCTCCTGTGGTTGTAGGGATGATAGACATAGTAGCTGATCTTGCTCTTCTCAGATCCTCGTGTGGCAGATCGAGTAATCTCTGATCATTTGTAAATGCATGGGCTGTAGTCATATAGCCACTTTCGATACCAAATCGATCGTTTAGCACTTTCACCACTGGTGCTAAACAATTGGTTGTGCAAGAAGCCATGGAGATGATGGTGTGCTTCTTTTTATCAAATTGATTTTCATTCACTCCTAAGACTATTGTGGCATCGGGATCCTTTGCTGGTGCTGAAATGACCACTCGCTTTGCACCAGCTTCTGTTATATGGTGCTTCGCTTCCTTTGCATCGCTGAACCCCCCGGAGGATTCTAACACGATATCGATCCCCATTTTCTTCCACGGTAATTTGGACGGTTCTTTTCCTGATGTTACTGAGATTTCATGCCCGTTTACAATCATAGACTTTTCATTTTTGACCTCGACATTACCCTCGAACTTTCCAAAGACAGAATCATACTTGAAAAGATGAACAAGAGTTTTACTATCAGTCATGTCATTAATCGCAACTAAATCGACCAATTTGAAGAATTCCTTGTCCTTGATAGCGGCTCTTAGAAAACATCTTCCTATACGACCGAATCCGTTGATAGCTAACCTTGATTTTTTGTCCAATTGTTACTTATCAGTTCGATCAATGGATTTATGAATGTTATATGTGAATTAAGGCTACATTTATAACATACCAGTTAATGACATGGATCCCTGATTGAATCGGACCCTGACAGTAGGTGATTCTTGTGAAATCCAAAATAAAGTCTAGATTTTTTTTGAGTTATGGGGCTAATTCTACAGGTACCTGAGGGTCTACAGAGGCGTAGATGCGCGACAGAACGTATTTGGTAATTATGAAATAGGTCTCTAAGGCCGTGAAGACAAAATTCGGTTACAATGTTTTAAGTCCTCGTCATTCCAAGCGTCGATAACTCAGTTGGGATCGAGAAATGTCGATACAAGTAGTGATGCAAGGTAAGTAGGATAAAATGGAGCGGACCAATGAGAATAATTTGGATAGCTTTTTAGAGTTAGATGTATTAAGTTCCGAACTGAATGCGGGAACTCATTAAATGCCATGAGCTATGGACGGCACTCCTCACTTGAACTACGGTAATCAAATGGCCTCGTGATAATGATGGATACGCTCAAGCACCTGTTTAACGTAATGAATCTCATCCTTAGAAATCCAGATCGATCTTAACTAGGAAAGAAACTACAGAAAAAATACGTGTCAAAATATGGTGTTACTACCCGGGCAAGCCAAAACTATAAAACCCTTGTTGCATGCATGAATGCAATGCAATACTCTGCGCTCTTAACAATAAGATTGAGATTCCCCTACTAGTTGATGAATCCTTGCTTCACGAAACTGAGAATGGTACTCATATATAGTATTCTAACATTTTTTCGATCTCATCCTTTCCTACTTCATCATTCGGAAATTCTTCATATCGTGCAAAGTCAAGAGGAGTAATAATACCAACAAGATTCTTCGGATTCGATTTATTACCAACATCGTTATCGACAACAAGTAAATGTCTTACATTGTACTGTAACATCATATCAGCCGCCGTAGCTGGGGATGATGTAGAATCAATAACAATAAGAGGAACAGACATTATCTGCTTATTTGTTATTGTACTTGTATATGTGTCATTGATGCATACCTTTGTAACCAAATCTCGTTCAGTAACGAGGCCTTGAGGCATACCATCTGCATCAACTACTATTAATGAGCTCACGTCCCTATCCCTCATTTTTCTGGCTGCATCTTGGACAGAAGATGAATCCTCAATAGTTTCTAATTTTTTCCTCATGAGGTTCCTTAAGGTTGTGGTCATAAGATAGAGATAGTAATCGTCATCGAGCTTTTAAGGATATTCATGGTATATTATCTCATAAATAAATCAATCATCATAAGCTCCCAACTCAACGCAACAGTACCATTTGAGATGTGATCTTCGGCTTAGTTACCTCTACTACTAACTGGGTACAACAGTTACTCATACTACTAACTGAATAGATAGGCTCTGACGGTACCGATAGTTAGGGGCACTAGTTAAATTATGGTAGTTCCCGATATCGTGATTCCATTTTCTTGCATCCTTACATTGGCAACTCCATTAAATTTGGGTTCATCCAGAATACTACCTGGTTTATGTAACAAGACATTTATTAGATTCGTTCTTTCTATATCCTATGACTATGGATTTTGATAGACTGTGCAAGGATATCCTTGGTCTGGAATCCAAGATAAGGTTCGCTGGCGTATGCGATGATTCCGGTGAGATAAAATATGGTGGACAGCGTGAAGGAATAACAAATCTTCTATCTCCAGAGGAAACCAAAAGATCAAATTTACAGGCCATAGCCAGATGGGCTCTAAGGAACTCACTCTCTTCAAAAGTCGGTAAAGGAAGATACGCGATGGCAGAATATGAGAAAATCAAACGTATAACATTTCCGTTAGAAGAGAACCATTTGCTCTTAGTTACCACTGATGTAAACGCAGATCACAACAAAATAATAAATGATATTCTTACCATGCTTTCGTGACGAAGATTTCTGATTTCAGATCATTTTATATAATTAAGTGCAAATATGTAATACATGCCAGAAATAATCCAAAATTGGGATAGACTGGTACTAAAAGGAGTGCGTTCTACTGGTAATGGAGACATGGGAAATATCATTGCAATCGACAAGGATTCTCTTTTTTTAATGACAGGAAGACATGTGTTTAAGATACCAAAGTCATTTGTACAGGGATATAATGGAAGCGAAGTTTCCTTAAATGTTGCCGCACAAGAGGTATTAGAGCTTGAGCTAACATAGAACTGGAAAATTCGAACTATATACCTATATGGAACTGAAGTAATGTCGTTAGTGATAGTAGTGCCCGTATCAGGAGCACAACTTTTACTATTTGCGAGAAAGCCCATATTTCCAGTCCTTGTCTTCCATCTCCTCTACAAATGAAAGGAGAATTCCTTCTAGTACCTTTAATATTTCATATCCTTTCTGAACAGTTGCTTTTCTAGGTGCCCCCGTAGTCCCCGTATCTGTTAACTCATTGAACTTCCAATAGATTCTTACGTTGGATGGTAGCTTTGGAATCACCTCCGGGGGTGCATCGACCATACGTACCAGATCAGGGCGTACAGCAAGCATCGCAGACGTTTCTGCTTCCCCACCGTGACCTAGTCCGTCCCAGACGTCAAAAAGTCCGTGAGCAATCTGGCCAATCAAGATCCACCATGCTTCGAGGCAGGCGATTACTACGTCAGGATGTTTATCCTTGATACTTCTGGCGGCTACCTCTATGGGTGCAATATTTCCATCATGCCCATTTATGATCAGCACCTTTCCTATGCCATTCCTGATGACGCTAGTACAAATTTCCTCTATAAGCATCTTTAGAGTATTTGGTTCTAAACTCATCGTCATTTGGAACTCATTGTGATGCAGGCTCACGCCGTATGGAATATGGGGAAGAATAATTACATTTTTTAACCTGGCTGCCACTCTTTTGACTAATTCTGTTGGAAAAATAAAATCTGCTCCAAATGGCATGTGATCGCCATGATTTTCGCATGCACCAATCACAAGTACTGCAATACTACTACTGTTGACTTTACCTCTGACCTGGATGGCATTCATATTCCCAAGTTCACTCTTTGGCTCGCTTTTCCTCCCGGATTTCATTGAACTGTTATTCTTGTGCAGCAGGACTACTAGAAATAACTTCTGTCATAGCAACTGTACGCCTATCGTTTTCTATTTCGATGAACAGCTGTAGATATCTAATGCCTCTTTCAGTAACCCTGTACTAGATGTTACAATGGTAGGCTTATGATTGGGTCCCGATATCACAATTGACTGACAAACCGGAAGAATGTTTGAGCATTATAGACAGTATCAAGCTTGTATTAACATCGGATTAATGAAAAAGCTACTACTATCTCACAAACTACAGATCTTAAAGCCGGTTTGAGTAGTAAACATAAGCTACCGAATTAAACGCATTCCAAACTTTTTTTATGCTGCTAAAGAATAAAGTGGATAATTGTGCGGGAATCTGATTTATAAATGTCCCATATTGAGACACTTTGATATTTTTGGATCGTGTTTTGGATACTATGGCTTGCATATTGACAACCACAGAAATCATCGTCGCAAGCCTCTTCCCTTGAGCATCCTCGGTGTAATTATGTTTATTCAATTACGATATAGCTACTATAGTTAGAGTCCCAATTGATTCATCGGGCAAGCCTATCCTAGTCCTGCAAAAGAACAGCTTGCTTTCTTAAGATGTGCCGCGGTAATTACAATAGATCATTCTTTTATTAGCATGGGTATCGCGCAGATCGTAAGGGGGACATATCTTCACTTAAATCAATAGCTGGGGATCCATTATAAGGCGTTCTCTGTTGTTGCAGCTGCAGAACCCTTTGACATAAGAAAGGTTCAACCACTGATTTGTTATTCTAGTCCTCTTCGAGATATCATTTTCATTCCGAATGTATGACTCAGGGCAATCACTAATTAAAGAATACGAAACCATTTTGAATTTAAAACCTTCTACTATTATAGCTGAACCAGACACTAGCATCATGGCTTTTCTGTGGTATTTGTAAGAATGAAGGTTAATAGTTGACGAATATTATTACCAAACAGTCAAGATGGGTGTAGGTTTAGATTAAATGGGACAGGTAGTATAATTATGTAGTGAACTAATATCAACTTGGCACGATCTGATAATTTTGCATTAGAGAAGGCTAAAGCGGAAAAGGCCATAGATTGGATGAATTCCTATGCCGATGCCAGAAACAAGAAATTCAATGCAAAGCTTACTGGCTATACCATGTCAACTATGAACTTTGGAAGTTTCGAAGTATTGTCATGGGAAGGCGATTGGTCTGCTGCTCGTCACATAATTGTTAAAGCAAGTAGTAAGTTAAATATGAAAGTAGTCGAAGCTGGGTATCATTCCAAAGGCAGTATTTTTCAGTCATTTCTTGGGCTTAGTAAAGAATATGCTAAAGTATACAGCGGCGGCGTTCTTGTTGGTAATATCGTATTAGGATTGAAGTCAGGGCGAATCATAGCCAACTCTGAAAAGTTAGTCTAGTTTGATGATAATCGAGATTACCAAGGGTATGAGTCACTGATGTCTGCTTTTTTTGATAAATGATACAAGAGGTGTTATTTTAGAAAGCTTTAAGTCCTTTCAATCATCACGCATTCCTCTCAATGAGATCTTTCTTGATGTAGATAAATTCTTCTTCACTAAGTACTCCTTGCTCTTTTAATTTCATAAGTTTGGTCAGTTCGTCTGCAATTGAATAACTGCTTGTTTGATTGAACTGAATAGACGAAGAATGATTATCTTCTTTTTTACTGTTATCAAGTCTTTGTGTCCGTTTTTGAGGCATTCCAGAACGAATTACTTCTAACAAATCCTCTGCCCTAGCTTTTGGAATCGCATGAATGACTCCTTCATGCTCATTCCTTTCGCTTACTATTCCATGTATCATACCTAACCTTTTAGAGCCAACTAAGGCTGGGGCTTCGAATCTAATTGTAGAAGAGAATAATCCCTTTTCAAGTTTAATACTTGTAATAACATCATATGGGATATCAATAATGTTTTCTTTAATACCTAACATATACGGATCTCTAATGATTAATCGTTTGTCTGTTGCATAAATGGTATTAGGAGTAACGTAGGAACCACCCGGTAGGACTCTAGATTGGCGAGCAATAGTTATCACGTTCTCATCCGGATTTAGCAAGTCATGAATTTTGTTTATCTCTTCCAAATCATTATTGTTAAGTGGCTGTATTGAAAATTTTTCGGCTGTTCTCACTGCCAGTTCTTTGTTATTACGTGACCTCCTTCCAGAACCGAACAACATCTCTCTCTTACACATTAATATCCTATGACTTATTTAAGAAATTTGAAAAAATGATCCTGTGAGTAAGTGATTTACATATCATAAATCATGTGATGCTAAGCATAAAACTCAAGCTAGTGATAAGGAAGAGAATGCATACTATCTTATTGCGTGGGAGAAATAGTCATAGAATTATTTAGCTTTGCGAAAAGATCCTAGCAAATTTCGTATGTTGTATCATATTATGTCCTCCTTCTATGCAAAGTCAGGACTAGCATCATCTCATCAATTACAGATGAGGACACCAACAACAACAGCAATATAGTAATGTACCTTTTTACGAATTAACAACACTTTTGTCCATCGATTACAGCGACCAGAAGATATTCGAAGAGATTTTGTTAGTCGAGTCTGAGAATGTATATAAACCAAATAGTAGAAAAGATCACAAATAAAACTATTAGTGATGTAGCAAATAATAGTGAATCGTCATAGTCTAATCGTCATAGTCTAGTACAATAAATGTGAAATGTTTTAGGCTCTACTGATTCATGTGTGGACTCATGTCATGTTATTTCTCAAATACATTGAATCTATCATACTGCACCTTTTCTTTCTTCAGAGGTAGACGCGGCGGCACTCGAAGACATGCGTTCTTCGGACCTTCTTTTTGCTCTTGAGCCAAACAATATTCCTGTGAGTACAGCAAAAACGCCAGCTACTATGGCATACATGAATACCTGATCTGCCATAACCATTATAATACAATGTAAAAGATAAAGTTATACGTCTTATTTTATTAAGATATTACGCTAACTTGAGTACAGAACCTAAATAGCCATTTACCGTGTCCTAAGGAGCTAATTAGATTTACAACTGGAGAAGCTGCTGCGAATGATCATTGTCATGCAAGCGCATTATCGCCTGCAAATAGGCAATATTCACCCGTAGGTAATCTCCCTTATTCGTGAGATTTCCTATGAATAATCATATCTGTATTAACTACAGGCCTTAAATCGTTCTCTATTTCAGCGAATAACTGCATCGGCTATCTAAGATAGCCAGTGGATATCGGTCCATTCAAAGATTGCCTTTATGTCCTTTGCTTTAACGAATACTGTCATTTCATTGATAGTAATAGTGTTAGGCAGGCAGCGAAACATTGTTGGAGAACTATAATGTAAGAATCTTATATAATCTAAGTCTGTAATATATCTTCACCTGAGGTAAGAAGAAGATGAGATGGATTTGTAGTTACTGTAACAGTATAATGGATAAGACAAACTTTACAGAGTTCATAAAGCAAAGCGACAACGACAAGAATAGCAACCAGGAAGCCAGAGTAGAGTACCACGCTTGGCATCTACTGCCAGATTAGGCTGTTGAGGAATCAGTCAATCAGAAGTCAGTCCTCAAACTCTACTATTCTACAAGGATTCTGAGCGTCACCAATGGGAGCAGTGCGAAGCAGAAGTTTTCTCTCGGTAGGCTTTGCATTAGAGGAGGCCACCCTCACAGGCTCGCCATCATCATCTTTTAGGTGAAACCTTCTTGTAATGACGTCATCCTGCATTTCTATTTTTGGTCGTAAATCTTTTATCTCCCAGCGCTTGTATGCTCTAAGCCCTATGATTCCTAATAGGAATGCTAGAAAGGGGGAAACTAGTATTTTTAACCACCCGATAAGGGCTCGATATGTTTCATCTGATATCACATTCTGCGACAATGATGGATCCTCTATCTCAGTCACATTAAAAGACTCGATTTCCTAGTGCCAGAACCATAACGACATGCGGGTTTATTCCTCCTCTTTGAGATAGTTACGAAAAACCTCTAGACCATCCAGATTGTCAATGTGAGCCTGGACGAAATGATTCCACATTTCTTCACTGAGTTGGCCAGGAGTCATTGACGTGTCGCCTATGTATGTACTGCATTTTCTACATATATAGGCTGTCAACTGGTTTACCTCTCTGTTTGATGGTTCAAATATTTAAGGCTCTTTATCAAGACTCCCCTATCGTCGAATTCCAGTGTGACAGTTACATTCACAGTTGGAACATTGACTATGCCTGTCTGCCAAACATGCAAGTGCTAATGTTCGTTGCTGCCGCTCCATTACTACTATAGAATAATCAAAGGTGAGGGTGTTAAAAAATAGTGCGAATACCGTCATTTACTGTAGTTTAAATGAGTACCGAAAGATATACCCTTTGATGACTCAAAAATGTGATAACTGTAACAGGCCCATATTAGGTGGGATGCTTGTACCGGTCGAGACGTAACGAGGAACAAGATACCACAGCTAACAAACATTGGTGTCTAAACTGCATTCGTGGAACAGGAGTAGAACGAGTAAAACGTGAGCTACGCCAATTGAACTAGTCGACATGTCGGCTAGCCGAATCTTTTTTTAATGCCAGAAGATCAACGACAAATCTTGCTTGCTTCCTTTGAGATAACTATGGATGATAAATCAGATTTAAGTGACCAGGATATGCTACCGAATCAAGATAAACCAAAGTAACGCCTCTTGATTTTGCTAAAGAATATGTACAACAGCCAGAACAAGAATCGGGCTTTACCTGTTTCGATAAGCGTCGTAATTCTTGTTGCTGTATCAACAATGCAACTATCGCCCGTACTGACGTCGAACGGTAATATTGCTGCTAATAACCCACATGCGAAGTATACAAATGGCGAGAGGCAATCTCAAACACCAGTTGATGGCACAGATTTACCGATGAACATGCAGATATCCGATCCTGGAAATGAAATCGCACAAGCACCATCATCACCACCTGGACCGCCAGGACTAGAAAAGGAACTACAAGTCAGACAAGTAGTAAGCCCCGTCACTGTAATAGATCCAAACGCTCTCGAGGTTATA
The DNA here is from genome assembly GCA_046729835.1 of Thermoproteota archaeon. Taxonomy (GTDB): domain Archaea; phylum Thermoproteota; class Nitrososphaeria; order Nitrososphaerales; family Nitrososphaeraceae; genus TH5896. The sequence continues at coordinate 30,756 of JBKPHJ010000109.1, forward strand.
CCCCAAACTGCAATTCTGACGAGTTTGTAACCGGAGGTGGTTATGGTGCTAGTCCGGATATTGCAGTACAATCTGACCACCCCGACAGAGCACCAGATAAATGGACAGTCGGTGTGAATAAGGGGGATGTACCCAACCCCATCCAGGTGTATGCAGTATGTGCAAAATTAGTTGACGCACCCTGATACAACTATTTTCTGCCTCGTCTTCATATTCTCTAGTGCCAGAACTGTAGAGACAATCTAAAACTATCAAACAGATCATCATGACTGGTTGCTTCCTTATCTAGACTACCTTCCCCATTTTCTACAGCAGTACGTAAGGCTATCACTAACTTGTTATGTCTTGGATGAATAGCAACCATTCCGTTTTGATATTCTAACAACTCTTTGCAATGAGCAAGCATATGTTTATGTTCCTTCGAGAATGCAACAGGAATAACGAACATATTTTGTTGTAGAAACCGCAGATCATAGATTGAAGGGTATTGCTTCTTATAGAATGAAATCTGTTTGTCATATGCTGGATCTTCATCCACTGCTTGCTTTAATGTACTGATAAATGATGGGTTTGCTGCATCTACGAATATACGACAACTGTTATCAAACCTAATGTCGTACTGGTCTAGCAGGCGTACTGTTGTGTCTATCATTTCATTGAAGTCAGGCCTTGGGTATTCTTCTGCATGAACCACGTTAACCATTCCGTCAACTAACTCAGTGATACATACTCCGAAGTTGCTACTACCGAACCCAGGATCTAGGCCTACAGACTTCTGTGTGTACGAGGCCAGCAAATATTTGCCCTTCTCTATCGCTGCGTCAATATCCTTTGTGTGGAAGACGTTGCCTATTAGACCTAAGTACTTTAAGTTGTACTCTCTCGCAAATGAAGGAGATGCTTTCGCTGCTTGGATCTCCTCTGCCGTATAAATCCTGTCTAGTCCGTAGGTATAGTCCAAGAATACCCGATGATATAGACTCTTAGAATCTTCTTTCTCTATCCTTTCAAATAGACTTTCTGGAGCATTAGGAGTTGACACCATAACGATCCAAGGGTTTGATTTTGCTATGTATCTCTCACTAACATCTCTAGCGTCTTGCTGCTGACCAGGTGGAAAGAAATCAGCCTCATCTAAATAGATGAATGACACATCCTTAAGACCTCTCATAGCGTCTAGGTGATGTGATGGATAAGCCTCTATACGCACACCATTAAGTTCTATGACAGTCTCTTTACTATCAAATATAATGGGTTTATTTAATGAACCAAATAGGCCTTCCATCCTATCAATCAGTGTGATTGCTAACTCTATTCTAGGACCTGTGACTATACACATCTGACTATCCTTAAGGCTAAGTTCGTTACTCTTATGAGTAATCCTATTAGCCCCTGTCAGGGCTAAATCACTATCCCTTAGACATAGCCAGGCCATGTATCGCAGCATAAACTCAGTGACACCTAATCCAGTCGCTTTCTGTATCCAGACGTGCTTATGCTGTTGCAGCGTGTCATATAGCATCTGTTCATAATCGAATAATGGGAATGCTTGACCATTCTTCTCCGGTAGGCCTATCGCATGGTTGAAAGTCGAACTAAAAGTTCCACTCTTCCAGTCATAGAATGGCAGACCCTTTAACGCTGCTAGTTCTTGTGTGTTGGTATCATACGCACTTCCCAAACTAGAAGCGTCTAGTTTCTGTTTATAGTATTCTACTGACTTCCTAAGGTTAATGAATACCATTATCGATTGTTACTTTGACTTTCTCTTCGCTAAAACTAGTAACATCCCTATATCTTTCTGCCAAGTCTATCGCTTCCTCAACTACTTGAGCATTTGATACCAGTTCAATCTTCATATTATAGGCCTGCAAGCTCTGCCTCCATTCTAGCCCTTTCCCTTTCTTCCTTGGTCATATGCTTTAAGTTATTGTCATCGATTACATAGTCGCGCAAAAGATTGTGAATGGCATAGTCAGATGGAAAACTCTGGAGATCTATAAGATCCACCCGATCGATATATTTATTGATATGATCTACCTGTGCTTTTAACTTAAGCATTTCTGAATGGTTTTGCTTCATTTTGTCTACCTGCGCTTTCAGTTCAGAGATCTCTTCCGAACGCTCAGACTTTAACTCTTGATTCTCTCTCTGAAGTCTTTGTTTAGGGTCTATGGTCAAGGCGTCGGCTGCATGATCGATGTAGTCTTGAATGACCTCCGGTCCGTGGGTCACATGTAACTCTTTGCTAGTGGAACATGGTGACCCATAAGCATCTGAACATGCAGCGATTTCATACCAGACTCTTCACATGTGGTATTGAAATTTTTACGAAAAGAATGTGACATCATAGCCTCGGATGTCTTAACTCCAGACCGCTTTAGAACATCAATCACGATGTGTCTTATAGTATTCTCTTTTAGAGACCTAGGCCACGGCATGCGGGTATCAGCATCCGGATCGCATTGTTCCCTAATCAGCGGACTAGATCTCTTAGTAACATCTTCGCCTAGACGCTCTCTATTTTTCAAGTAATCTCTAATAGCGCTATAACATTCCGGATTGCATACAGCGAAGTATCTATCCTTTCTAGATCTGCCATCAACAATAATCTTGTAATAGCCTTCTTTACTGCCAATCGGTTCCAACGAGCCTATAGTCAGTTTGTTAACGGCTCCTATCCGTATGCCTCCAGAGTTCATCAGTAGGATTACGACCTTTGCACGTTTATCACACTCTGACAGAATCCGCCCTTTCTCATCCTGAGTGTAGACTCTATCATCATGGGTTGATTCGTCTGGAGGAAAAAACCTTTTGATCTTGCGCTTATTTAACAAAATGTCATTCATATCAAAGAAATGAAATATGGCAGCGCTCTCCTTCTCTATTGAAGCCCTTGATAATCCAGGTTTTGGTTTTATAGCCGTGGATGAGAATGTTGACTTTAACTTTCGTCTTCCTCTTTGTTTTTCTTTTGTGTCCCTTAGGTAGATGACATACTTGATGATCACCTGCTCCAAGACCTTAGGGCCGAGGTCTAGCAGCACTTGCAAGTCTTGAATATTGATGTGATTGAAACTGTTGTTGTAACATTTCTTGCTATAGATAGACTGAACACCTTCGGTCACCGGATAAATTTGCGGCTGCGCCTCCTCGTCAGCAAGAGAAGGAACAAGTTCGATCTCTTCAGAGTGTTTTTGCTGCTCCTGGTCCTCCTTCTGCATAGGGGGCTGCTATATGCAACCTTCTATTTATTCACAGTATATCTTGATAATAATCTCCCTTATTCATAAATAGCATTTCAATAGACGCGTATTTTAACATCCATCTGCTTTAAAAGGAAGTTCAAACATAATATGTATGTGTATATCAGAGATGGTATGCTGAATATATGAATGGATTCTTCCCAGGTAATGATAGAAAGTTTCTTCTGTATCAGTTGAAGTGGTTAGCAGTTTATATGTCAACAGGTTTTGTTATTATCTATCTTTTCACATTTCCTATTGATCTTGTAATGTTAATACTGGTATTTGTTATGATAAATATCTACAGGAGAAGGACACTGCTGAAGAAACTTGGCTTCGTTGATGATAGCCATGAGAAAGGGATAAGAGGATTTTTCAAATCGTTATTCCAGTCGCCGACTTCATCTTCGATGTATGACAGCAGCAGCACTCATGTAAAATACTTCTGTATGTCCTGTGGGAATGAACACAAAGAAATAGCATGTCCCAAATGTGGTTCGAAGATGAAACGAGTCGGCTAACGTGCCTCTTTGATCTGGAAGAAATAAGAGTATTTTGTCTATATATCGCCTAGCTGCACTTTGTATCCCGTGAATATCCCTTTCCTTGGTGCCGACTCAAAACTAAATTAGTGATTCAACCCCAATGAGTATAACAGTCACAGAGTCGTACTCATTGAAATGGCTACATTGATATATGTCAAATTGGTGCCCTTTGACAACGAAATGTCTAGACCATAGATCTACACCAATATGATACATGTTGATTATAGCAAAAACTCAAGAAACGATAATATACTTCCAATTAAAGAACCTAAAGGAACAGGTGAATACTTCGACCTATACTACAAATCCGATAAAGAGTGGTCGTTTTTATTCCATCTATGACGCATCTGACCATCTGGTCATGGAGGATAACACTAAACGAGGTTTAGAAGTAAGAAATAGATCTTTTGATAAGAAATATGATGCTGAATGTGATAACGGGATCATTTATGACGGGGGAGGCACTGGACACGAGGTGGGGATTCGGTGGTATTTTCCGAAATCAACATTTGCACTTGATGAAATAGTCAGAATCGCTGAAAAGATCGACGAACGATATTTAGCCATCAGAGAAATGACCTGTCCGGACGACTGACTGATTCAATTACACTGTAAGTTAATGGTGGTGATCGTTTGTTATCGAAGGTATTATTCTGTTGGTCCGCGTATCGAGGAAAAGAGGGATTAATTTTAATCTGTTGAGAGTTTCAATCAGATAATTGCACGACTAGAAGTAAAATTTGAAACCAAATACAATATTGACATCGTTGCAAATACCATGCGTTGGATTTGTCGTATATGACATTACCTTCAAGCCTGCCTCTTCTTTTCCTGCTATGAATTTTTTACAGAATAAATATTCACATGACGTTTTTTTCGATTGAAAAGAGCGCAATTTCATAATTTTGGTTATGAGATTTGTATGCACATCTTTCAGCTACTTCTTTACAACCTTTGAGTCAAGTTGTTAGATTGTTAGTAGTTATCGTCGTTTCTTGTTAGCCAAAGTTCTCTTGAACATATTGCTTGAACCTTAGAGCATCGGTATTGTCTATTAATATGTCCTCATTGAAAACGTTCTTTTTACCTTTGAATACATGTACTTTTAGGCTATGATCGGAATTTGATCCTCTTTCTGCGTTTGAATCACTCGGAGAGATTAGTTTTATTACCATCTCTGGACCTGTGCTAAACGTCCCTTTTTCTCCTTGACCACGAAGCATGTTATCATTATTCCTATCCTTGTAAGACTTATCAAAGACTAAATTATACCTGTTGACCCTATCCTCTATCATAAGCTTCACCTTGTTATTCTTGTCATCTTTTTCAATCTTTAGTACATATCTATCAAGGCCTTCGATTTCAAGTATCTTGCCTGTCGGAGGAGCAACCTCATTAGATACTTCTCTACTTACTTCCTCCTTTGGACTCCACATCATTCCTTCCTTTGCAACTGTAATCCTGAACTTACCTTCAGCTCCGGTAAGTCTTAGATGTGAATCAATTGTTTGTTGTAGTTCATCTGATGACATAGCTTTCACTGGTCCCCTAAACCATTGATTCTTGGCTTCTTCAAAATCTTTTAATCCACTATAATGAACTATGTAGCATTCCTTAGCATTCCATCTTCTCACTATATTATATGCCTCAGTTACGGAGATGCTTCCAGTTTCAGGATGTTCATTATAGGTTTCTGTACCTAATATAACCAAGTCAGGATTCCATAATATACTTTCACTAACATCGAGTAGAGATAAGAAATCCCACCCAACTATTATTTTTTTATCGTATATATTTACTACGTATATAACAGATCCTGGTGGAGAATCTTCGCCATGATACGATAAAATAGGCATTATGTAAAATGGTTTAATACTAAAATACTGGTTAGGCTTTACTATGTTGAAGTTTATGACATTGTAATCATCAGAAGATAATGGTAATTTGCTTCTTAACTGCTCTTGACACTCTTGGGTGCAATAGATGTTAATTTTCTGTGCGGCTTTTGCAGGTGGTGATCCTAGTGATGAAGAAACTTTCTTGACAAGAGCTGACAACTCCTTAACATGATCTTCATGTGCATGAGTTATGAGCAAGGCATCAAAATTAAGTGACGAAGAAGTCATTGGTGAAGGTACCTCCTGTACATTCTTGGAGGTAGATAATAACGGTGCACCGGATATGGGTGCCGCAGAAGGAGAAGGAGATGACTTTGATGATTCTAATGTTCTTGTCGATAATAAACCTTCTAGTCCTAGCTCTGAGATACCCTTTTCTACACTCCTTGTTACACCTTCACCAATATCAAATAGTAGATGATAAGTTCTTTTATTGTGTTGATCAAGGCTCTTGGCAAATATGGAACATGATGTATTCGCGATTGTTCCTGAACGTAATATTTCCTGGGCTCTCTCTGACTTTTCTTGGCTACCTAGTTTTGCGATATCTGGCGATACTCCATTTATTCTTACCACTACGTCCTGCTTATTCTTCTCTTGATTAGCAATTGTACTGGTAGCAGCTATTCTACTACTGCTCATCATGCTTTGTGTATGTGCTATCTATTTAATAACATTTTACAGTCCATGTTAGTTATTATGCAATAAAAGCTAGCTAATATCATGACATGTGGAATTGTTGATTACTTTATCTCAAATCCCATAGTCCACATAGATAGGAGTTTGTGGATGAGCAAAGGAGATCCTGTTTTATTAAGCTTTCAGAATTTAATCTCTTTGGATACCAGTTTCCAAGGATTCGTCCATATCAACCAAAGAGCTCTTTTTGTGCTTGTTTTAAAGGTGACAGTATTGTCTATTAGCAGAGATTTGACGATATGATGACTCTTCTGTCATAGATATCTTCTGATCGTAACTGCCAATATTCCAATGAGACATACGATCTTTACTGATGAGATTCTCTGATTCGAGAGCTGAATTGGGCTCCAAGTTGGATAGTTGGCATAAGCATTTCCAAGATTTGTAAGTTTAATCATTAAATTTATTTTTGCGTATAATATACCGGCATAATAGCTTTTCAAATGATAATATTTATGTTATGATAATCTATTTAACCGAATTAGCAGTTAAGTGAAATAAGATGCCCAATTTCAAGTTCAGTACTAGATTATCATGGCTTTCTTCAATCCTCTTTTTCGGATTTATAATAACATTGTCAGTTACAATATCATCATCATTACTAGTCCTATTCAGAGAAGTTGATGCACAAGATGGAAATAGACCACTCAATGCAACGAGTATTCGGAATATCACTTTGATTGCAAATGATGATACCATACTCAGGATTTCGCCAGACAATCTGTTACATCCTGGTGGGATAAAATACAAAACAATGACATTCAATGGGACCGTACCAGGACCGGCACTTGTCTTCAAAGAAGGAGAATTGGTGAGTATCACTCTTATCACCAACGGGGATCTAGTACATAGTCTTAATTTGCATGGAATAACCGGCCCAAATGAGGCTTTATCGGGACCACTTGAACCAGGCGAAAACAAAACATGGTTGGTGAAAGTCGATCGAGAAGGTCCAAGTATTTTCATGTACCATTGCGATGCAGACAACCTAAACGGCGTATGGGAGCATGTAGCAAGTGGAATGTATGGTGGTACAATAGTTAAATCGCCCGTTTATGATCAAGAGCATCAAGCAGCCAAAGAATTCTACATTGTCTTTAGTGAAGTCTATAATACTGCAGATAAGGGACTATTTAAGGGTGCGAATGGTAGTATAGGTTCATTTGATCTAAGCAAATTCATTGAGGGTAAGCATGACCTTATTTTAACTAACGGCATGGCGTATAGATACATCCCGTGGATAGGAACAGTTAGTAGATATACACTAAATGATGATGCAGAATTATTTCACGTGAAACCTGACGAGCTTACTAGATGGTATATCGTTAATGCTGGTCCTAGAAAATCTCTAGATTTGAACTTTGCTGCAGCTATGATGGATGTGATATATCCTCCTCTCCCTACGTTGAATCAGCCTTCAATTGAGAGTACGCATTACTATAATTATTCGAGTTTGATTAATGAAAATACCAACATTGACCATCTACACAGAGACCACGATAGTTTGAGGTATCTTATATCCATCCCCCCTGGTTCAGGGGCCATAATCGAAGCAGTATTTCCTGAGGAAGGATTCTATTTTGGCAATGATCATGACTTGGCAAGTCTCATCTATGGTTCGGGATTCGTCGTGTCAGCTCTGGATAACAAAACTACATCTTAATAGATTCATAGCCAAAAGATATAATGAATAAAAACAGCTACCATTTCTCATCTTCTAACTATCTAATTCATTAATTCTTCATATTTCATAGAGCTAGCTAATGTTTGTGAGGCTTCATGCATCAATGAATGTGAAGTACCACTCGAATTATCCTTCTTTCCTTCATTTTCTTGCTCATTTTGAGCGAGATTACAAATGATAAAACTTCAAGCCCATCGGTAGCTGTAGATTCATTTGATGCCTGAAACAGCGGTATATGCCTATCCCTTGAGCTTTATCCCTACTGAATAAATAGATGTTCTGTGCCGTAATCTTGGTGAATATATAACATATCAACTGATTCCACTTCCGGTCATTTCACACAATTATGCAATGAAATCTTAAGCCTGCACAACTCTATCAGGTTCGTAGGAATAGCAAATAACCTAGGTACTTTGTTAGCTACATGGTATAGAGAAGGTTTAACACCTTTTATGACAAAAGAGGAGACTCAACACTATGCGGTTCAAGCCGTACTTAGAGCCGCAATCAGAGAGGATTTTATAAGTAAAATAGGTAGGCTTAAGCATTCTATCGGGACGTACGATAAGCTAATACGCGCTACTGTTCCCGTTATAGCAGAAAAGGATGGTGAAGCTAACTTCTATCTTCTACTATCTTTTGATACAGGTACCCATGCCAAAGATATCATAGAAAATGAACTGCTGCCTTACATTGATAAACACAGAAGATCCTTCAAGTGACGAAGGAAGGAACATGCAGCTGCCGAAGTTATGCTGAAAGTTCGAATGCGTTTTGGATTTTGGTGTATGTATGAGAGATCGGAGATTCATCAATGACACTCATTTTCCAGAGGATACCAATCTTAATACGAGATGAGCTTAAAAATTAGAAATCCTTACTGTCTAAACTTGCTTTTTATGCCAGAACAGTTCAATCTGTCTTGTTCACTGTCTCTGTCTTGTTCACTGTCTCGACTCATGGCTAGAACAAGGATTTGTTGATTATATCAATTGCCTTCTTATTACTTTCGATCTGAGACGACGCTAAGTCATAAGCGCTGGATAAGTTAGCCATAAATGCATCAACTGCTGCAGTATAACCGCGCATGAAAGGTTCAAGGTTGGAACCAAAAACAGCTTTAGATTTACCATTATTCTTGTTAAGATAATCCTTAAGCCAACTTGTCTGTTTTGCAAGTATGGAATCGCATGAATTCAATAGACTATGCTGTAAGTCTATTGAGGCCTGAAGGTATCTCATCTGAGAATGAGTTGCCCTTCCAAATATAATAGAACACGTCTTTCGGTATTCCTCAAAAATGGTTGTGTCACTATAGTCATCAGTTGGATTTGAAGACATTGAAGTAGATGAGCCAGACATATCCATGGTATATTACGACAGGTTATCTAAATATTTATTATGATTGCTCTTTTATGTGTTGTTTCAGACACGGTTTTGAATTTACGAGATTCTCTTTCGTACTCGATTGCTTCTTACAACTCGTCTGATACCGGGACCATGATTTTCTTCATAGCCATGTATCTATTACTATCAATAATTATGTATGTTGATAGATGATGTTAAACGCAATGCAGACAGATGAAACGGTGTATAATTATGTCTCTCCGTGGTGATTCAAATATTGCGATACTAGTAGTTGATGCTAAAAGGAGCAAATTTTAGAATAGGATTCATTGAACAATCCTTGTTGCATATGTATACTTAATATTGAAAACTAACGTAATATTAGATGAGGTATTACAATCTCGTCTATGGCTCATGCTAATGATGCTGACGAAAAGAAAGGAAAGATGTGGAGAACAAAAGCTAATTTTACTATCAATGATGATGAGGAGGAGGAAGAGAACAAGAAGCTTGCAAGCGATAAGGACATAATTCACAAGAAGATTCAACTTTGGACAAATAAGGAAGAAAATGAGTATGCTATTCGCTTGCTTTTAGATGGGGATACTAGATTTGAAAGCGTGGGAAAAGAAGGATATCGAGAATTCATAGCCTCAACTGACTCCGCTGAGCGATATACGCATCCCATCGCGGAAACAGATAAGCTCGATGTCTTACAGAATGGATGGGACTATGCATTAAGAGATTTTGTGGATAATTACAAAAAAGATCATAGGGGAATATCAAGGTCACCTGCATCTGCATTTCCATCATATAATAGAATGTCTTCTTCAAGTAGTAGTATTTCTGGCACTACTACGCGAGACAAGGGCGATGATAACAAAGAACATACCGATAAAGATTATCCCATCAAATTTATCTCCTTGCATAGATGCACATATTGTGATGAAGAGTTTAGAAATGAAGAAGAAAGGAAAGAACATGAATTGAGATGGCATGTTTAAGGAATTCAATACTTGGAACACTGAAACTGGTGGATCCTGCTACCGTAGATCTTATTCAAGATACAGGATTTGTTGCGTTGGCGGCGGCGGCGGCGGCGGCGGCGGCGGCGGCAGTAGTAGTAGTAGTAGTAGTAGTAGTAGCAAGAACTTTACTGGGATGTTTTAGGACAAAAATAATTTCATAGAGATCTTTCCATTCATTGGAGTTCAGATCCTTTAGTTGTTATCATCAGTGTGTCCCTTTCCATGTTTTCAAGTATTTCTCGTACTCAGGGGATGCAGCTCGAATCAATCCTAACTGCATCATAAACTTAAGATCATCTCTTATCGCCCTATGCTCTATTATTTTTCCATCATCACCTATTGTATGTATGTGTACAGCTTCATAAAAAGGGAGGACAACAAATCATAGAAGCGATGTGAGGTCTAAACAACTGTTATTTCACTCTGGTAGTAAAAGTATGTCAGTCACCTGCCTACATATATTCAGAAATAGGTATCATTATATTATCAAAGCGAGGTAGTCGTAATAGCTCGGAACTCATTAGATCTACTGCGTGATTAAGAGGTTGGCGCTCTATGTAGGTAATAGTGTGTGTCCTTGCCATTCAACAAAGAGGTCTATGCAACTCACACCACATCACGTCCAGGCAATCTCTGGACCATCCACTCTCCCTCTACTTCAGGGAATTCAGTGATTATATCCTAAAACCCACCACAATGACTTATGGGGCATGAATTTCTTCAAAAGATAGAAGATAGTGTAAAAAAAGATGCTTCGAAGGGTTATGAAGAATACAAGGAATTCGAAGGGAAGAAATACACTGGCATGAAAGTAGGAGGGAGTCATAAATGGTATTATGATAGAGGTGAATGGAAAGAGACCAAAATAACACCAGATAGATGGGAATTCACTTATGCTGTGAACAAAAGGAGAGCATGGGATGCTCCACAAGGATCAGGCGTTCCAGTTGGAACTGAGTATCATTGGTATATTCTTGCGCATCAAAATGTCCGAAAACTTGATGCGAACAGTTATACAACTTCTATGACTGGCCTTAAATACAAACTAGCACATAAGCGCGCAGAAAAAGAAAAATGGAGCGCATCAGACATTGCTCAAAGAATGCTTGTAATACAAATTTTGCAAGATTTAATTCCTCAGCTGAAAAGCGAGATGATATAGACTATCGAAAAAAAGACTTTGATTTATTTCCCATTTTCATCAGACTGATTCTCAGCCCTAAATTCTTCCTCTTTCACCATCTACTTTTATTATTCCCTTAAGTTTGTACAACCCTAAAAGAAGTCAATTTATCTGATTTTGTCACGACTCAGGCGAGAGATTCGAGAAGGAGCTGAAATAGGTCTGTATTTACACTGGCTTCCTGAGGTGATCCTTTTTGCAAATGGGAGATAAGTACATCTACTAGAGTCTGTATTCAACGATTCATACGACGCTTGCATGCTTGAAGTTTGAGCGAGAGGAAAAATGCATCTCTCAGGTCCACAATCAAGCTACAGAAAACATCATCTTACTAACATCACAGCACACCGCGAATGTGATAGAACACCGGACGCAACACTTCCTATTAGCATTCTCCTAAGTCCTGATCTCCCCCTCGTACCCATTACTATGAGATCTATATTTTCACTTTCTGCATAGTTGATCAATGCACCCTCTACCTTGGAGAATGGATCTTCGATAATTTCCGATCTAAATTTTGTTTCAATAGACTCAGGTGCAGTTGAAAGAGCCAAGAACAAACTTTGAACTTCGTCCAACCATTTTTTTGCTTCTTTTCTTTTTTCTTCTAGTATTTTATCATGTGAATGAGTTCCAGGTGCAGTGATGAAGTACCCGTATGGCAAAGACATCAAATCAATTACCGTCACTGCAATCAGATCTGAACTGAATTTTTTGGCAAGACTAATGCCATAATTAGCGGCTTTCATTGAATTCACCGATCCGTCTATTGGTAGCATTATCTTTTTGATATTTTTCGCTTTAGTCTTAGATGTCATTGTTTGATATATGTCGCTTATACAATGTAACTGTCTAATTAGTCCTGCGTAAACAATATAAAATATGGTGATAAATTGAAGAAGACCATATTAGATATAACACAACGAAAGAACGATTTTGGAGAAATAGGATTGATTAAGAAAACAACCAAACCCTGTTTTATCCTCCAGGACAAAGATATGCAAAAGAAACGAGATGAAGATTAGATATTATAAATTACTTTAGGATTTTCTACGTTACGTTATATTTTTGGAAAGTACAATTTCGATCATAAATAGCTTGATTATTACTCTCACCCGCAGATAATCTAATTTGATCTAATGCTTGATTGCTATTGCATAGTTTTTTCGCTGCATCTATGATTATTCTTGCAACAGAATCATCAATACCAAGTGCTATAGACAAAACTTCAGCTGCTAGTTTGCGTAATCCTTCTATAGTGAAGTGATGATTGACGAGCATCTCCTTTAAACCGTTTGCATATCTAGTTTATTTATCCCATTTCGGGCATCGTTATTTGCTGACTCATTCAAATTCAAAACTACCAGAGATCATCCAATATCCATTATAGAGGAAACCAGAAATAATTTAAAAATAAAATATGGTAGGAATTTTGATTCGATAGACACGACCTATGGTGTCATTACTGGAGGTGTTGCAAATCCGCTGCCTGACATGTCAGGAGCGGCCATATTTCCCCCGGTGGCATTTCCACCTGTCATATTTCCGCCCTGTGCAAATGCAGGCATGATTAAAAATGTTCCTACTGCATATGTCACTAATGTCGCTGCTATTAAAGAGGCTGCTACTACTGCTAGGATTGTAGTCATAACGATTCCTCTATTTATACTCAAATTCATGGCAGAGTAGTAAACCACATACTCTCTAATAGTTTCATAAACTAATTTATTACAACAACAAGGCCCAACAAAGAAGACAAGAACGTACTAGTATTATCTATCTTAGTTAAAATCTTGTATATGAAAAATACTGAAATAAATAATTGATGATGGCATTACCTTTAAGAAACTTTAGATATCTGAGATGCTGGTTTTCCTTTTTTGTGTATGATCTCAGGAACCAGACATTTTTTATCACTCACATAGAAAGTCCCTATAATACCATCCCGATGACGTAGTTCATCTGTAATTTCGAGAAGCTGCTTGCAGGAATATACGTTGCTTGTAGTTATCTCTGTTATACATCACAATTTAACTCCTCTGTTACGAGTATTCATAATCGATTCTCTAATTTGCTCAATATCCATACTTAATACGTGCCGAGTCTGATCTACACAGGCATCAATCCTATTACTTGCGTTAGAAATAAAACTGGAGACAGTTTCCATAACTTTCTCGTCACCCCGAATAACCTCTGCATTCTCTCTGTCTTGCGCATTCAATCAGGATATGTACATAGCTAGTAATTTAATCTAGGTATAAAGGGATCACTTGTAGATGCTAATATAAGATACTCGTTGTATGCATGAAATTTTATGATTTTCGACTTTCTTTTTGGATTGACGTAAGGCGAATGTTACTTTCTAAATGATAGTTGTGGCTATCAGAATGCATTTGAATACTTAATCTTAGAACAAAGGATGGGAGATGTTCATATCAAAAATGATAAATTGAATAGCCTTCTGGCATTGGGTTTGGTGTAATTGATGGGGAACTAGAATGCTGGTATTTTTGTTTTTGTATTGTTGTTCTTTAGGAAGAGACTGATACTCTAATGACGACGAAGTACCTACCAATACGTTTGGATGCCATTATTCTTCCACATCTACATCTGCCTTTGGGGGATGTTTATCTAACCATTCCCGTCCTCTCTTTGTAAGAAGCTCAAAGTTCTCCCTAAATCTTGGATCATTCCATTGTTTTCTTATCCCATAGATAATGGGTTTAGATCGCTCCCATTCTGCTTGCAATCCACCATATCTTTCATAATACAGATTCTCATCAAGAAATCCATGTTCAAGAAGCAATCCTGCTAATTCAAACTTTGACGTGAACCTTTCAAACAGCTGAAATTCTCTACCTCCTTGAGGATACTTTTTCTCAAATTCTTCTATCGTAGAGGGAATTTCATTCTGATGTAATTTGCTCCAGAACCATTCCGATGCTTCGAAATCATAATTTGTACTGTACAACTCTGTTAATCTTAATAGCGTGTTCATATGTTCTAGGCTTGCTGTTGTTTTTGCTTTTACTTTTGCTTTTGTTCTCTGCCTTCCTGCTACTGTTCTACTCTGTCTCCCTTTTTTTCTTCTTGTAAGAGTAGTGGTGGCACCTGCTGCCCTATTTTTGGATCTAGCCATACTTCTTATTGGTTTATCATAATGAAAAATAAATGTATCTTAACATCAAATTAGCCTCCAGGAGCCTCATAAGTTTACGCTACCAGTCTTAAGATTAAACGGCAACGTAGAGACGGTGTCGTCTCCTACTCTTATTTTGTATATGCCCCGGGGTCCAAGCTCCTGGGGGACCTGTTCAAGTCGCCTGCTTTATCACCTCATCTTGAGCTGCGGCAAGGACATGTTAACTCATCATCAAGTTGTCATTGAGCTCACCCCGTTACCGTATCAACTTGAGGTCCGGATTGAGGATTATTGTTAGATTCCCTATACTCATCAACGACCGGCTGAGAATCTCTTCCGAATAATTACAATCCCCTCAATCTCTTAGGCAGGAGCCTAATTTTATATTCAGAAAGTGTAAACTTTATGAGACTTGTGATTATTATTGTTTGATTATATTGTACACTATATTGTGTGACTATCACAATTATAGTAGATTCGACAACTGGTTACGTTGCCGATTTCATTCCTGAGCAACTCTCTTCGAGTAGTGGAATTGGTGGATTTATAGGGATAGTAATAATATCGGCAATAGCCCAATACTTTATTTTGTCTTATGTCAAAGAAAGTAACCTAAAGACTAGAGCGACGATACTTCATCTCCATTCAATACAAATGATAGTATCCCTTGTACAGTACGTACTGATAGGAATACTTGTGATAGTTATTCTGCATATACTGGTAGCACAGCAGTACAATCTTGTAACGCTTTATGCATCCTACGCTATTAGCTATGGACTCTGGATCGTAATGTTTGCGCTCTTAGCTAGAGCCTTCTTTTATTGGTACAAATCATCTGATAAGAACATAATGGTATTAATCCTTACAATGGCTATGATCGCATATGTAATCAACGGAATTACAGGACTAGCTACTTACTTTGATACTTTGACACAGCAGAAACCAGTAGTCACATCTACAGATGTGGCATACTTTCCAAACTTTAGCATAACATCGCAAGCGACACGTATTGGGACTGTCAGCCAGATAGCCTCGAGTCTAGCTTATGTTCTTACATGGATTGGCACTGTCAAGCTGCTATACTCATATATCGAAAAATTGGGAAAAATCAGGTTCTGGGTTATTATGGGTTCTGCCATGGTCTACTATCTTATCTCGTATCCTCTTTTTGTCTTAGGGTATTTTACGCCATCAGGAGGTGTCGACGCAATGACAAACATCCTAATTTTCTCTCTAGCTGGAATCTTTACAGGAATTATATTCGGAGCAGCTTTCTTATCGGTAGCAAGAACATTGCAAAAGGATAATCCTCTTAGGAATCTGATGATGTTTGCGGCTTATGGCTTTCTTCTCTTTTATGTTGCTGGATCCGCTACGGCTGCACAGGCTGCCTATCCGCCGTATGGACTTGCATCCATCTCCTTTACTGGGTTATCATGTTATTTGATATACACAGGTCTTTATTCTTCAGCAGTTATAGTATCCCAAGATACAGCTCTACGCGTATCAATCAGAAGAACTGTGACGGAACAATCAAAGTTGCTTGATAGCTTGGGAACTGCTCATATGGAGCAAGAACTTCAATCGAGAGTCTTGACAATTGCAAAGAAGTACTCAAACGTGATGGGAGAAAAGACAGGAGTTCAAGCTTCAATGACAGAAAATGATATGAAAGAATATATAAAAATGGTGACAAATGAGGTTCACAAATTCAGGGTCTGACATTGATATTATTGAATATGCAATATCAAACATAAGTGTTGAAAGTTCTCTTTGTTTTTAAAAATAAATTCACTATGTGGACTTGTTTATAATACTCTGGTAACACAGCTATGGCGTGTCCAATTTAACTTTTTACAAATGTAAGAATTTTACTATCGACTTTCTTCTGAAATTTGAATGAGTCTGATGATGGTTTAGTTATTAAAGCACTGACTTCGTGATCGCTAAGTTTATGATCTCTTATTGCTAGAACACCATCTGATTTAAGCACCCTATATAATTCTCCAATGATCTCATAGGGATTATGTAAATCATGAAGTACGTAGTATAGCAAGATTACATCTATACTCGAATCTTCCAGACTGGTATTACAATCGGTATAAATAGTCTTAATATTGTCGAACCCTTTCTTTGATGCTAATTTCTGGATGTGTTGTATCGCTAGTGGATGGATATCCGCTGCATAGACCTTTCCTTTG
>JBKPHJ010000110.1:0-1142 GCA_046729835.1 Thermoproteota archaeon
AAATCATGTAGTGGGTTCGATATTTTCCTACAATCTCGATATGTCGATCCATGCTAATGAACAGGCAAGAGAGTACATTATTGGGATTAATCCCCGTTAGAGCAATGGGGGTCACAATAATCGATAATAGAAAAGCCGCGCCTGCGAATCAACTCAAAAGGATCAATATATTTTAAGAGACTATACTAGTACCTCATTCTCGACAATCACATGTTAGGCTGTTTTGATCGCACACGTAAATTACCTCTAAAGGACGGTTAAACGGTAAGTATTATAGTTTCATTTTGGAACCAAGAATAGTTGATAGTAAAGGCTATTGGAAAATGTATTCTCGAGAGTTAATAAAATATGTTGGATACTGGCTATGTTGACCGAATAAGCGGTATATAATGGGGCAAATTATATTATATTGATATCATCCCAGATACATCGAATCTCAAAGACATGTAAATTAGAAGATGCAAATTCCGATTCCAGCAAGCAATTTAAGTAACATATTTAGTTAGGCGCAAGTTTTTGCAAAATCTAAACTGAAATACATAAGAAATAAAAAGATTAGCCAGCTTATATTTGAGATATGCTATTAGTGAAAATCGCCTTCCCTTCTCTTGCCAACTTATAATAATCTGTGAGTGGGCATCCGTAAAGGAAAGATATCTTGTCGAAGTCGGAAATATATCTTATATAAGTGTTAATGCCTTAGTATTACTATGACCTATCCCAAAGGACATAGACGAACAGGTGGCATAGGTGATACGACTAATCCTGTAGATACGGGTGCTTCAACAAAAGACGATACAACGACAACGACAACGACAACAGCAGTAGAAAAAAAATCTAGCTTATAGATATCAGGATATGACTTTTTGTAGTAGTCTATTTCCTGTTCATACTCTACGTTCTCTCCTAACTGATACTTCAAAGAACGAATAAAGGAAGGATTAGCTCCATCAACAAGTATCCTACAGCCATTGTCAAATGTTATACTATTTTTGGTTACAAGGCTGAGAGTTATGTTTATCATTTGATTAAAGTCTGGTCTTTCAAACTCTTCTGCATATACAATCTGAATCTGATTATCAACCCATTCGGTAACCACTAGGCCGAAGGGAGAAGAGCCAAACCCTGGATCTATTCCCAAT
>JBKPHJ010000111.1:0-11918 GCA_046729835.1 Thermoproteota archaeon
AGTTGTCGTCCAGCTATATGGGTGAACCCGTAAATGATTGCCGTAGTTTTCAATAAAAGTTTCTCTCAATATATCCAGGAAGTAGGGTAAGACGAACGAACGATCCTAACGATTTTGTTTCTAAGATTAAAGAGCATAAAAATCGGTATTTGGACATCGAAGAGCTATAAAGTATAAGAACCTAATTCTCAAACGAGTCAAAGTTATTCAATATGTATGTCTCCTTATTATGCAAATGGCAATAACTAAAACTCTTAACAAAGCCACAAGATAATAAAGCCTACGCTGATAAAAACAAAGTGTACTGGCTAATAGTGCCAGATACGGAAGAAAATAGACAGTACTTTACCAATCTACAAAACAAACTAGAGTCACTGTTCAAGCAAGAATCTATCTTAATTTACTTTACTCCGGTATTATTAGGGGAGTGAAAGCAAATGCCCCAGCGCACAGACCTCAGAGGAGATAGTTTCTCGACTGTTGGTATAACTTCAAAGCAAAAAATCTTCCTAGCCTAGATATTACAATATATTCAGAAAGAAAAATGTCTCTACTCTCCTCAAGTATATGGTCACATTCTACGCATCTTATTATCATAGTTTCGACAAACTTAAACGCCAATAAATCTACCACCATATTGTTCTCCGAGTCATGATTATCGTGCTATTCTGACAATTGTTTTGGCTGCAATAACCTACGAATTTACTGGGAGCCTTGTTCAAACCTCTTGGATAACCATAGTTTTTTCAGTTCTGGCTACTATTGTTTACTATCTATATGAGCGAATCTGGACAAAGATCACCCTAATTTGAGGGTACTGTGTTGTTCCTACTGGCCGGGCTCGCGTTCTGTTTCTGATTCAATCTCAGCTGGTGGCTGTGGCTTTAGTTGAGGATACGATGGTTGTGATACAACTGTTTCATTCGCTGATGGATCCCCCGGCTTCGGTTAAAATAGACAAATTCTCTGGCTAAAAGGTCGAGTTGGCTGAAGTCACGCTAATGATTTCCCTTTCTTGCGCTCATAATGCTTATAGGGATGCTGTTTAAGAAGCCAATAATGAATCAAAACGTTAGTAAGACCAGTATGCTCATTGTTGCAATCGCACTATTAGGAATAGGCACTGCAATAGCTAACACCGGTAGTCCTGTTTCAGCTACACCCGCAGAGACAAAGATGCATCTAGATGAAGGAATAAAGGCACTACAGAGTGGAGATACTAATTCAGCGATGACACACTTAAAAGCAGCTGATGAGCTATTGTCAGCCGGAGAAGCAAAGATGCATCTAGATGAAGGAATAAAGGCATTACAGAGTGGAGATACTAATTCAGCGATGACGCATGTCAAAGCCGCAGAGTCAGCATTAACAGGATCCTAAAACTTTAATCTAAAGTATCGCGCAATAAAGATTCTAGTCACTGACATCGATGAAAAACATAATCACATGATAATAAATCTAAATGATACTTGGAAAGGAACACAAATGAAGAGTATCGTAAGTAAAGGCTCAATATCCTCTGCTACTCTTTTTGTTTTAATTATAGGGTTACTCTAATTTTACGTTAAATAGTGTATATGGTATATTTATGATGACGTTACTTTAGCTATCTCTTTGTATGGTCTAGGTTTTCCATCCTTAAACACAACTGCAATGAAAACGTAGCCCATCTGATCAAGAATAGCTTTTAAGTTTCTTCCTTTTTGTGTCAAGTTATATTCTATCCTGACTGGTGTTTCATGATAGATCTTTCTGTGTATAAGTCCATTCTTTTCCATCTCTTTCAGCCTTGTTGGAAGTGTCTTTGGATTTACCTTCAATGGATTCAATGGAACCTATTCTGATTACTCATCATGTTGAGAAGTATAAGCAGAGTAAATCTTTTTCCAATGAGTGTGAATGTATTATCGAGCGGGCATCTTTTCATTCCTTCCAGCCTCTATTACTCAGCCTCGAAATGGATGAAATAGGTTAGACGTCCCTACTACGAGCAGCAAATCTCTTACTACAAAAAGAGTTATCCTTCAGTCTATGATTTGCAATTCTCACAGCAGAATATGTTCGTGACTCCTGTACCTTTCAGCAAAGGACACAAGCATATGCTGGCCTACTGCAAAGAGGTGCAAGAGTATCATAATGGTCAGGTCGTCATAAACCCAATGCATAGTAAGTTGATCACGGCATTGCGTACGGCTGTGGAGAATGGCGGTTCATTGGGCTAGGAAATGACGTCATATTGCGATTATTTTGACGTCTTTCGTTTGTCTCTGATGCTCTGACATTAGTACAAGTGAGAGGTTAGCTCCATTTTGATTAGTGATAGAACTGCTGCAGCGACAACCTGAACACATCGAACACGACATCAAAAGACTTTATTGAAGAAGACTCTCTTGAATTCTATCCTATGAAGGTCTACATAGAGGTATACATTTGCTGGTTTTGGTGCTGTGACCATTTTGATATTATAAGTTAGGAGCTTCTATGGTTTAAGTATACCCCCTAAAGAAAATAGTTATTATTTTAGGTAGCGGAAGTGGGGGAAGTTTGACAGACTGAAAAGGCAAACTAACAATACATGCTATCTAAATAAATCTGAATGACTTTATGATGTTTTCACCAATAGGCAATGTTTCAGGAACGTTTAAGGGCTCGGTGTAAAAGCTGAGTTCATATACCTTATCGTCCTTCACTACATATATGAAAATATTGAACACCATTTGTTCACCTTCGTAACTTTGAATATACTGTACTTTAGATGCATTTTCACCACCTATCGAAGTTGTTGTATTTTTAATGTTGTCTAAGGCATGTAATGACCCCCCATATCTTCCGAGGTCTGTTTGGGTTCTCAAGAGATAGTTAGTGTCCTCATCCACTTTGTTTTCTGCCTTGATTTTATTTCTGGCATAATCTTCAGCAGTATCAGCCTTTATCTGTAGATCATCGTCCAGATATTTGTGTACATCACTAACATTGACCCGAAATATTGTACTCTTGTATCCGTCTTCATCAATGAATGAGGGGTCAGCTAATGCGACAACGAAATTATTTAGCTGTGCTTCGTACTCACTATCAAACTCGTTCACCCACGTAGCTGGATAATCAAACGCAAATCCATGCTCTGTATTTTCATAAGTAGTAGGAGCAGCAGTACCAGTAGTTAGATTTTGATTTAGATTTTGATTTTGTGCGAATACATTGTAGACTATGCCTAAGCCTCCAATTGCTATGATTATGATTATGATTGACGCTATTAACGCAATCGACTGCTGAGGAGTTATCTCTTTCTTACTTTTACTTTTACTTTTACGTTGTAATTTATTACTGCTACTGCCCGTCTTTTTTATACGATCTAGGACTTGATGTCTGATCTCTTTCCAGGCAGTCATTTCTTCTTTCGTTTGATTATTGGTTTCTGTTCCGGCAATGATTGCCGAATTAGAGGTGATAGCCTGAGTATATGACCGTGTTAACTCTGCCGGCAATATCTCTCTAAGCCTTCCTTCCTTGACTATCCCGTCAAGTGTTATCTCTATGTCTTTGCGAATCTCTTCTTTAGATAGACCGTCCTTTTTACCCTGTTCATATAACTTTACGGCCATATTAGCAGCACTAACGAATGAATTTCTTAGTTCTTCAAGTAGTTTCGAATATTCTTCGGAGCGCTTAGGTTCTATCCCTTCTGCTGAAGAAGTCATTTCTTGGGTTTTTTAGCCGGAAGAGTCTTACGGACTGCAGCTATTAACTCTCCATCTTTGCAGACTTCTAACGTCCATTCTACTTCCTCGCCTGCTTTCAACCCCCACTGTTTTACGATAAACATTGGAACTGTGGTCTTCAAAGATGCCTTGTTTTTCGTGTTTAGAGATAGGGCTGTTCTCTCTCCCATAGTAATACTACTTGTATACATACGATGGAATATATAATCAGCTACATATAAGTATACCCCCCGGTATCCCCAAATGTATATATACCTGTTGGTAGGTATACTAAGGGTAATATAAGATATGAATATGGTGACAGCTATATTACAGGCGAAAAAGTATTGAATCTGGATCAAAATTTGGCAGTGACTGTTGGAGGAGGCTTTTTTGGCGGCATCCTCATCGGTTATGCCTTAAAAAAGATCATTAAAATAGTAGCTATAATTGCCGGGTTTTTCCTAGCTGCTCTGGCGTATCTACAGTACCAACAAATAGCGGATATTAACTGGGACAAATTACAAACAATTTCACACACAACACTTGCAAACGCGACACAGCAAATTCCTGGATTTGATGTCAATGGCGAAGTCCCGGCAGAATTGGTAATGACAAATCTTGGTATTCCTCTAACTGGGAGCCTTGCAATAGGATTTACTATCGGATTTATGAGAGGATGAAATAAAGTTGGAGGAAAAATACAATGTTCAATAAATTAAGGAGAATATTGACCCATGACAGGATCAAAATACCTGAATATCAACAGGTCTTCAATAATGTAATTGGTTACGAAGACATAAAGCTCTTGCTGTACAAAATGATTAAATCAAAATATACAAATTCTGTTTTATTGACTGGACCTCCTGCATCTTCAAAAACTGTATTCATATTCGAGCTATTAGATCATTTCAAGGGTAAAGCATACTTTGTAGACGGAACTACTGCATCAGGAATAGGAATTATAGATTATCTGTTTGATCACACTGATCTGAAATTTCTCATAATTGACGAGATTGACAAGCTCAATAAAAAAGATCAAAAAGTTTTGCTTAATGTAATGGAGACAGGAATACTTAGTGATGTAAAAGCCAAAAAGGAGCAAATCAGCACGGCAAACTCACATGCATTTATCAATCTACGCTACCAGTAATGATACCTCTAATATACTTACTCCATTACTGTCCAGATTTATCAAACTTTATCTCCCCGAATACCGTCTGGAAACTTTCATAGAAATCTGCCAGAAGCTATTATCTCGTAAGTATGATAAAGACCATGAAACAATTCAGGCAATCGTCCGACATGTATGGGAACATACTAAAGACGTACGAGAAGCTATAGCAATAGCAAAAATAGTAGATACATCAGATGAAGTAAACAGCATAGCTAGCACTTTAAGTAGGTATTCAAATGAAGTGACGGCAAGGAGGTTATAATGATTATGAAGATGTTTACAATTGGGTTAATAATAATATCTCTATTGGTCATATCTAGCATGATATTAACCCCATTAACAGCATTGCAAGCAAGCAGTAAAGGACTAAAGCTCTATCTAACAGTAGATACAAATCTAAATGATAACGTTAGAATCGATACATATCAATATGGTAATAGAGTCTTTACTCATGATGCGGTTATTCATTCAGGTTCAAATGAAGTTACATTACAATATCCAGGTGGTCTAATTGATACAGGTGAATTTCGTATCTGTGTAAGATCAAATAATTATGATGAATCAGCATGTGGTACTGGATACAACTCAGAGGCTAAACAACCCGAACATGTATTCATTAACTTATTTGTAGAAGAAAACAGAAGTTCACCTGATGTTGACGTTGATAACCAAGCGCAGAGCCAGAGCCAGGATAATGAACAGAGCCAGAGCCAGAGCCAAAACAACAATCAAGAACAAACTACAACGATCATAAACTGTTCTCCTGATTCAAGGTGTGTGATAGAGCAATGAAGCAATCACTTTTGGCAATCATTCCTATGCTTATCTTAGCGACCACAGCTAACGTATATGCGGGAGGACCTAGACTAGACTGGCCTGAAGATTCTTCAGATGAAGGTAAAGATTGTTGGGTAGAAGGTTATGATTCAGGATTTGCAGGAAAATATGATAAAGATAGAGCCGATAGATGTGCTCAAGAAAATGATGAATATAACAGATCTTGGGGTTATGCATGCAGAGATGGTGGTTTTACTGAAAATGAATGTAACGATTTCAAAAACAACCCTGTTGATTTAGAACATGAATCATTAAAAGAGGAAAATACATAAGCTGTTTCTATGATGGATATGAAGATGGTAAAGCTGATCGTCCTTTCAATAAAGATAGAGCTAGTGCATGTGGAGAATACGGGGGTCAATACAGATCTGCATACCAATCAGGTTGTGAATCAGACAGTACAGAAGAAAGCTGCGAATTATTAATTGAAGGGGAAAAAGCTACTGTCCTAACAATCCAGATAGTATAAGTTGTGTGGAATTCTTACATAATGCTACCAATAAAGGAAAGGCTGAAAGTGGAATCTGTGCGGGGATGGGAGATCCGAGACCAGAATTCAGCTGCTTTAAAGAGCAAGATCCAGAAAGATACTGCCTCAACCATAATGATCCAGCCTTCTGTAAGACCGTAGGTGGTATCTGTGATGCAGATGGTTTTGTAAAACCGGAGTATCCATATTGCACATGACTAGAAAGAGAATACATTATATCTCAGATGATCCAGATAAATTTACTCTGGAAGAAATGACAGAAAAAACAGAAGAAATATGTGAAGGGGCAACAGACTAGGAGATTATTAAGTATAGGTTAATTTTAATTATTTTCTCCGAACTTTCGTTCATGCCCTTCTAGATATTCTTCACTCTTTGGATGATCTTGTTCTGAATCACATTACAGGAAGAAATGGATTGCCATTCTGTGATCTACCATCTCATCCAGGAAGTTGTTATGATAGAAATGATAATCCTGAAAGCTACTGTGTCGGCCATCAAGACGATAAAGACTGTGAAATAAGTGGAAAGATTTGCGATTGGAATTGAAACCTTTTGGTTAGATGCCAGTGGCATGAACCATTCTGTTTGAGATTCGATTACAGAGTTGATATATGCGCTAACACTCAAACCGTTACCTTTTGCACATATTTCAACTATATCCTATATCAAAAGAGTGTTTTAACCATCCTTAAGGTAATCACTTTATCTATCTTTTTGGGCAAGTAGCATTAGCAGCTGCATCAAGTGTATTCATTGTCATCATTTTTAAGTTTTAGTTTCATTCTATTTTATTAATGAGGGATCATATAATGAGTATTGGTGAATATTAGTGAAGACAATAATTCCGATCGTAGGAATTCTTTTAGTACTGATTCCAGCAGTACCAGCATTCGCTAGCAACTCAGATGACGCTAGCAACTCAAATGTTCCGTGTGATCCAGCTCAAGGGGGAAATCCATTCCAAGAAAAATGTGGTGAAACACAAACTCATGAGACCCCAAGAGGCAATATGGTATGTCCACCCACACCATACGGGTGTATAAATGTAGGTGACTAACTACCTTCTTTTTTTGCTGTTCTTACTGCCTCTCATAAAGGAAGAGATTTGAATTCTGGTTTTGGATTCCAGTCTTTATCCTCTGTTTCGAAAAATGCTTATCCTTCTTTGATGTATAAATAAACCCCGGACAGTTGCTCATTATTCCGATTCTCTTCAGAGGCAGTAGACGAACCAAGTTATTTAGGAAAAGGCTTCAATTCCAGCTGATCAAGCTCGTTACTTTACCTTTAGTCTGATAGAAATCATTGTTTAATCATATTCTATCTTGTATTCTATGGAGTTTCGTAGACGTGTGAAAAATTGAGTGAACATTTTATTCCAAAAATAGGAGCAATTTTCTCCCAAGTTATGTCTAATTACAACCTGAAAAGTGTCTGACGTTTTAATTCCGCTGACATCTTCACTATAATTAAGGATTGCACTCAGATCCTTCCCTTCGTTATAGCCAGCGTCTTTTGTAAAGTTACTAGTTGCGATAACCCTTGCGTCTGTGCCCATAAAGTATTTCGCTATTTTAAAGATAACATCCAGCAAGGTTTGTAAATTTAATTCGCCCCATAAAAGACGGGCACCATGCTCTAGTTCTATTCCCCAATGGTTTGTTAGTTCGTCTAAATCCTCCTTACTGGCATATGAGAATAATGAATGTAGAGCCTCCTTGGGTACAGTAACCTTTTGGGTAGAAGCTAATGGTATAAAATATTCTGTTTGGGATTTGATAACAGAGCTAATGTATGCGCTAACACTCAACCCTTTGGCCTTAGCAAATCCTTCAACTATGTTAAAATCATTATCGCTAATTCTTAAGGTTACAACTCTATCTTTTTTCTTGGGCAAATGGCAACAGCTGCATTAGATGTATTCATTGTATTCATTCTTAAGTTTTAGTTTCGTTCTATTTTATTAATCAGTATATACTGGATATAAGTGGATATTAATGCCAATTATTACCGATAAAGAAAGAAGGGATGAGCGGAAGTCTGTACTAAACGCTCACTCAGAAGACAGTAAAAAGGTGAAAATTACGTAAGTATGTCGAAGAACAAAGGCATGATAATTGCAGCAGCAACACTAGTCGGACTATCAATTCTCTTGTCTATAATCGTATTGCCATTTGCTGTTTTTGGCAGCGAGGAAGATAGTAGCGGTGGAGAGCAGAACGACGGTGGAAGTACTAGCGATACCGGCGGCAACGATAATAACAATGAGGAACAGACATCAGAACCGGAGCCAGAACCAGAAGTGCCGGAAGAACCACCAATCGAAGAAATAGTACAACCTGTTGAACCAGAACCATGCCCACCCGATCAAGATGTATGTGATCCAGAACAACCAGTCGATCCATGTGCTGAGAATCCAGATCTAGATGAATGTCAACCAACCGACCGAGACCCATGTGTTGAAAATCCAGATCTAGATGAATGTCAACCAGATCCATGTCTAGCAGATCCAAACGCGCCTGGATGTGTTGATCCATGCAAAATAAATCCAGATCTACCAATATGTCAACCAATAAAATGCGGGAAAGGAACTCACTTAGAAAATAGAAAATGTGTTAAAGATAATGGTGGTAGTAGTAGCAGTAGTAGCAGCAGTACGACTACAATCATTAATCCAAGTGAAGTATCGAGTTGTAAGCTTGACGGCAGTACACATGGAATACAACAAAAATTTGATACAGCTAAATATCAAGCATGTGGACTTTATCCAAATGGCCAGATAGCATACACTGATGGCTTCGTTGCGGGGTGTACGCAAGTTGGTAACACACAACTAATCTGTCAAGCATTAATAGATAGTAGCATACTAAATATGAGAACACAACCGACTCAGACACAGACGCAGTCAGCAGCACAAGCCACACAAGCAATACAACCGACAGCAGTGGGTGAATAAGATATGAGTAAAAGAAAGATTATATTATTATCAATTCTACCGACTATGATAGTTGTTCTTACAACATACATACTAACAGCTACATCAGAAGCCCAACTAGCAGAGTAATGAGAGCAATGAGACCAATGATATCTAAAATACTCACAGCACTCTTCGTCATGATCATGGGAGTAGCCATGATTTTACCAAGTAATCTAGCAACCGCTTCCCCGGAAGGTGGTGGCTCCGAAGACGGTGGATCAGAAAATCAAGATGATGGCTCATCAGATGAAGGAACGACAGAAGATGATGGCTGGACAGAAGATGATTATGAGGGAAGTCCAGAAGAGCAAGAAGAACAAGCACAGCAAGATTGGGAAGACGCCGGTAGACCAGGTGAAGATTTCGCAGACGGTGGGTCAGGAGTGGTTCCAGAAGGTGGAGAAGTAGTACCACTACCAGGTTTGGTTGGACCACCAGGCACTGAAGTACCACCACCACCAAGCACTGAAGTACCACCAGGCGTTGAGATGACACCAAAAGATGACATCATCATTGATTGCGACATCTACGATTGCGGCGATCCGGACAATAATAATGGCAAATCAAGTAGCAGTAGCAGCAGTACTACTACAATCATTGATCCAACTGCAAGTGTAAACGAGGTATCGAATTGTAGGGTTGACGGCAGCGCAAATGGAATACAACAAAAGTTTGATACAGCTAAATACCAAACATGTGGACTTTATCCAAACGGCCAACTAGCATACTCTAATGGCTTCATGGGGGGGTGCACAAAAGCCGGCAACACACAACAGCTTTGTCAAGCGTTCGTAGATATGAATACCAAACCAACACAGACAGCAGCAACACAGCTACCGCCGCAGACACAGCCAAACACGCCGTCAGCAATACAGCCGACATAGTAGATGAATAATTATGAAGTAGACAAAAGAGGCAAGAGCCAATCTTTTATACAATTCAGAAGCTAAACAGCCAGAACATGTATTCATTAACTTATTCAGAGACTTCGGAGATGAAGGCACAGACAGTAGCCAGAGCCAAGGCCAAACCGTTATAGAGGTTATGCTAACAGCTACAATATTTTAGCAAAAACACTAACTTAAATATATTTCAACTAGTAATGACATTGATGAGAAAAGACGATTAATATAACCTTCATAATGATGTTATTTTAAATATAAAATATGAGAACATTCAAGAATAAAATGATTTCACATGAATCCATGAAATCAACCTACATTCACACTGAACCTGAAGGATTTCCTTCAGGTATGTCTTATAAATGAGCAAGTAATAAAGTTGAAATTTGTACCTCTAAAATATGAACATTTGTGTTACAGAAGTACCTTTGAAAGTACCAGTTTATTGCCTTAAGTCAGAGTGTTCCTTCATAGAGTAGGTGATTGTGATAATCTACCAAAAAACCGTAGTAGTCCATAGAACGAGAGAAGCTTTTAAACACAACTAATGAGAGAGTGCAGATGAGACTCAATCTAGGGTCTATCTTTCGATATATCAACGGACTATATTGCATTTG
The DNA here is from genome assembly GCA_046729835.1 of Thermoproteota archaeon. Taxonomy (GTDB): domain Archaea; phylum Thermoproteota; class Nitrososphaeria; order Nitrososphaerales; family Nitrososphaeraceae; genus TH5896. The sequence continues at coordinate 10,702 of JBKPHJ010000111.1, forward strand.
CATTGAAAGGGAATTATCAATTTGAATCTTGAGCTGTGATTTGTGGTTGACTTATTTTCTTTCCCTAAGTATTGGTCATTCGCGTTCATATAAACACAATCCAACCAGTTAAATGCTCCTTGAATCCCATTCTCCGAAAGTATTCTTCCAAAGTTTTTTGTCCTAATCTATCTGGTTCGGTGGGATGCAATACACTATTGCATGCAACTTATGATGTGCTGATTCTAAACTCACTGTCAAAAGACGAATATTATTCGTAAAGTATTTTGGTTTGATTAGACGTTCGTATCTTGCAATAATAGTAAATCTTTTTACACTAGAATTGACTATCCATTTTGGTAATTGTCTTCAAAAGGTAAACGAATCTTAATTTTGGGTGCAGGATTCGGAGGGTTAACAACTGCTAATTTATTGCAGAAAAATCTTTCTTTATCCTCAGTAGAGCACCAAATTAGTATTGCCGATTCCAAAGACTATTTCATAATGGGACTTGTAAACTTATGGATCTTAAGTGGAATAAGAACATTGGAAGATTCTAAGATACCATTAAGCAAGCTGGAAAATAAAGGAATACGCTATCTAAATGGTGAAGTAACAGCTATCGATCCTGTCTCAAAGACTGTCACAATCAAAGGAAGTTCGACTCCCAGATTAGAATATGACTATTTGGTAATAGCATTAGGATCAGATTTTGCACTTGAACATGTCAAGGGATTTTTAGAAAATGGAGGCTCTAATCTATATGATGCAGAGCAAGTTCCAAAATTAAGAGAAAAGATACTTTCATTAAAAGAGGGGAGAATAGCAATATGCATAACCTCTGTTCCATACAAATGCCCACCAGCACCATATGAAGCATCTCTACTTATCAATAATATTTTAGTCAAGAATGGTACAAGGGACTCAATTGATATCGAAATTTATACACCAACTCCAATTGCTTTACCTGTAGCGGGAATAAAAGTGAGTCAAGATGTTATTAACCTTCTTGATGATAGCCGTGTCATTTTCCATCCATTACATAAAATAAAGACGGTCTCAGACACAAAAGAGATAGAGTTTGAAAATGGAAATAAGGTAAATTATGATTTGTTGATAGGTATCCCTCCTCATAAAGTTCCTGAAGTAATAAGGAATTCTGATCTAATAAAGCAAGGACAAAACTGGATTAATGTAGACAAGTTCAGTCTTAAGACAGATTATCAAAATGTTTTTGC
>JBKPHJ010000112.1:0-6618 GCA_046729835.1 Thermoproteota archaeon
GCAGGATTCACATTGGCCACAATGACCTCCATGCCAGCCAACAGCTACTCTTTGTCCTGTTTCCCATTGAGTGACGTCTTTGCCTACTTTATCTATAATCCCTGCAATCTCATGGCCAGGAACCCTTGGATATTGGATGCCTGGAAATAATCCTTCTTTAGTAAAGGAATCACTATGGCATACGCCGCATGCTTGTACCTTGATACGAACTTGTTTGCCTTCGGGTTCTGGAATGTCTCGTTCTACGATTTCAAAAGGCCCAGTAGGGTTGGAGACCTGGACAAAACGACTATTCATATTTTTATGACGGGATCATGGGTTAAATTGTTATCTCAGAACCTAAAAATAAATATAGACTCAACCAATTGTAGATCAGTTTTAGTGATAGCAGCAGCACTTACCAATGGTTATCCGCTATCATTTACCAAATGGCTACAATAGATCTTTCCTAAACCGGAGGCAAGAAGTATGACTATTGGTATAAGGTAAACTAACTCTTTTTGTTCCTCAGTCTAGAAATTGGTGAATTTGATAGTTAATTAATAGATTAAATCTTGAGACCTAGTCTTGTTTTCATGATTACAACTAGATTAATACTTTGATAGGATGAGATAACTGACCCAGTTATGAGACAACTGACCCAGTGTCGTTATCCTGGGTGGAGGGAGCGGAGGACTCGCCACCGCGGGTCGTTTGAAGGAGCTTTTGGGAGACAAAGTTAACATTACCATAATAGACAGGGAAAGTACCTTCGTCATGGGATTTTCGCTCCTTAGAATAATGACAGGGGAGAAGGCTGAACAGGAGGTAAGAGTTCCAAAAGAGAAGATCAGTCAAAAAGGGATCAAATTCGTCAATTCAGAAGTAAATGAGATAGACGCCACCAAGAGGAGTGTTGTCAAGACTGGTCGAGGAGAGTTTGCATATGATTATCTGGTCGTAGCACTGGGCGCAGAACTCGCACCAGAAACTTTTGACCAGATCACTTCATCTGCTATATTTGAGACTAAAATTAAAGTAGGTTTTTATGTCTTACAAACCCAGACGAGTCATTTCAAAAGTGCTAATACTTGGTCGATTTGGTCTCTTATAGCTAGTAATGAATTTGCCAGCTGGTAATCTGTGTTAGTATCTTCCCCTTCTGTAGCTGCATCTTGTTCTGTTGATGTTGTTGTACCTTGTCCATCATTTTCATTCTGTTCTTATTCTTCTGTTGTTCCAACAGGTTCCTGCTGTTCCGTTATACTATCCTGTTCTGTTGATGATGTTCCCTGTACGTCATTTTCATTCTGTTCTTGCTCTTCTGTAGCTCCATCTTGTTCTGTTGATGATGTTGCACCCTGTTCATTGGGATCCTGTTCCTCTGCTGTACCTTGTCCTTGATCATCATTAGAACCGGCTGAGCCAGTAAATTCATCGTTGTTATTATCATCGTCGCTATCTGGAGCGCTATTTGGAGGTGAATCATCGATACTTAATTGATCGGGAGCTGGTGATATGGCCCTGATATTCTGTGCAAAAACTGAATTCTCATTATTTTCATTCGAGCTTAGCATTATTGCACATAGCAAAAGAAGTCCTGAAAATGCTCCGTATTTGACGTATTGAGAAGAGATCATACGATCACTGCACTAGTTGTGGTGACAAATCTAATTTTGGTTACTTCACACTTATATGATAACTATTCTATAACTGATGTCGATTCCGCTTTTCCATGTTAGCGATTATTTCAGATTCCATGTCATGGATATCACATAACTACTTTAATTTACACAGAAAAAGATCTTAAACGACGGATCGATGAAAGCATATGTCATAATGCATTTTCAGCTCTCATGCCGGACGTGGGTAAGGTTGGGAACGTTTTCCATACCCTAGACATAGAAGCATCCATATGTACCCAGCAAGAATGGCAGGAAATGTTGGACTGGAGCACTAGTACGATGATAGGAAGAAGTATGGGCATTAATGTTGCATGGGGAGACACATCCAAATTCGCCATTGTAATTAGTACAGAAACAACAAGGTTGAAGTATTCTATGCTGAATGTTTTGAGAAGCCGCAGATGAACGACATTGTCAATCACATAACGCAACCAAAGCAGACGCATCATTACACTAGAGTCTACGTCGATGAAACAAATCATGAGGTAATCAGAGAACTCAAAAATAGGATAGGTGAGTACCAGGAATATCACGACTTTACTGAAGAAGAGATATGGGCCTTTCGAAATAGGAGCTGGCAGATCATCCCTATTAACTTCCAAAAGAGGCACCGACAGATGTTGCAGTGGACTCATACGCTAATGTCAAAGCGATTCGTTAGGATACATCCCTCGTTACAAGAGCTGACGGTCTCACTAAGAACAGCAGTAGTGATAGATGACTGGAAGCTCGACAAATATCAAACATCACATGATGATCTTCTTGATGCATTTAGACTTGCTTGTCTGAACTCCTAGAACTATTTGATTGGACTATGAATATAATGTAATGTTATATTGGCACGATATAGATCATGCTATATGCTTACTTTAGGTACCGATCACGTTTATGGTTCCATTGCAAGCAAGATTAGCCACCGACTCAAAAGTTTGACCGTTATCTGCACTAATTCTAGCGACAGGTTCATCGCTTGTTGCGTTTATCTGCTGCCGCCAAATTACAACTACATTCTCAGCACCTGCAGCAATTTGGATATCATGTAATTTTGCATCCGTTGCGTTATTTAAGTTCATTATGTCGTTAAATGTCGCGCCGTTAGATGATCTAAACATTACCTGATCGTTACCTGTCTTGTTAGTAATCCATGCAATATAAATATTATCACCAGATACAGCTAATGTGACTCTGCTCTCTGGTCCTTGCACCGCAATGGTACCATAGGTTAGTTGAGTGGTTAGTTGAGCCAAAAAGAGCGCTATTGTATATGTTGTTGTTCCAACAGCAAATATTATGATTACCCATGTAGTATGCTGCTTGTTCATGATTTAATTATAAGATTGGGTGATGGTATAAGAGTTATGGCAGTAGCAGGTCAGGTCAGGCTTCAACTATACCTATGTATATTTAAGGATCGAAGTTGTGGCAATTTGTTATCAAGAATAGAAGGTATAAAATGTAAGTAGACCAAAAATTAATCTTCCAAGTATATTTTAAGATAATGTAAGAATCTTCAATAGCGATGAATGAAAGAATCTTTGAAAGTGAGATATGACAATTATAGTCCTAACCGGAGCGCCTCGTTGCAGCACGACTGAAAGTAATTGGTGTTGATAGATAAGGAGGCGAAAAAGACCCAATAGAACAAAAATTCTCATTTAGTTGAAAAATCTTCGTGATTTACTGAATTGCTTCAATGGAGACTGGATCAGATACATATACCCGCTATCTATAGAACCTGTCTGATACCAGATGTACTCCTCTTATTTTTTTAACTTGATTCTTTAGCCAGGAGTCAATTCTGATTTTTGATTAAGAAAAGGTCTTGGTAATTTTTGTTGTTTAGTGATAAAAATCAGGATGCTAGAATCACTAGAGCTCTAAGCTTTAACAGTGACTCCATTGCGTCGATCCCTAACAATCCTATTGCAGTTTCTCTTAGATCCATTTTATGTATTCTTTCTAAGACCCCGGCCAACGCGGCGTACTTTGTCCTCAATTCATTAATCTTATCTTCAATCATTTGATCAAGCCCTACCGATTCTACTTTGAAGCCACTAAGGGTTGCTCTTCTACTTTCTCCAGCTCTGGTTGCTGTTCTTCTTCTTCCTCTCTCTAGCTCTATCTTACGGCTATGGATCTTGATAGACTATGTAAGGATATCCTTGGTCTGGAATCTAAAATAAGGTTCGCTGGTGTGTGTGATGATTCAGGTGAGATAAAAAATGGCGGGCAGCGTGAAGGGGTAACAAATCTTTTATCTCCAGAGGAAACTAAAAGATCAAATTTGCAGGCCATAGCCAGATGGGCTTTAAGGGACTCCCTCTCATCAAAAGTCGGTAAGGGAAGATATGCAATGGCAGAATATGAGAAAATCAAAAGCGCTGAGGTAGATGCAGATCACAACAAAATAATAAGAGATATTCTAACCATGCTTTCTTGATGAAGATTTCTGACTTCAGATTATGCCATAAATGATCCAGAATTGGGATAGACTGGTACTAAGAGGAGTGCGTTCTAGCGACAATGAAGATATGGGAAATATTATTTCAATCGATAAGGATTCTCTTTTTTTGATGACGGGGAGGCATGTCTTTAAGATACCAAAGTCCTTTGTTCAAGGATTTAATGGAAGCGAGGTTCTCCTAAATGTTCCCGCGACAGAGGTATTAAGGCTAGAGCTAACATAGCCAACAAATCGATATCAAAACTAGTTTACTATCGATTGGTAATTATGTTTTATTTTATCTATTTTATATCAAGCCGACTCCTTATCTACTTTAATCCCGAGGACGCTGACGATTGTTCTACGAGTTCTATCCTTTATCTAACTTGATCTTGCAACCACCTGAAGTCCGTCAGATTATCCTTGTTATTTGATAACAAACTTATAGTATAAATCATTTCAACACTATTACATGTCTGCGATGAACCCTGAAGAGGTACTCAGGTCGATAGTTGAAAACATCAATACTGTGAATTTAGAATCTCTAATGACGCTCTATGAGCAGAGCGCATGTTTTGCCTCTCAACCAGGACAAGTTGTTAGCGGTCAAGAAGGTATACGCCGCAGTCTACGAGGTTTCATGGATATGAAAAGCAAACTAAAGTCAAAAATAAAGAGAGTACTGCAGGCAGATGATCTCGCTCTTGTAATTACGGAATGGTCGTTCAGTGGAATGGGCCCCGATGGTAAACCCATTAATATGGCATCCAGGGCTGCAGACGTTCTACGTAAACAGTCAGATGGCACTTGACGCGTTCTCATAGATAATCCTTGGGGAACCGAACCCCTAATCAGGAAGTAATCAGGACAATATACTTTTACTGTTGGGATCAGATCTGGAGTTCACAATACTATCCAACAAGGTCAGTACTATGGATGCCTTAATATTCTCAAGATTAAATGGTCCTTGCCATGATGTATAAGATCTTCCGGAACACTCTCCTAGTAGTGCAACTCTTATTCCTAGTATATCATAGAAACGATTGATAATTTGTTCTTTTTTGTCATACGTAAGGGACTCATTAAGATGAATAAAGCATTCGCCAGTTTATATATAACGAATGAATACCACTTGAGCGCTAGACGTTACAACAGAGGTTTTATAATATTGCCTTTCAGTACTGGCTCTTTACCCAACATTGGTTATACAACAATAGATATCTTTTGTGCAGTTATGACATCTGCATTTGGACCCTTCAACACAATCAATCTTGGGAATACAATTACATTCAGCACACTTCATAATCATACCCATTGAAGGATCTGATAGTTGTCTTCAATACCGATAGTAGTTCCTTTTGGCACTGTCGCACTTTGTGGAACATACGGTTGATTGATGTGCCTTTGGCCTGCACTCTGATCACCAATATTCTGCGATTCGTGGCCTTCATTGGGAATCAGGATTACAAGATTCTTGATATTGCTTCCTAAGTCCATAGATTTAGTTTCATAAACACTGGCAAGAGAAAACTCAAATCATTATAAAGTGATAAAAATAGTTCATTAAAGCCTGAATCCGCTATATGTCTCACACTTCTATTTTATCTAGGGTGGAAAAATAAGCCGGGGTTCAAATTTTTGAATATTATTGTTACTCATGTCTGTGATGTAAACCTTCTGAGTAGAGCTCAGTAGTACAGAAGATTCAAATGAAATGCCATAAGGATTCAAAAATTGGCCATCACCAGGGTCGATGGCGTCAGGAGATCCATAGTATGCAGGAATGTTGCATATCTGAGGCAGCAGGCAAAAGAGAATATTACCAGATATGTAGATGAAAGGCTTCCAGAGTATGAGAAATGTCTCGTTGGCTTGAACAGCATCCTAAAAGAAACATGGACTATGTCACAATCAGACGACAGTGTAAAGGGCGACAAAATAAAGGCTTTAACTCTAGCAAAACAAAAGATTGTTATGCAATGAAGCTAGAGTTGCATACTAATGCTATGGTAGTAGCCTAGGCCCTTCTGGATTTGATCAGCGAATCCCTCATGCGCACCGGAGTCATATTCGGCAGTCTGCAGCAGAATAAATCTCATAAGATATCAAGAAATTATTAATGAAACATTTTACTTCCCAAGGATTCTTACTTTTTGCATTTACGGCGGTTATTATTAATTCCTTAGCTCAGTGCCTCTTAAAATTGCAATAGTTCGTCTATGTATTATATGCCTGCCTAACTTGAAAGATAGTTTGCTTTCGAGAGCAAATGAAAGGTAGGATGGTTTTAGTCTCAGAATGTTGAACGCATTTAGATAGATATGTATGTTAATGACATCCTCTATAATATACAACAAACAAAGATCAGATATGACCTCATCCGAATCAGCAATCTATATCTCTGTAGATATAGAATGCTCAGGATTTATTCCTGCGGAATATAGTATGTTGAGCTTAGGAGCTTGTGTTGTAGGAAATGAGGACAATGAAAGTTGTGCCTTCTATATCGAG
>JBKPHJ010000113.1:0-15385 GCA_046729835.1 Thermoproteota archaeon
CATCATTCCTATATTGGGCTCATCAAAACAAGATCCCCGTTATTGTTCCGGGCATAGTCGATGGAGCAGTGGGGAGCCAGCTCTGGATGTTCCAGCAGGAACATAGAGATTTCGTCCTAAATATCCTGAAGGATCAGACAAGGCTTTCGGACATTGTCTATGAGGCCAAGCGTACCGGTGCGTTTATGATAGGAGGAGGGATTTCCAAACACCATACGCTCTGGTGGAATCAATTCAGGGGTGGATTGGATTACGCCGTATACTTGACTAGCAGTCCAGAATGGGATGGAAGTCTAAGCGGTGCTTTAGTGGAAGAAGCTGTATCTTGGGGAAAAATCACGGCGAAGGCATCTCGGATTACAATCCATGGAGAAGCTACAACTCTTTTACCATTTATCTACGCCGCTCTCTGCGAGAAGGCATGAGTTCGCATGTCGGGCAGATAATGTTAATGTCAATCATATTGAGTGTGTTTTCCTGATCTAGCATATTCGTATGGCGTCGAAAGAAGATCCTCCTGTAAAGACAGGCGTGTACTCAACGGAGAAACGTGAAGGGCTTGATGTTAGAGTGTATTTGAACGTACATCCCTCACAGTGAAAATTTGGTACAGAAATTTGAGTAAACCACTTTGCAAATCTCGTCTAGTTCTGTAAGAAATGCAGCAGACTCTTTCATGAGCTCCTGCGCATCGATTCCTTCCGAAATCGTTTCTGCTTTGTAATTTCTTAGCCATGATTGTATCATTCTAGCGGTTACTTCCAGATGGAATTGAATACCGACTAGAGAACCCATGATGAATGCTTGTGGATAAAATTCCGAACGTGCCAAGATTCTTGCTTCATCGGGCAGTGTGAAGGTGTCCCCATGCCATTGAAAAACGGTAGGAGCTGATTCTTTCAAGCCTGCGAATAAATCACCACCACCACTAACACTCTCGGGCTTTTCAATTGCTATTTTATGCCAACCGATTTCTTTCTTTGTACCTTTAAAAACAATTCCACCAGAAGCCTTGGCGATAATTTGAGACCCTAAACATATGCCGAGCAATGGTACGTTCTTTTTGTGTGAGATTCTAACTAGGTCTATTTCTTCATTTATGAATCCATGATTATCATAAACAGACATAGGACCACCTAAGATGATTATCGCGCTGTATTGCATCGGATTTTTCGGCACCTCTTGTGTTTTGGCGTTTATCTTCTTGATTTCGAAGCCATCATCCAAAAGGAACCTTTCAAGGTTTCCAAGAGTCTCGCATCTTATATTTTCAAGACAGAGAATACGTCTATTCAATTAGCTGACTATTTTAGATCGAGCTTTTTTTATGTCTATGTATCTATCTACTCGATGCCTTGAAAGTAGCGGCATAGGCCAATCCCTAGAGTTTACATCAAGGGAAGTACTTCCCTTGCCCATGAACGAAATACATCATTTTCCCTGATTCATATGATATTAACATGAAATGATGCTACATGCTAGAATTTAGTAAACCATAAGTACTAATACCACCACCTTTTTGTATGGAATTTTTCGACACCAGCATTGTCGAACAGATTGAGATGAAAATGATAAGACCTTCTCAATTTGCCGTTCGAGCTAGATTTCAGAGGATGTCCGATGAAGATAATTGTTTAATCGCAAGTATTAGGGAGCATGGTCTTCTTCAGCCGGTTCTGATCAGGCCACTCTCACACGGTTTTGAGATAGTTGCTGGCCATCGCAGATTTCATGCCTGCAGATCTTTGCGTTGGCGATTCATCCCTTGCAAAATTAGAGAATTGGCTGATAAAGAAGCCTATGAAATTCAGTTGACAGAGAACATGCAACGCAAGTCGATGGACCCCATAGAAGAAGCAGAAGCATTCAGGCGATATGTTGTAGATTTTGGATGGGGGGGAGTTACCGAGTTGGCAGCAAAGATAGGCAAGAGTGAAGAATATGTTTCTCACAGGATCCAGCTTCTAAAGCTACCTGAGGAAGTGAAGCAGCACATAATCGAGAACCGAATAAACGTAAGTTCTGCTTTAGAGCTAACGAGCATCTCATCTGAGAAACAGAATATGATAATGCAACAGGTTGCTTCAAACGACTTGACAGTGAGACAAATCAGAGAGATGAAGTCTCTGATGAAAACATCATCGTTGATGAGCACCGGAGCTGACGGAAGTGTTGAGAATTCGGCTCAGAGATTATCAAACAAATCTACCCATGTGCTAAAACTCACAAAAAAGACTACTCTAGCACTTCGCATAACTCTCGCAAGAGTAGATAATTTGATTGATGAAGTGCATTCAAGTGTCGAGCCGGCTCAAAGAGGAGAGATAGTGAACTTTCTTATGGGAATTAGACTTCGAATTCATTCGCTGATTGATGAAACAATTAGATACAAGAATGCAAATGCAAGAAAGCTAGATCCCGGGGGAAGAAGCAAATAGTTCCAGAATCTATTTGTCAACGTCCCAGGAAAGGAGAGATCCACTCATCAAGGAATCTCTTGTATTCCTCGGGGGTATGTGTAAGAGAATGATAAGATGGTTCCTTCATTGGGATAAAGTCATAAACTTCGTATGACTGAATGATATCTCCAAATAGGTTGCGGTAGATATCGCTCTCCTCATCAGCCATTTCTTCGTTAAGAAATGATTGCACACAGATCCAGTCATACCCTCCTCGAGTACGGCCCGAGAACAGTACAAATGGTGCGTCAGCTAGATATTTTTTTAGCCCTTCGATTCTGCTTGGGAGATGCTGGGAAAACTTGAATCTTACCAGAGCAACGCGGACAATTCTCCGCCGGATCTTCTTTGTATTTACTGAAATGGTGTAGCCAGTTATCACCTGGTCGTCCTCCAATCTTCCGATCCTTGATTCTATTTCAGCCTCACTCAGATTATAGCCATGATCTCGAAGTAAATCCCATATCTCCCTGGAATCCTGCTTGGAATTTTTACTAAGAGCAGATAGTATTAGTTCGTCTATATTATCAATCATCAATAGTAGTATCGACGTTAAATGCTAAAGCCGTTATTAAATATAATCTCTAATATACGTAAACTACCATATTCTGCTGATTAAGTGTACCAGAGAATTGGCCCACCAACTAGGGAGCCGGCCAAATATCTTCATCTCATGTATATTCGTTTATATACTTCTCAGAAAGCGATCTAATCCTTGGCCCCAATCCTTCCTGAAGGAATAGGGTACGTTATACTTCTCGGAGTTAGATGGGGATCTTGATAGGTCCAGCTGTTGTACCAATTGCATTGACTGTTTCGTGGAAGAAAACGAACAAGACTGCTGTTATACTCGGTGCGCTTGTAGGTCTGATCGCAGGCATCTGTTCATGGGTAACTATGACCTGGCTACTATATGGTGAGTTGTCCATAGCTACAACTGGGGAGACTACTCCTCTGTTGATTGGTAACATAGTCTCTATCTCGGTAGGAGCAGGGGTGGTGCTCAAACGGAGTTTAGTGAGACCACAAACTTCAACTTCGAACTGATGAAACAAAAGATCCTTGTTGTTGATTACAAGATCAGGTCAATAATAGAGAGAGATACTGATGACGAGCAGCTGCGGCGAGATGCTAAATTCACTTACAGATATGCAATGGCTCTTTCACTTGTTCTTGTCGTAGTCTGGCCCCTACCTTTGTACTTCTCTGGATACGTCTTCTCACTGCAAGTCCATTCCCTCTGGGTCGGAATAGCAGTAGTATGGGCAGGCATTGCTGCCTGTACTATAGTTTTATTACCATTAATAGAAACTCGCGCAGGGATTATTCAGGTATTGAAGAGGATCACCGATACACCAGCTTTGATGCAAGATGAGGTAAGAGAATTTACCACTCCGCAATCGGAAACCAGATCCCATACTCCGGGAGAGGATACAACTATTCAACTGAAGAAGGTGCTAGTTGCGATAGATGGTTCACTTTCATCGCTACGTGTGTTGAGCTATGCTGATTCGATTTTTGCGAAAAATAGGACAGCCAGAGTGTATCTGGTACATGTTATGGAATGGACCGATGATGAGGACGAATCAGTAGATGCGGCGATTGTATCTCAAATGGAGCAGGAGGGTAGAAAAATGCTGAGAAGCCTTGCGATATCACGACAGAATGCAGACTACGAAAGGGTAGTTAGGCTAGGTGATCCTGCCACAAAGATTGTTGAGATAGCAGATAGACTAGATGTTGATTTGATCGTCATGGGAACAAAGGGATTGAGTAGGGCAGAGGCCAGCGTAGGTCATGTCACCGCGAAAGTAATCCATCTAACCTCTAGGCCGGTAACATTGATAAGATAAGTTATCTCAATTGAGAATTTGTCATCATAAATTATAGAGGATGGGGTTAGTCGACGTCGGCACCTTAATGCTGCACAACACCTTCTCACTTGTCAGTCGGTTGAACGACTCTGGAACAATATCCTTCGTAGATACAGTATACTCCCTGTTCACAAGTTATAGGAAGTAGGAAGATGAGAGTTAGGTTGTCATACCTTGGTAACGGCATTATCATCGAATATCCTTAATAAATATCATTAGAGTACAAATTGTTAAAATATACCTCTACAATTACAATCTAGTTTGATAGGCGCATTAGAGGCATTATTATTCTCTGTGGTAACACTTCAAATTGCAGGTCCTGCTGACTACTCGACTGGAAATCCGGCTATAGATTTCTTCTATACATTGTTTAACGGCATCAGCGAGGTTCCTTTGTTCAGCTCCCCGATAAACGGCATCCTAATCCTGGCCGGTGTGATTATCGCGTCACGTTACGCAGGAGCGATGATGGTCATTTCTGGACTAGTAGGTGCAGGAATGGCCATTGTACTCGGAGCACCGTACGGACTTGTGACGTTTGGTTTGTTCGGCTACAACTCTATCCTGACTGGCATGGCCTTCTGGTCAGGACCCTTTACCAAGACAAATAAGGCGACATTCTGGCTCTCTGTCTACGGTGCTGCTATTACCGCAGTCATGTGGATGGCATTTGCGCACCTGATGGGCGATATGTTTAGCCAATGTGTTGGCCCACCAGAGTCTACTTGCACAACAAATTCATGGGCCATCCCTGGTTTCACCTCATCGTTCATCTTCACGACCTGGGCAATGATGTATGCCTCGCAGAGATACGGACGTGATATATGGCCAGGTCCTCCACCTCCACCAACTGCTGCGAAGCTACTTGCAGCGAGTAGTAATCCTGACACTAAAGAAGACTTCAAATGGACTCCAAAAGAATTCATCATGGCCACGTTGAAAGGGGTATCACAAGTTACATTTGTCGAAAATTGGAAGACGGGTATCTTCTGGGTAGTGGGACTTACCTTGGCTTTTGAGATAGCTCCGCTTGTCAACGTTGATGGAGATCCGATGAATCAGGATCGTCCTTGGTGGACGAACGGCTTTACGGCCGGATGGAATCCGTTATCTCCTCTGTATCTAGGGGGAGTTATGGCGCTTGTTGGCTCGGCTGTTGGAGCGGCTTGTGCGATACTGACAAAGATTCCAACCGCGGAGATACGATTGGGACTTCATGGCTTCAATCAAGTATTGGTGATGATCGCTCTGACGAGCTTCCTTCCATTCACTGCACAGTCATTCCTGATTGCCTTATTGATGACGGTGGCTTGTTCGCTATTTGTGATGCCGGCTCTGCAGCGGTTCTTTGGGATGTGGGGCTTGCCCGCTTTAACTGGACCATTCGTGTTCACCGCTTGGGTGGCCCTACTGGGAATTTCGGGATTTTCCCACATACCCGCAGGGGCAGGTTGGTCCAGACCATAGTTACACATAAGAAGGAAGCAAGGCAAGAAAGAAAAAAGCAAGAAAAAGAAAAGAAATTGTGCCGGCAGACGTCGCCTCTCTCTTCTTTTGTTTCATATTTTACTTATGAGATGACATGTTAACATAAATACTGAAAGCCATTTAGTTGTGTAGTCAAGTATTGAAGCCAGAGCAATTTCGAGACTTTCTCCGATATTCGAAGGGGAGAAGCCAGGGTTTTAGCGACACAGAGAAGATCCGTTTGTTTATGGACTGGTGCAAGAAAAACAGATTAGAGGAATTAATCCTTCGTCTCAGTTCAGAGACTAAGGGTGGGTGGGGGGAGAATTATGCCCTTGATTTTACCACAAAAAGGATAATTATTAGCAAAAAAAACTTCTTTAGGAAATTTGTAGATCTGGGATACGTCGCGGGAATGGCTCCTTATCCATATCTTGTCTTAAGTGATAATATTAAAAATTCTGAGATAACGAAAAAGTCAGCATCCATAGACATCGAGGCGATACTATCGAGTAGCCCCAGCAATTACTACTTTTGGTACGAAGATGTCGATCACATTGATATTCGAAAAGGAACAGAAACCATTGTCCACAATATGATGGGATCAGCAATACAAACAAATTTTCTTGCAATCACAGCAGGTAAAAAGACCTATAATTTCAAGCTGCCTACAAGAAAGGATGGTCATTTTGAGAAGGTCTCTTTCTGGCTAGAGTCTCTTATTCCTGTCACGGTGAAAAAGGTCTAGAAGTGCAAAGAAGGGATTGTTGTCAGGTTGCTATCGGGTTGGTGTCGACGTCGACTAAGATTCACCTGCGCGTACAGGCAGACTACATCTCGCTATTTTTTTTAGACTTAAATAATTCAATTCATTACAAATAGATGAGGTATTTGGAAATATGATGTTAGCACCTAGAGAGGTGGACAAGATGATGATCTGGACAGCAGCTCAGATCGCAAAAGCAAGAAAAGAAAGGGGTGTGAAATTGAATTATCCTGAAACTGTGGCATATATTGCAGATCATGTAGTTGAAGGAGCAAGAGACGGAAAGAGTGTCTCTGAACTCATGAAGTCATCTAGAACAATATTGAAAAAGGGAGATGTTATGTCAGGTGTCCCTGACATGATACATACCGTGCAGGTGGAGTGCACTTTTCCTGATGGTACGAAGCTGGTAACCGTTCACGACCCAGTTCAGTAAGAGGCGATGATGTGAATGATAAAAAAGAGTAAGACCAGATCCAGATCAATATCTAAAAAAAACAATATACGAGAAAGGGGATATCTAAAGCAATGATTGCTGGAGAATATGTTCTGCGTCCAGAACCTGTTATCTGCTCTGAGGGTAGAAAAACCGTAAAAATAAAGGTCAAGAACACAGGCGATAGGCCGTGTCAGATAGGCTCGCACACTCATTTCTTCGAAGTTAACAAGGCACTCGAATTCCCGCGAGAAAAGGCATATGGATATAGACTGAATATACCTGCTGGAACGGGCGTTAGATTTGAGCCAGGTGATGAGAAAGAAGTAGAACTCTGTGAGATCGGCGGAGCTAAAATCGTCTATGGTTTCAATGGTCTGACGATGGGTGGACTCAAATCAGCTGCCATAAAGTCAGCGGCACAAGAGAAGGCTAAGAATTTAGGGTACAGAGGAGCATAGAAGGGAGCGAGCGAGGAGGTAATAGAAATGGTTCTTAAATTAACGAGAAAACAATATACAGACTTGTTCGGGCCTACTACAGGCGACAAGATTAGACTCGGAGACTCTGAATTATTTATAGAAGTAGAGAAGGACTTGATAACTCCAGGCGACGAATGTGTATTTGGTGGTGGAAAAACACTTAGAGATGGCTTGGCGCAGACGCCAGGGATTACCAATGCAAATGGAGCCCTTGATTATCTAATCACAAACGCAGTGGTCCTAGATCCTGTACTAGGAATTGTAAAAGGGGATATAGGCATAAAAGATGGAAAGATTGCGGGAATCGGGAATTCAGGCAATCCATATACTATGGATAAAGTAGATCGTAATTTGGTTGTGTCTGCGTGTACGGAGGCGACAGCGGGTGAACATACGATCTGCACGCCAGGTCATTTTGACACGCACATACACATGATTTCTCCACAGCAGTATATTGACGGAATCAGTAATGGTATCTGTAACATGATAGGTGGAGGAACAGGACCTGCGGATGGCACGTGTGCAACAACATGCACGCCAGGAGTCTTCAATATCAGCAGGATGATGGAAGCCATCGAAGATACACCAATGAACTGGGGATTTCTGGGAAAAGGAAATGATTCTCATCCATCACTAGCCCCATTGTTAGAACAAATAGAGGCAGGAGCATGTGGACTCAAAGACCATGAAGACTGGGGAACAACTGCGACTGTTTTGGATGCTTCTCTTAAAGCAGCAGATGCTACCGACACACAGGTCGCAATCCATACGGACTCTATTAACGAGTGTGCCTATGTTGAGGACACAATTGATGCCATAGATGGAAGAACACTGCACACGTATCATACAGAGGGTGCAGGAGGAGGACATGCTCCCGATATAATGAAGATTGCAGGTGAACACTTCGCCTTGCCATCATCAACGAATCCAACAAGGCCATATACTGTCAACACTATCGACGAACACTTGGATATGCTCATGTTTTGTCATCATCTTAATCCTGCGGTAGCAGAAGATGTCGCATTTGCGGAGTCTAGAATTAGAGCAGAGACGATCGCAGCAGAGGACGTGTTGCATGATGAAGGTGTACTAAGCATGTATTCTTCTGATAGCCAGGCGATGGGTAGAATCGGTGAGGTAGTGATCAGAGCATTTCAGACGGCCGATAAAATGAAGAAAATGAAGGGAAAATTGAAGGAGGAGACCGGTGATAATGACAACGCGAGAGCCAAAAGATACATCGCCAAGACTACAATAAATCCCGCAATAACCCATGGCGTTGCTGATTATCTGGGTTCCCTAGAGGTAGGAAAATATGCAGACATAGTGATGTATAACACCGCGTTCTTCCCTGCAAAACCAAAGATGGTCTTCAAGGGAGGATTCATAGCATGGTCGATTATGGGAGACCCTAACGCTTCGTTACCTACACCCGAACCTGTCTACTATAGGCCAATGTTTGGAGCCCTCGGAAGAGCAGTAAAAAAGACATGCTTTACCTTCACTTCAAAGGCAGCCGTAAAGATGGGTGTCCCAGAGAAGCTGGGTCTGGAGAAGGTAATGCTTCCAGTAAAGAATTGCAGAAGCATCAGCAAGAAGGATATGATGTGGAACGACAAGACTCCTGAGATAACCATCGACCCTGAAACATATGAAGTAAAGTTAGACGGCAAGATTGCTACTGTGGATCCTGCCAAAGAGTTATCATCCGCACAGAGATACTTTATGGCATAACGCCAGACAGAGAGAGGGGTGTCATCAAATCACCAACTCTAAGAGGCATTAATAAGGCATTAATAAGAAAAATAGGAAAAGCAAAAAAGAAAAAAACAAAGAAATGAAGAGTTGAAGAGCAACAACGACTCTTGATGATTGCTCTTCACATCACACACTTTTTTCAGTAGACTCACAGTAACCTCAATCTTTATTTCTCGCTTGTGAAGATACTGCATTATGTCGAATCCTAATTATGGCGTATGGAGACCTATGGCCGAGAGCGTAGAGTTCAACGCCCTAGAATCAAATTCTAATGCTGTTACCGCCGTTGCAGATACTGTCAGAACAACTTTGGGACCTAAAGGATTGGATAAGCTTTTGATAGATCAGGCAATGAATCGCCATGTTTCTAATGATGGGGTGACCATACTCCTTTCTCTGCGTGCAATCCATCCGGTAGCACGAATGATAGTCGAGATTGCGGAAAGACAGGAACAGTTAGTGGGTGATGGAACTACTACCGCGGTGGTCATGGCCGCCGAGATGATCAAGGAAGGCAAAAGGTTGGTAAAGGAGCTAGGAGTTCATCCAACAAAGGTAGTTGAAGGGATAGATAGTGGCGTTAAGCATTCTTGCGATCTCCTACGAGAAGAGACGAGGCGTATAGGCATATCCGATTTAGGACTTGAACATGTGGTAAAGACCTCTCTTTCTTCAAAATTGGATGGATACAAACTTTCGACATTGGTGATATCCGCTTTGAGAACGGTTGGCGATAGTGCAAGACAACATAACGAATCATATGATTTTGACAAGTCTATATTAGTAATAAGACGTACAAACATGGACGACGCAATAGTTAATGGTATCGTTCTTGAGAGAAAGAAAATAGATCCTGAGATGCCAATGGAAGTGAAGGAGGCAAGAATTCTTATCGTTAGGATGGACCTTAAGCCGGTCAAAGAATCCTGGCTAAAGGAGGGAAGCAAGTACGATGAAATCTTGAACATGGAGAAAGATAGGGTATCAAAATCAAAAGAGCTAGTAGATAAGATGCTTGCCACTGGAGCAAACACCATCCTGATAGCCTCCTCAGAAGTCGACCAGGTAGTAGAGGATCTACTCGTTGCAAGAAAAATATTTGCGGTAAGGATCTCAACTGAGGAGATAGAATACGTCTCAAGATATACAAAGGCAAAACCAATAAGAATGGCCGAGGAGCTAACCGGTAAAAGAAAGTCAGAGGCAGCAGCAGGAGGAGGAGTAGGAAGAGCAGGAATTGATGACGAATTGCTTGGCTATGCAGAACTTGTCAGAGAAGATGAAGAACGCGGCGTAGTCTACCTAGAGAATGGGGCGGGCAGGAATATCGTTACCATGATAGTTTCAGGGACAACTAAAGAAACTTCACTTGAGCGATGGAGGGCCGCTATAGATGGAGTGAATGCTGCTGAAGCGGCTTTAAATGAAGGCGTCGTTGCCGGAGGCGGCTCAGCTGAACTACATGTTATCGAGAGAGTAAAGAAATTAAGGCTTAAAGGATTAGAGCAGGTGGGGCTAGAGGTCGTCGTATCGGCTCTTGAAAGCATCATGCGACAGATTCTAACTAACGCCGGATACAACGGCCTTGAGAAGGTGATGGCCGCAAAAGCCTCTCCTTCAGGATTTGGAATAGACATAGATTCTGGAGAACCTGTTGATATGTGGAAGAGAGGAATTTTGGATCCTCTAAAGGTAAAGACAATGGCACTAAACGCAGCTGGCGAGATAGCGAAATCTGTTCTTAGAATCGATAGGAACCTTGCTGCTGAAGATCTAAGCCCTCAATCCCTCTCCGAATCGAAGAGGTAATAAGGAGGAAGGGGGGTGTGAAACATCAGCTTTGATAATACGTCATTGTGTTGAGGAATCTAACATAGACGAAAATTACTTCGTGATAGATCCAACACAGATAAAACACGTTGTTGTTTCCGGCGGAAAGATCTATTCGATGTCAGGTTTTATCGATCCTGCTTCGCACCTAAATGTTGACTATTCTCTCCATAAAGTAACAAAATGTGTTATAGCCGAAAAGTTTCAAATAGGTGCCAGCGTCAAGATAGAAGGTAATGGGTTGGTTTTTGCAGTTGTTGGTCAATCATCTTATGCTCATTATGGCCATGTTGATTATACTCAGAGGCTAAGTGATATGGTTGAAAAAGTGAAAGAAAATATCAATGTATCGCCAAAGGTAGCAGCAGCTCAACCAGTACCAGCACAACAGGATAATAAAGAGGCACAGGATGTCTAGTATGATTACTATCGATCGCACTTTAGGTAACATATACCAAGACGACCAATTGAAGTCTTCACATAGTAAGTTCACTTCAAATCAGCAAAATGAAACGGTGCTAATTAGCAGGATAGAATCACAGAGGCTGCGAATGCGAAAGGTCTCAAATAAAGGAACAGATATTGCATTAACTCTTCCTTCCGGTAGTCATCATCTAAGGCATGGAGACGTACTTCTACTAGATGAAAATCGGATAATAGTTGTTGAAATAGAGCCTGAAAATGTTCTTCAGGTAGAGATCAGAAAAAATAGTCTTCATGATGATCCTGATCACCTGATCCAGATACCTGTCAAGATAGGCCATACAATTGGGAATCTTCATAGGCCGATCAAGCTTCAGGGAGACAAGATATATTTTCCAATACAAGCAGAATCTGAAATTGAGATGTTTCAAAAATTGTTCCACCCTTTTCATGATCACGTTGAGATTACTAGCAAAAGGATTGTCTTTGAACCTGAGGAGAGCATGGACGTCCATGAACATTGAGATCCTGGCAATAGTGATTATGGTATTATGAAGAAGAAGAAGAATAATAAGAATGAAAGCAATAGAGAAACTGAATCCAAAAATAATTACGATTTTGAGCTGAGGCCAGAAGACATAGGATTTCTGCAACTTTCAGATTCATTCTTTCCCACTGGCATGTATACAATGTCCAATGGATTGGAAGCACTTTTCTATAGCAAGGAGAAGAAATTAATAGCGAATCCAGATGGTCTACTAAACCTGCTGAAAGTATATATAGAAAATCAGATCGGACCGGCAGATTGCACAGCACTTGGTGCTGCCTATGAGCAGATCATCAAAAACAACATGCCAAAATTAATTGAAGTTGATAATATCATTTTTTCCATGAAATTAGTAGAAGAAATAAGAAATGCATCATCTAGATCAGGAACTCAACTGTTAAGATGTGTTGGATCATTTATCACCGATGATAAGTTACTGAATGAATATCTAAAAGCGGTTTCTTCGAAAAAGGCTACAGGAGTATTTCCGGTTGCGATGGCAGTCTCCGCACATAGCCTTGGCATCCCACGAAATAAGGCCGCGCTAATCATGCTTTATGGATTCACAGTCAGTATGGTAGGGGCCGCCCTAAGAATGGGAATGTTACAACATTTTGATGGGCAGATGATTATACATCGGCTGGGAGACGTACTTGTGACTACGATTAGATCTAACATAGATCGGCCATTAACAGGCATATGGCAGTTTGCCCCAGGCATCGATCTGATCCAAATTTCACATGAAAAAATGCCTTCAAAAATGTTTATAACCTGATGCCCTAGTACAATTTTTATTATGAGTTCCAAGAGAATACCGCGGGTCGGCGTTGGCGGGCCTGTAGGGTCAGGAAAGACGATGCTCATCGAGCAGGTAGTCCCCCTTCTATCAGCTAAAGGCTACAACATTGGTATAATTTCAAACGATGTAGTATCCAAGGAAGACGCAGAAAGGATGAGAAAAAATCTCGCAACAGAGAGGGGGTTAATGCCAGAAGACCTGGTAATAGGTCTGGCTACAGGAGGCTGCCCACACACGGCAGTCAGGGAAGATCCATCTATGAACTTGTCCGTGGTGGAAGAGATGGAATCAAAATATGCAGATCTAGACCTAATCATCATCGAGAGCGGTGGGGACAATATCACCACGACATTTAGTCCCGCGCTTGCAGACTACTTTATCTATATAATTGATGTGACGGGGGGGGACAAGTATCCAAGAAAGAGGGGTCTTGGGATAGAGACGTGCGATCTTTTGGTGATCAACAAGATAGATATTGCTCCGATTGTAGGGGCAGACCTACGTATAATGGAGAGAGATGCAAAGATCGTCAGGGGAGAGAAGCCGTATGTCTTTGTAAATTCGAAAAAAGGGGAAGGAGTTGAGGAAGTAGCAAATCAGATTGCCAAGTATGTGTTATTTGATCAACCACCAAAGGCAGCGGTTGCCGCAAAGTCAAACCGATGATCTGTGTTTGAGCTTGATCGTATTTATGCTAATGCTAATTGGTAATGGTAGTAGTAGTTTTAGTAACAAACAATGTGATGATTAAATCATAAGAGAGATAGAGATTTTATCGATGGTGAACTATTATGCCGATATTCGTCAAGGCGATGTTGGCAACTCTGTAGCCGACACGAATCGCGGTACCCAAGATAGTAATGATGATGAGGCCTCGGTTAGCTCATTAGATTTTTACATTCCATCAGATACACCACCGGAGGTTCTTGAGTACGGCTCGGAACTGCAGCAACTGGGAGTAGGTAGAGCAGGAAAGCTAGGTGCGCTTACTTTAAAGTTAGAGCTTGATAGTGACAGAGGTAAAACCGTTGTAAGGGATCTATATACAAAAGTTCCATTATTTGCGCAGCGGGCTCTTTATTTGGAAGAATCTCTGCCTTCAATGGCATACATGTACATCATGTCACCATCAGGTGGAATACTCCAAGGTGATCGGTATAGAATGGACATCTCTTTGTTAAATGGTGCTTATGCACATATCACAACCCAGGGTGCAACAAGAGTATACAGGATGGAAAGGAACTATGCCACACAAATTGTAAATATTGCCGTGGGCGAGGACTGCTACTTCGAATTTGTTCCAGATCAGATCATTCCATACAGGAATTCAAGATTTTATCAGACGCTTAAAATGCGCGTTCATGATAACGCTACGATGTTATATTCGGAGATGGTGGTCCCTGGAAGGGTAGCAAGCGGGGAGTCTTTTGAATATGACATTTGTTACATGAAGGCTGTTGGTGTAAATCAGGATAATAAACTAAGGCTTACCGATATTGCAATCCTGGAGCCAGGAAAGAGGAATCCCAATCAAGTTGGAATACTAGACAGCCATACTGTAGTTGGGAGCGTGTACCTGCTCTGTCCAAGCAGATTTGCCAGATCGATTAAAGACGAGATCAATTCGAGTTTGTCAAAAAGTTCCGAAATTATTGCAGGAGCTTCCATACTACCGTACAACTCAGGAATGATCGTGAGAATGTTGGGAAATGGAGCTAGCGACCTAAGAGCAGCAATCTTTGAAGTTGTACGTATTGCAAGAAAGTCTATACTTAATGCGGAGTTTACTGGAATCAGAAAGGGTTGAGGACTCAATTGATTGAACCTTCTCCTATGCTAGTTCAATTTTAGTCACACTTTTCCTTTATTTTGTACCGCTCACACATATAGAATCATTATTTAGCTTCACAGAACCCGCATGATAGTCAAACCTGTTTTCAATACTCTAGAATGAGTACCTGAAATAATAATTTGATAATCTTTTAATGTTCATAATGAAAATAGTTACTAAGTGGACTCCTATTATCGTGCTACGCTGATTATTTTAGTCTCTATTACGGCAATAGGTTTAATTGCAATTCCACTTGGAAATCCCAAATTTATTGATAGGGCAATTATTTTGGAATTATTATTTGCTTCACTATCTGCTTTGATATGGAAAGGGTATAGTAAAGGACTGTATGCATGTATTCCACTGGATGCCCTAGTTATTATTGGTAACAGTCTTGCTCCGCCACACGTTGAATTGATGATGACCTTTTCTAAGCCGGTAAATGCAATTATTCTGGTTATAGGAGGATATGTATTGCAGGCTGCTCTCATTTATACTAGCTTGAGATCAATACTAAATATAAGGTCAAGAAGATTGACCGCAGCTGTATAATTATAAGAGTCACCATTCACAATTACAAGGACCTTTTATCTTAAAGACGGATCTACTTAACACAAGGAATTGATAAAATAGATAATAATGGAGTAGATGCAAAGGAGAACTATATGATAGATTTACGTCCTGACGATGCGATTAACAAACAGCAAGCAGCG
>JBKPHJ010000114.1:0-1968 GCA_046729835.1 Thermoproteota archaeon
GTTATTGGCTCTTGCTGCTGTATCTTACAGTCAGAGCAACAAGAAGACGTTCTCTCAACCTTTAAAACGTCTTTTTGCTCATTGCCTTTATTTTTGGAAGAACGACTCATGAACCACATTAATCCTCCCATAATAGCACAAATAGCTGGACAGATTGCAAAGGCGGCTAATGCAGGCACAGCCACAGAAATAGCGGAATATTCGTAGCTGAAAAGCCGAAATAGATTCCTGCCACCATTCCTACACTTAATAATGATACGCACAGTGATTCTTAATTTTATTCAGATTAGATTGGATTACTTATGAGGGTTTCTGCGCACATCAAAGAATTTGGGCATGATGAGCCGTTCCACATATCTATTCTCGTTGTCATAGGTTGTTTCCGTGATAGACTGTGACGCATATTCCTCCATCCGAATCCTAATAAATTGATGTTCTGAGTGACCAGTCTGGTTCATATATCCACCTTGTCGAGTGACAACATCCGCATCCCCATAGATTCTTATCCCTCGCGGTTCCCAAACACACGTACGACTTTTGCGAGATTTTGATCAGACTCTATTTTGTATTCTTGAATTTTTCTATCTCTTCAAGTACTACGTTTAGATATCTTTTCATAGCTTCAGATTCGTCTGTTGTATCCTTTACTTTAAATTGTGTATATTGTGATTCCTCGTCCGTCTGTCCGTCGTTACCTGCCTGTTCTAGATGGAGCTGCAAGGAAGAGATAGTATGTTCGTGATCTTTCAGCCACATCAAATGTGGTATCAGGTGTTTCCTACTGAATGTGTAGTGACAGAGAGGGCAAATATAGAATGGTTCCAATAGCTTTATGATCTGCTTGACGATTTCCTGCCTAACATATGCTTCATGCAATGGCGGTGCTTTGTCTAGTCCATTCTTGTTGATGTCCTCGGTCATTTTTTCCTATGTAGCCTTCCCATATGACGATCGAATAAATGAGGTTGCATACCTCTGCTCTTTGCTTATAGTCGGGGCGGTCACGTCCGATCATCCCGTTTTTCTAGTACGTTAGAGTCGAAACACTTAAACCGATCAGATTCGACATTCCAAAGTTGGATTTTAGTGGTTCGGGGTTGGATCTCTTCCGACACTGCTTGCAGTAGCAGATGATTTTGTATCTCAATCAGTATAAATGGTCTAAACGGAGAAATGACATGAACGGAACAAATTCGTCCATTTTCAAACCCAGCATCTCTACAGCTGCCATTCCATCCATTGTCGTCATTATCTTCTTCTTCTTCTTCAGCTTGTACATAACTATTAATATGTACCGATGTTGAAATTGTTATAACTACAGCAGCATAAAACACTGGCTTCCGAATTTTATTCATTTTTCATCAACATTAACGCTCTTAAGTAGCTAGCCATCCTCTGTTATCGGTTGTATAGCTTGCGTCGGTTGTGGTGGTGACAGCGTGTTTGGCTGGGTCGGTTGTGTTGCTGTCTGTGTCTGTGTCGGTTGGGTTTTCGTGTTTAATTCTATAAATGCTTGACAGATTAATTGGGTGTTACCAACTTGTGTACACCCCGCAACGAAGCCATCAGTGTATGCTATCTGGCCGTTTGGATAAAATCCACATGCTCGATATTTAGCTGTATCAAACTTCTGCTGCATTCCGTGTGCGTTGCCGTCAAGTCTACAACTCGATACTTCGGCACCAATCAAGTTTACAGTTGCACTTGATGATGAACTTGAACTGCTGCTAGAACCACCCCTCTTGTTGGGTACACACTTTCCGTTTTCTAAGTGAGTTCCTGGTCCACATTCTGGTGGACATTGCTGCTTGGTCGGATCACATGGTGGTGGACATCCTGGTTTACCTACTGGACATGGTACTGGTGGACATGAACCATCTGATAATGGATCTCCACCATCTGGACATGGTACTGGTGGACATGAACCATCTGATAATGGATCTCCACCATCTGGACATGGTACTGGTG
>JBKPHJ010000115.1:0-24900 GCA_046729835.1 Thermoproteota archaeon
TATAAGAGACAGCCTCTAATATGCTATCACTAGATTCATTCCCAAAGTAATGCAGATACTTTAGATGCATCTGAGATCTGGGGGACCATCCTGCATGCTGCCTCAGAATGTGCTCCTTTAGGAATGAGGATTTTTCTGTCAACGCTGAGTGTCTTCTGATATACGGATTCCAGGGTTTTTTCAATAATTCGTTTATCTTATGTTTATCTTCTTCAGCAACATTAGGATCTTGAATTAACTTTGGGAATAGTTCAGTTTTATATTTATCATAGATCCTATGAAGGGCGATAACATTTATCGACCTTCCTAAGCTCCTTCGTACTCCACATAGTAGTATGGCATTTTGATTGGATGGGTGGGGATGTTCATGGTCCAAATAATCTTTAATATATGGAAGTGAATTTATCAATGGAATATGCCTAGAGCCTGTCTTACCATTCACCAAGACTTCTGCATATTGCTTATCACCAATACTCTTGAATACGACATCCCGTATTCTTAATTTTAATAGCTCATGAGGTCTACAGCTTGTATCCCTAGACATTGCATGAAAGCATTTCATTCTTTTTGAAGGACAGTATTTCAGAAATAGTAGATCATCTTCTGTTGTCCACAGATCTGAAGGCTTGTATATTGACTGCTCTTTTCTCTTTAAAAACGGTATATTTTCAATTACATGTGGTTTTGGCCTTTTAGATGGTTCCATATTCTGATAGTACAGCCATTTGAAAAATCTCGCAAAGAATGTTAATCTAAGATTGTAACTACCTATCCAATTATGCATCACATCTTCAGATTCAGCTTTTCTTAAACTACCAAGAAAGCTTATAACATCATCTCTGGTCATGTCACTAAATGGTTTATTGGAGAGAAACTCGGAAAGTAATTTTAAAGATGAAATGATTGCCCGCCTATAATTGGTAGATAGACTGGTTTCTACCCTCATCGATAAAATATATTTTGATATAGTCAGTGCATTGTCATGCGTGACCTTTGTTTTCAGATGTTTTAAAAAATGGGGTTCAAGTCCTTCTGTTGCTAACGCTAACTTTTGTTCTAAGAGAGGGTCATTCTTTGTGGTTATTATGTTTACTTGGTGACTGGGTAGATTAGTATGATTTTGTCCGGCAAATCCAGTTTGAGATCGCTTCAATAGCAACTATTAGTCAACACTTGTATATAATATAGTATTTAAAACATGATTACTTAAGTATTATATAATTATTAGATCGGGTTAAACTGAGGCAATGGGGCTAAATCAACAAAGGTTTAATCAGATATTTGAACTCTATATAATCAGAAAGAACCGTCCTAATCATGCCACCAGTATGTGAAGTATTGAATTGACCGACAATGATGTGTGTGGTATATACGATCCGATCAACGAACCATGCTCATCAATTATGATATCGTGATTGCCAAAGACTCTATATTTATGGTAATTATATGGAAATTTATCGCATAAGGAGTTTGGAAAAGGACACAAATAGGATCCTTCGAATGGTTTGTGATGCCACCATTCCTCCAATTCAACACATTCATCAAAGTGCTTATTTTCGAATAGAAAGCCGGCGCAATCCGCAACGATTCGCACGTGCTTGTCTTTTCTGATTTTCGCCTTTTCGGTCAGATCTCTCTCCATTACGTTGAAGGGTTCCAAATTACCAGTTGATGCTCCAACATAGTGAGAAGATAGCTTGATGAGCACCAGATTTCCTTTCCTTATATTTTCGTCAAAGTCAACGATTTTCGATCCTAGTGTGTTGTTCAGTGTCACGCTATCCAGATTCACGACGCTGGCATAAGCACAAAGCTGTCCCCTCTTCAATCCTTCATTGATATAGGCTGCAGCTAATGTGTCTCTTTCGTACTCATTATCGTACAAGAGTGCAATATGTTCATGTATCGGAGGATTCTCGATTATATTGTATTGCCTAGTCATTAACATCAATGATCGACACGAGCATAGAGTTTTGATCTCTTCCTTTGTCAAATAAGTTGAGAGATCGGTCGTCTGATAAGCGCACGCGGCTATTATTGGAAGACCAAATTTTGACGGAACCAAATATTCATACTTCAAAAATTCCTTCTCCACTCCCAGTCTAAACAGCAGACTAGTATTTACGAAAACTCTGATCGCACTCTTTCCTCTCTTAATTGACTTTGTTACTAGATCACTCCACCTTCGGTGAATCCATTCTTTATCTGGAGCCCTTCCTGCACCATCAGGAAGATACCAATCAGATGAGGTTACAACGGTTAAATAGTCTTTATTTTCGATTTCCTTTATCTCATCGATACTGATATTCCATTCCTCTTTCATCCGTTTGTGAACCGAATCCTTATCTAAATTTTCATCGATTATGAGAAGGATGGCTTCATTATTCTTCAGAGCAGGCTTTAGAAACCGGAGGGCATCATCAAATTCTTTATCTAAATTGGAGTAAATCCCAATTAGACCACCGGCTATTTCTTTAGTAGGTCGTTCAAAAGTCAAGGCGATGTTCTACCATTCATACTGTCATTACGTATAAACGTGCAATTATTGGTAAAGTTTGAGAACAACGGTGTTATCCGTTATATCACAAGACATCTTTGCTTCTAACGCTACTTCCAGTATACATCTAGAGATTTCCCTGATTAGATAAGAATATTTGTATCCCATATCATGGTCAATAATGATTTTACTACTATCTCCATTGATTTCAAGTCTGTAAGGCATTTGTGATATTCTTAACCAAGTCTCTGTGATATTGGACAACGAAGCAATAGAGAAACCTCCTTGTAGGAATAGACTTATCTCTACGAGATCATTTTTCGCTGTATCGCGTGCTACCTCGCGAATTTGATCTTCTGTAAGTTGATCAACGAGTCGCACTAGGAATGATTTTGGTAAATAGTATAGCTTTGCATCAGCAGCCATACTATGCCAATCTAAGTGTGCTTTGATTACTTGATTAACTAGTGTGTTGAGACTTACATTTTTGGCCTCAGATACACTGCGTAACTGGTTCAATTTCTCTGTTGCAATCCTAAATGTTATGCAATCGCTCCGAGACTTTGATGAAACAACCGAATTCATAGTTAAACTTGTTTTATGGCTAAACTATTTAAGTAACGAGAATATTGTGCATCTCTTAGTAGGCCTAATATTTATTAGACATTATTGTCTTGCTAAGAAATAATCCCATTGCAATGCAATTATTTTATGGCAATGAACGCAATTTTTATAAGAAACAACCTTCTAAGAATACTAGCGCAGGTTTGGAGACACATTTGATTGAAAAGAAACATGGCGGTAGCAGCAGTGATAGTGTCACCCTTAGGTTTAAAACCGATGTACTAAGCAAGCTAAAACATGAAGCAGCACAAAAACGAATTAGTCTAAATACACTTTCCGCCCAGATACTTGAGTCCCACGTAGAATACGGTTCTTACGCTTCGACGTCAGGTATGGTTTCTTTTCCCAAGACCTTACTGGTAAGGATGATGAATAGACTCTCAGATACTGAAGTGGAAAAGCTTTCTGAACATATAGCGAAGAATGAGATCAAGGACCTGACATTACTGTTAAGAGGTGAACATAATTTGTCCTCATTTCTTAAGACCGTAGAATCTTGGTTAAGGGTATCTAATTTTCAATACTCTTATTATGTTTCGGATGATGACAGAAGTCATAGGTTTGTGATTCAACACGAAATGGGAAGAAGATGGTCACTGTATTTTGAGAGGCTTTTTAAGTACGTCTTTAGCGGCTTGCCTTCTGTGAGGAGACCTGAATTTGAAATAACAGATAATGTACTTACTTTTAGGGTAGAAGAATAATCTCATACGATGCAAAAGTAGATGAATTAACAATATACAATTCTTATTAGCTATGAAGAGCAACAGTGCATCATTATGCTAGGTCATGCTGTTAACAAACCACACTACATTGGTTATTGCTCGATTTCCGATACGGACGAGTCGCTCAACACCACCAATAATGGTAATGATTGGAAATGCTTTCAGCAGTAGAGTCTCTTATTGTTTCATATGCATTAGTCTTTCAGGTTTTATCTTCAAGATAACTCTTTTCTCACCTGGTGCACGACCAGGATACTTGTCTTTACCAAGATATTTCTTGGCAAGTTTATCAATATGTCGGTCAGCTTCATCTCCGGTAATCTGTTGTATTACTCTTCCTCTCGCGGTAACCATATCATAAGGATTAGTCTGATCAATTATTGCTATTGATATTCGAGGGTCTCTGGATACATTTTCGTACTTAACTCTACCAATTGCCGTATTAACTAGGATATTCCCGTCGTCTAGGTCTACCCACGTAGGGGTAGTATGAGGTGTTCCATCTTTCATTATTGTGGATACAAAGACAAAATTTTTCCCCTCAAATAACTTCCTCACAGAATTGTCCTGTTCTATTGCTTCAGCAGCTTTTTTCTCGCTCATACTAATACATATGAAATAACATTAATAATCATTCTACACAGAGGGAAAGAAAAATAGTTTTTCAGGATTCAGAATATACAGAAGTGGAGATTGATGTGTCATGTAAAATATACTCATTTTTGTACCCCTAATTCGTGTTGTATAGTTCTTCCAAACGTATATAGCTGTGCATTAAACAGCCTCGATCCCTATATGTAGCATGCTTATAACAAAAAATTGCAGGGCTAATACGTTGTTAGGAAGAATTGTATACCTTTGCAGTTAACATTTTGTCCAAATTATTATTTGGTGTTACCACAGCACCAATTTAATAGAAATTCACTAGCCGACTTTGTACCTTTAAACATGACATTTTCAATATCTGAAGATATGGCCTCTTTAAAGTCTGTGTTTAGATCAAGAGGGCTATTGTTTAACGTAACGATGTATTTTAGCCCAGCCCTAACAGCTGCTTGAACCCCCAGTGGAGAGTTTTCCACTACTATCACGTCAGAAGGCATTAGGTTCATTTTTCTTAGAGCTATCTGAAATGGTACGGGTTGTGGTTTGCCTTCTTCTAAATCATCTCCAGTAATGATGACGTCAAAAAACTGAGCTCCTATATTTTTATCCAGTATCTTTTCGACCTCTTTTCTAGCCGATCCGCTCACAACTGCTTTAACGCACGCTTTTCCACAACTTTTTGTCAGATCATCAAGTAGTTCTCTTGCTCCATCTATCACTCTCGCGTTCTGAATTTGTTTGAATATTTGCTCCTTGCGTTTGCCGATCTGCTCTGCGAGATCCTCACTCATAGCTAGGTTGTGATCTATCTTCTCTCTTCTAAAAATTTCCTTTACTAAATTTGAACCAGGCATTCCCTCGAGTAGATAAACCTGTTTCTTGTGTATTTCGTGATTCGTTAGTTCTTTTATGGCACGTCTCATAGCTTCAGCATGAAATGGCATTGCATCGATTAAGACCCCATCCATGTCAAAGATAATACCTTTTTTCTTGGTCATATACGTATTCTAATCTAATAATCGCGCAATATTTCATAGTAGCGAATTGGACTAATGTTTACCATATTATTTCGGATTTTCACAAGTTGGCAAAAATTCGATTTAAGGTAGCAATTTGTTTTATGGAAACAGGATTAGGATACTTTATTGTCAAGTTTTTTAAAAAGAGGAACGCGAAAAGCAAAAGTCGAGCTGGTAAAGAATCTGGAGATTGTCCCTAAGTCCATGAGTTACTAACGAGAGAGCACAAATCATGTGCCCAGCAACTCCTCTCATAACAAGAATAGTTAAACTTGATGATGAAACCTTGCAGTTACTGTAATCAAGATCCCTTATTTTCGCAATTAGTTTGGATGCGAATTGGGAAAATAAAATGAGGTCGGCAAGAGATGAATCCTTTCTTGAAGGCCTTCGTATTCTATTTTTTTAATCAATCGTTACTGTTGATTTACTATCTTGGATTTATTACGCCACGACCAACAATTTTACCATCTTTTAATCTGGACAGGGCATCTGTGGCCTGTTCGAGTTTGAATTTATCTGATACAAGAGGTCTGATTACACCTCGTCTAGCCAATGATACTAGCTCTGCGAGTTGTGCAATGTTTCCAGTGTAGGATCCAATCAGCTTATATGCTCTCGTCGGCATACTTACTAGATTTAATTTTAGGGCTCCTCCATACAATCCTACCAACACTAATCTTGCACGCTTTCTCATCAATTGCATATCGACTTCCGTGCTTTTGGATGAATTTACGAAATCGATAATGGCATCCGCACCCAATTTTTGTGTTAGTTCCATGATAGCCTTAACTGCATCCTCTTTTTTCGAGTTAACGATATAATCTGCACCATTCTCTTTCGCGGCTTTTAACTTGTTATCATCCAAATCCATAGATACCACCGTTGCGCCTGTGATTGCTTTTGCAAGCTGTATGGCCATCAACCCTAGTCCTCCCGCACCAATAATCACTGCAGTATCATATGGTTTCAGCTCTGCATTGTTTATTGCACCATAAGCAGTTAATGAAGAACACGACAACGTACACGCAATATTCATGTCCAAAATATTAGTCTCGATATCATTGGTTATATCCAAAAGGTATCTATAGCTTGGTACTAGCACGTAGTCAGAATAGCCACCATCTCTGTATATACCCAAGGATCTTGGTTTATCACAGAGATTTTCGTCTCCTTCTCTACATGCCGGACACATACCTTCCCCCAACCATGGAAACACAAGAACTTTGTTATTTTTCTTGAATACACCCAGAGATGAGATCTCCTCCCCCATTTCGTCTACCACCCCTGCAATCTCATGTCCTGGGATTAGTGGATATCGCACACCCCTATTAGTAGCCTTGAGAAATTCCCCTTCAGGGCCTTCATAACCTCCTTCCCACAGATGAATGTCACTGTGACAAACACCGCATGCTTCTACCTTAACAAGGACCTGGGAACCTATTGGTTTTGGAGTTTCTTTATTTATAATCTCCAAGGGAGATTTTGGTTTAGAAATACTTGCAGACTTCATATAGGGGGGTAAAGAAGCCTTTGAGTATAAAATGATTGTTATGGCAATAAGATTTCCTGCAAACGAATCGACTGTATCGATTCTTAGGATAATTCCCTAAATATTTTTGGTGACGCAATCGGTTCATTCAATCGCATTTTGACTGAGATTGTGGTGTTCATTTGTTTTCCTAATCAAACCATCCTCTTTTCAATTTACACCTATAAAACATAAGGTGAATTGGGCGACTTCTCTAACTTTGATTCTTTAAAGAATATCACAACTCTAAATTTGATGTGAATCTACGATTCCATTTCTAACGTCAAAAATGCAAGCAAATGCAAGCACATGATCTCATATTTCGGACTTATCCTAACCTATCATTCCTTATACCATTTTACTAATTGTGGTATTGGCTATCTCCCTACTGCGTTTTCCAATTTTTTCTATCGTTAGTATTTCATCGATCGGCAATGGATTAGACAAAATCTCTTCCTTCAATCATCCTTTAGGCCCTCTCTCATATCAGTTTTGTGAGTATTGTAACTCTAGAAACCCATAGTTTGGATATTACATCAACTCGTTCCATAAACATAATAAGATTTTATTTGTATTCGGGATGACAAAATCTGCTGCTATTTCTTAACATATTGAGGATCCGTATACTTGTATTTCGTATAGAACTACAAGTTGATCCTGCTGAGTTTCTGGAATCACACGTATTATCCTGCATCGAATAATCATCACTATCAATGAGGGCAGAATCTATCTTGTTATCATCCATATACCGTATTATCTTGGCTTTGATGATACCCCTTATTATTTCCTTCAAAACCTGTCGCAAACCGTATCTCGCACCATAAGCTCCCCGGTTATCAATCAACCAAAACATCTGAGCTGAGTCATAGTCATTTGGAAAAATCGCTTTTTTTGCATTGATAGCCTCACGTGAATAATAATGTCCTGCTATACGTATCCATCCTCTTGATAGCATCTTTGCATAGATAGCAAATTTCCTACATGATGAACATTTGTCATCATATATAAGCAATGGTCTTGAAAAATTATAGGGGGTATGAGCGGACATTTTGTGTATCAATGATATTCTCATCCGGCAGATATAAGAGTTCTTGATAACTGTTTATTAGCGAGAAATAGGTGTTTAAGATAGCCAGGCATCCTAGGCAAAGAGTATAATATGAATTATTGCTATGGATCGAACTGACTATGAATAATACGTTATTGAGACCGTAAACCGGACGATCCAGGCATTTTTGATTTCTTCATCAGAAATACCTTCGACGAGTCTAGAGGGTGAAAACTGTTCAACGTGGAATTTAACTTAAACTCATAGATAAACTAACATGACCCCATTTGGTAGGCTAAGTTGTGGCTAAATGCCTTAGATGTGGAGATGAGATGAAGGACATACAACCATGCCATTTGAAATGCTTCAACTGTGGAAGTGAAATTGACTGCTCTGACATTGGGTATGTTCATGTCGAGGAGGACTGATTTGAGACTAAAGGTAATGTGTTGAGAAATAGTTGGAAGAGGTTCATCGAAGATTTCACTTTGGTTGATCGAATGGATAAACCTGCGTTTTTTGAATTACCCTGTATTTTATACGATCCAAAAAAGTTGAGCGTAGACAGTCTTTTATTGTACGTACTTGTTTGTCGTCGCTGGTTATGATGATGCTGCAGCTGCCGGAGCATTACTTGCTACATTTAGTATTTCAACTACATTTGCGAAAGAGATATCTGGTGTCGGTCCGCCACCAATCACGTAGATCTTGCCTCCTACGTCAGCGGCGGCCAATCCGTGCCTTGCTGTGGGCATCGGCGGACCTGTTGACCATGAATCGGTTGTAGGATTGTATATTTCAGTATTGTCAAATGTCTTTTCTGGAGCCTCTCCACCGAACACATAGATTTCTCCGTTGTTCGTGACTGTAGCAGCAGCTATTCCTCCTCTGGGTGTAGGCATTGGTGCTTTTGCTGTCCATGTGTCTGTCCTTGGATCATATGCTTCATTATTATCTATATTAGATCCCTTGCCCTTTGGTCTACCCCCTATCACATATAATACGTCATCAAGGACACCTGATGCCATGTGCTGCCTAGGCGTAGGCATTGGAGCTTTTGTAGTCCATGTTTGTGTCGCAGGATCGTATGCTTCATTTATAGTTAATGGGTTACTCTCATCAGTACCACCAACAGCATATAGAATTCCACCTGCAGATTGCGCAGTAAGCGCGGCTCTCGCAGTTGGCATAGACTTTCCTTCTTGCCACTGATTAGTGGAAGGATCGTATATGAATAGTTTGTTAGAGGGTATCTTGTCATCCAAGTATCCACCAACGAGATAAATTTTACCATCAAGTGTAACTGCTGCAGCGTGATTCAGATTGACAGGAACAGGGGCTGCTGTAGTCCAAGTATCTGTTGCAGTATCATATACTTCAACACTATTTTTGTTCCTCTTTCCAGTTTCGCCATACCCAGCTATGATATAAATCTTGTCACCTATTGTGTTATAAGCAGATTCCATCTTTGGTGTGGGACTGCTAGCACCGTTGGTCCAAGCACCAGAAGCTGGTGTACCAGAAGCTGATGTACCAGAAGCGGGTGTGGAACTATCTTCAGACTGAGCGCCACTCTCCTCGCCCTCTGTAGTTGCTAGGGCAGAATTGTATTTTGCTATCTGGTTTCCGTTGTAAGGAGTACTAACGCCAGAGTTAACTAGCAGTAATAGAATCGTTACGATAGTGCCAACCGTTAGAACACTTTTTTTGCTCATGGTTATCATAATCAATTCCATTCTCTGCTAAAGCCAGCTTTCTTGCCATTTAAGCTATTGGGCGATTCTCTAGATCGAGAATCAGACCTGTAAGGGATTTTGTTGTATCAAATAGAGAAGGAAAGTCCATAAAATTATGATAAAATTACGATATTTATCCTCCTGGCATAATCTTAAAAATAAGAATTTCAACCACAATCACATTTGTGGATATCAAAAAGAAGGAAAGAAGTATTATTGGGAAATTTAGTTGTATATATCAAGCATACTTTATTCAGTCGATACTGAAGTCATTTTGATGTTGGCGTTAGCAAGTATAACATGTTAAAAATTCTGTAAAATTTGAATGGCTTTTTTTTAGATACCGAAAGGGGAATCGAATGTGAAGATGAAGTGCAACAGTTATGGAATAGGTAGAAATGTATATGTTACTGATCCATTATTTCCATAGTTAACATAAATGGGTCATCATGTGTCATCATAACTTTAAATTGATCTCAAGATAGAACTTTACTGCATTATGTTAGGAATGAAACGAGACTTCCTAAGGATCAGAAAAGTTCCTATAGCTGGATTGGTAACAATTACATCTTTATTATCTTTTGTCATTATTTTTATTGTACAGCTGCACCTCTCCTCTTCGGCTAGCTATGTTATGGGTCAGATGTCGGCTAAGCTTAACATAACTTTGTCGTCGCTTTCCGATATTGACGTTGTTTCTACACGCGGACATTTTGATTTCCGTACAACAGGAGAATTGAATCCGGAACACAATTTGACAGACTATGTGTATTATGGTGATGCTACGGAGAATGGCAGTAAGAGTAAAGAAAATGAAATCCGCTGTCCTCCAGAAAAAGAGATTGCTATTTATGTTCATGGAGAATGGACTGATGAGACGTCGGCATATGAACAATTTAACCGAACGGCTATGTCGCTGGCCATTAATAACTACAGCATACCTATAGTTGGCTTCAGCTGGGATTCAAACACATCATTTAGTGTGAGTGGTTGGAAAACTGCAGAAATCATAGCAGAAAAGAATGGGCCCAAACTTGCGCAATTTATTCTTAATTTCAAGAATAAATGTAGTGACACAGACATCAGACTCATTGCTCATTCTTTAGGCGCTGCTATTGTAAATAGCAGTTTGGTAAGTCTAAATAATAATCAAGATTGGAATAAGGATAGCGAATCCAATATTGCATCAGTACACCTGCTGGGTGCCGCCATTTCTAGAAGTACAGCAGCAAATAATACTACCTTCGGAAATGCTATTGAAAAAGTGGTTGACAATTTTTATAATTTACGCGACCCTGAAGATAATATGTTAGAATATGTCTACAAGTACATAGAGAATCATGATGCACTTGGACTACTTGGAATCCAGCATAGCCTACCCCTACCACGAAACTACTTTGAACAACCCGTAGACTCTGAGATACCTCCTTTGCAAGACGCAGATGGAAATAGTAAACTTGATTGTTTTGATTTCTTTGTCATTTTACCAGGAGATAACCACTGTGGATACATGGGATTTAGAGGTCTTCCTCCGTTTGAAGATATACCAAGGAATGATGGTGCAATAGATGTAATTGTCCAGGACTGGTCAGATGAATCCTAACTTATCTTTCCAGAATTTTGGACTGCTACACAATAAGACATTACTTCTTGATTCCAGAGTCTCCTTCAGATTACGAGAGTGCCTAATCTGAGCTTGGGACTACTACTTTACGTACTAATCTCAAGTCATAGATACTCTGTAGCATGGGGTGAATTTGAATGTGTACAATTTTCATTAGATCTTCCGGCGTGGCCTTTCTATTTACTGCATCCTTTAGTTCTTGAAGGCCATTTTCAAGTATATCTATGCTAGCCATTTCATTGACAGGTGATCGTGGGCGCAATTGACTGCCAAAATCCGTGTTAATGTTGTCAGAAAGTACCTGAGCTGTCTCGTAGTCATGTTTATTGACCAATATGAGGTTATTTTCCATGACGTCCGAGGAGTTTGTATCTTCTCCTAACGTATTACTATGATTAGTATCAAGAGACATAACCATACCCATTGACGGAGAGGAACTATTGGTTCCGTTTGGCATCGCCGTCCTCGTCATCATTATCATCAACATCGTCATCGTACCCATATTCGACATATTAGTCAAATCGTAGCCTATGTCAAACGCACTTGCATATTTTCTCAATATCTCGTCTATTATATTGGCAACCACCAAAGCAAACGTAGTAGAATTTCTCTGTCCGTTGTCATATATTTGCATAATGTCTGATGATGACGGTGTTGTTTGTGTCATATTATCATCTAGATCTTTCATCAGCTTGGCAGCGTTTTTCGCGTGTTCCTTAGCTGACACATTATCGTTAGACAAGAAATTGGTATTCACAAGTTGTGTCTCAGCTTTAATCTGCTCGCTAAGGTAATCAACGATGATTCATCTGTTGTAGAAAAATCATGACCATCGGCTTTTTGACCATAATAGTTAGTAACTGTCGTTGTTATTAAGTACGGTAATAAAGTCAACAAAATTCCCGGTACAACAACTCGATTCACAAACATGATTCATAGTCTGTCGTTAATAAATTCGTTAATAGCACGTAAAGCGGACTTTGACTCGCCTATAATGTCAGGCTGAACTTGTGAATCGAGACTACTTACCTGTGAAACCGCTATGTATTAGAACATGCATCTCTCCCCTAGAACAGTACCAATAAGGCTAGCCTACATTAACCTATTTAAATGATGATGAGAAAGTTATAGTTTATGGTCAATGAGTGATTGTTCGAAGGTATCGTCCAATTCATTTACTATTGCCTATGCACGAGCTAAAGTTTGTGATGAATTTCGTATAGCCTTCCCCACTCTTCGTCATCATCACTTTCTTCCCTACAACAGTAAAGAATAGTGATAAACAGTGGTGGTAGTGGTGGCTCGAACACATAGTACATCGAAGGTTGAACGAATCAATCTTAGAGTTCCTTTTGATAACCTAAATCGATTGCGTAAAATTTCTTATTCTAAACATGTGAGCCTCAACAACCTAACAAATCAAATAGTCAAACAGCATTTGGAATGGCATAGACTTGCCGCAGATGGTTTTTATATTATGTCCAAAAACCCTTGATACAAAGGATATTTGACAGACTCACAAAGCAGCAATCATTCGAACTGGCAGAAATTACTGCTAAAGAAGACTTTGTAGAATCGGCTCGACTATTAAAAGGGAAACTCACTATTCCATTATTTATTAGTGCGTTGACAAACTGGTTGAAGACGTCTCATGTTCCTTATCGATTTATAGCAGACAAGGGTAAATACAAATTCATTATTGAGCATAGTATGGGGCATCACTACTCTTATTTTCTGAAGGAAATTTGTAGAACTATGCTAGAGGATATATTTGAAACTGAGACAGTCTTCTTTGTTACAGATAATGCTGTTGCATTTTCGTGTAAAGTGAAAGAACAGACTGGCGAAGTAAAAAACTCTTCTAATTGATGACACGATTTAGGTAGGTAGTTTCCTCATCAAATCTGATCATTGTCACAACATATACTTATTCCTACACTGGACCACAGGAGGTCTGTAGTAGTCGTTATCTTTTAGGTCCGATTATGTCACACGTAAGACAACGAATTCTTATCATTCACCTATTTTGTCAAATGAGGGAGCGATCTTCTCTACAATAAGATCGACCAGTTTCTTTCTATCTGGACTAGAATTGAGTAAGACGATTTCAGTAAATCCCATTTCGACAAATTTTTGCAGTCTATTTATTCCTTCTTCGCCGCTAGAGATTACAAGAAAAATACGTCGTAAGGAATCATCACTTATAACTTGTCCATTTTCTTCAATCCTCCTTGGATCATGTATATCTGCCTCGAAGAATGCTTTTATCATTGCCCCTCTCCAGAACCTAATTGCTTCGATCGCTTTTTGCGAGTCTTCATCATAGGAAGTAGGAATGAATAATACCTTCTCTAGAGTGTCATAATTTCTACCTTTTCTTGCTGCACCTTCCTTAACCGCGGGGATCAGTTCCTCCTTGATTTTTCGAAGATCTGACTCGTTTGTTACAAAACCATCTCCCTCCTCTCCTGCCAATCTTGCAGACTGCTTTCCAAGACCCGCAATATATATTGGGATTGGCTGTTCTGGTTTAGTGTATAAGTTTGAATCTCTAACTGAGTAATATTCTCCCTTAAAGTTTACCCAATCTTCGGTCCAGAGCTTCTTTATCAAGAGTATGGCCTCCTTCATCCTTCTGAATCTTTCGAGATTAGATGGCCATTTACTTCCCGACGGTACCTCATTGAGAGCCTCTCCTCTTCCAATACCCAGGAATACTCTGTTAGGAAACATGTATCCCAAAGTGGCAAAAACTTGTGCTACAATTGCCGGGTGATATCTTAGTATTGGAGGAGTTACGCCTGTACCGATTATCAATCTTTCCGTCTTCGCTAAAGCTGCACCAATCCAAGGCCATGCTGCTCCTCCGGAAGCTCCGGTATGCCACCAGGGCATATAATGATCGCTGCTCCAACACTTACCTATTCCTTTTTTATCCATGTACATCGCATCATCCAGCAAATCTCTGGGATTTACTTGTTCATGAGCTGCTTGCAAACTTATTTTAACCATTGATATGTCCCCTTCCTCATTATTCTACTTCCATCATCATATAAAATGGATTTTCCTCCCCTACCTGTCATTAATCTGATTACACAACTCAGAATATATGCAATTATTATTCATTTGGAAAGCAAATACAATTGCAACAAAAATTGGAAAGGATCCATCCACCTCCAGAATCATCTTTTATTAGTACATATATCCATTCTAATTTACACGTATGAGTTCGAATCTAGAAGTTGTCAAGATCTTTCGGGAGATTGCATATATTTTAGAAATGGGGATGACGGAGAAAGGAGAAGAAAATCAGAAATCAAATCTAATCTTCAAGATCAGATCGTATAGAAGGGCTGCCGATGTGATCGAGAATCTCTATTCTGAAATTGATGATATATACAGAAAAGAGAGTCTAGATGGCCTCTTGAAAATACCTTCCATTGGCAAGGCTATTGCTTCGAAACTCGAAGAGTATATTACCACGGGGAAAATGCATTATTACGAGGATCTAACAAAAGAGATTCCGCTCAATGTAAGTGAATTCCTTAATTTAGAGGGAATAGGTCCGAAAACAATCATTGCTTTATATCAAAAGCTAGGCATCCGGAATATTTCTGATTTGGAAAAAGCGGCACTGGATGGCAAGATTAGAAATGTTAGTGGTTTTTCTCAAAAGCGGGAGGAATTAATTCTTAAAAAAATTAAGTTCTTGAAGAAAGGAACAGAAAGGCGATTAATTGGAGAAATTTATCCCTTAGTAAAGCAGATTGAGGTCCGCCTTTCAAGAGTCGCAGGAACTGGACGCGCGGTTGCGGCTGGCTCATTCCGAAGAATGAAAGAAACGGTCGGAGACGTCGATTTCTTGGTTGCAGTAACTTCAAATGACGATAGCGGGATGAAAGATAAGTTAATCGACTTTTTTGTCAATATGCCGGAGGTTAGGGAAATAATCGGTAAAGGATCTGCTAAGGCATTCGTAAAGCTAACGAATGGTATGGATGCAGATCTGCTTGTTGTCCCCCAAGAGAGCTTCGGTACAGCGCTTCAGTATTTTACAGGGAGCAAAGAGCATGGGGTAGCTGTCCGAAAAATAGCCCTGTCAAGAGGCTTAAAGTTGAATGAATGGGGTGTTTTTGATGAGAAACATAATAGAGTAGCAGGTGCAACCGAAGAGGAAGTATATCATATTCTAGGACTAGAATGGATCCCTCCAGAAATGCGAGAAAATAGAGGAGAGATTGAATTAGCGGTAAAGAAAAGAGATGATATAAATAGGAAGAAAACTAGGGAAGGGAGAGCGAAACTTCCCCAATTAATAGAATACGATGATTTGAAAGGTGATCTGCAGGTTCATAGCAATAATACTGATGGAATGTTCTCAATAGAAGAGATGGCCCAAAACGCAAGAGAAAAGTTTGGTTTAAAATATATAGCGATCTCAGATCATACAAAAAGTCTTAGGTTAGCTAAGGGACTTGATGAACACGAGCTACTAG
Source organism: Thermoproteota archaeon (assembly GCA_046729835.1). Lineage (GTDB taxonomy): Archaea > Thermoproteota > Nitrososphaeria > Nitrososphaerales > Nitrososphaeraceae > TH5896. The sequence continues at coordinate 15,907 of JBKPHJ010000115.1, forward strand.
ATCAATCGAATAAAATCGCAGAGATCAACGATGCAAACAAGACCGTGGATTTTCGCATTCTATCCTCAGCAGAAGTAAATATACAAAAAGATGGATCACTTGATATCCCTAATAATATATTAGACAGGCTCGACATAGTTGGTGCAGCTATTCATTCGAATTTTTCTTTGCCTGTTGATGTTCAAACCGATCGACTTATAAAAGCGGCTCAAAATCCCAGTGTCGACATTATTTTTCATCCTACTGGCAGAGTAATTAACAGGCGAGATGGATATCCTGTCAACATGGCAAAGTTGATAGGAACAGCAAGAGACACTAAGACAGTTCTTGAAATAGACGCACATTATAATAGACTCGATCTGAAAGATGAGCACGTAAGGATGGCAGTAGAGAATGACGTAAATCTGATAATTGATTCAGACGCCCATCACCCTCTCCATTTTGCTTTCTTGAGATTTGGTATTGGCCAAGCAAGAAGAGGTTGGGCAGAAAAATCTGACATTCTTAATACGTTATCAGCTAGACAGTTGCTTGATAGTCTTAAATAATTAAATCACTGGCTGACTAATCGATTTTCTTCATCATCGGTGCATTTTTCTAGCTATCGTCTTACATTGTTTCTTGATACTCTTTCATCTTAGTTTTAATCTTAGTGTTAATCTACAAGTCAGCTTAGAATCCCTCTTTGACGAGGTCATCTTAAAGCCACACAATAAAATTCTTTCATGTAGTATTCTGCTGCGGATTTTTGAAAAATGGAGGCTTTAATCTATATGATGCAGACCAAGTTCCAAAATTAAGAGAAAAGCTACTTTCATTAAATGAGGGAAGAATAGCAATATGTATAACATCTATTCCACATAAGTTTCCTCCAGCACCATATGAAGCATCTTTAATAATCAATGATATGCTAGCTAAAAATGGAACAAGAGACTCGAAAACTGCAGGGAGGCAGTTAAAGATTTCTGCGATCAACATCTTATCAGTACAAGAGATTCAGTCTACGCAGATCCCTGGCACTGCAACTTTCTTGAATAGGTGAGGAGACATCACGGTGTTGGGCAGAATGTTGGCCATGTTTGATCGGAACTCAGGGCTATTAAAAGCCCGTTTAAAGTGTTCTGCAGACTCCCAAACGACATAGTTAATGAACGTAGAACTACCAGCGATACCTCGATGCAACTGAGCCGAGATGAATCCAGGTTGCTGCTTAAAGACTTCAGATGTGGCGGCGAATACTTTTAGGAACTGATCGACATCCTCAGGCTTTACAGTGAACTTATTTAATAGAATGACTGCACCTACGTCCTCCTCCAACTGTTTGTCGAGTGTTACTTTTTCGTCCATCTCTATGATTTTTACCATAACACCTGTTTAGGTGTCTTGCTATTTCAGCGTATGTTGATTAACTGATGCCAGAACATCGAACATAATCGGAATGCATTGAAGAGATCGTCATGTGATGTAGCGTCTTTATCTAGCATTCCTTCCCCATTTTCTACGGCCGTACGCAATGCGCTGATTAACTTGCTGTGCATTGGATGTATTGCAACCTAGCCGTCTCTGTATTAAGTGACTCAGTAAGAGAACAAGCAACTGATCGAGATTCCCGCGCGTACCATGTTTTTGCATTGTACGATCGTACTATTTTTTTAAGAACTCTTCCATGATCATAATCCTTTTTAACGTAAGACCCAGGGGAATAAATGAAAAATGGAGAATCAACTTAGACGCGAAAAGGATGATTCTTGCGGATGCACGTGTCATCCCGAATCCGGACGGACGGGGGTCTAGGATTAGTTTAAACCAACTAATCATTGTTGGGTCAAACTTCTTGAGTAATCACTCTCCTTTTGGAAACCTAGTGTCTGATTAGATACGTTAACTTATAGACTTTCTTTTGTATACTAATGTATGGGTTTATACGGAATATATGGAGAACACACCCAAGAAGCATGTCCACTATAATGAAGAATAAGGGTTTGCTTATCATGACAAGATTACGAATTCCAACAATAGACAACTAAAATGTTAGTTTGTGTACATAGCTTAGCATATCGCCTACACTTCACCAATCCTCTGATTAACAGCATCAATATTTCGTTCCAAGAATTCTCGGTATGCAAGAAATAATTTCTTTTGATAACCCTTCTTACTATTACTTATTATATCAAGCAGACAATTGCTTTCATGTGACAAATTATTTATCTGGTCTTCCATTGCTACCTTTTCTTCCAATGGCATACTAAGAGAATGTATGAGAGATCGAACGGAGTTAGTTGCTTCAATTGTTCTTAACGAGACCTCGTATTCCTTTTTGTTCTGATTTACTAAACTCTTATCTTTTTTTATCTTCATAACCATTTTTGCTAAATATATAGGGGCAGAAGTATGTTAATCTTTTTCAACGGTTTATGTATCTTCAACCAAGGGGGGTGTGTCAACTTTTATCTTGGTAAAAACCAAAGCTCAAGCTATCTCCCCGCAGGAGATGGTAAGGCTAGCTTTGTCGACGTGCGTGATATTGCAACAGTTGCAGTACAATCTCTTACTAACAATAAGGATGGTATGGTACACTTAGTGAAAAAAAGCTTATACCATTGCTGGTCCAGAAGTAATTTCTTATGGGGATGCGGCCGAAATTCTATCTGAGTATATAAGCAGGAAGATATCTTATCTAAATATTCAGATGAATATGCGCGTAAGAGGACCAAAGATATGTGTATGAATGTGTATGAATGACTGGCATCTTGTTAGAACTACTTAGACTTTCCAGAAGATGGATATTTACGTTCAACTGCGTTATAATTTAAATGGAGTCCTGCGATAACTGGGATAGATTCAAGGACGGATCGCGTACAATTTAATATAACTAGATAATTTTTGTCAAGCCATTCTTTTTCGTGTATTAGTTTAGACGTTTAGATCTTGTTCTGAATTCTATTTGGATACACTGCCTGACAACAGAAGCGCAACCCATTTTTGTAAGCTAAACTGTCACCCATGTTTGTAAGACATATAATAATGATGCATGACTAAGTGGACCTATTGTTGACCCGTTCCGCTACTGTCTCTTCATAGCAATTTTAGCGTCTGCCTATTGGGACTTCAAAACAACAGAAAGATGGATCATGGAGGGTGAACTCCACTCATGTGCGGCTAGTAGTATCTAGTCCTTCTAACCCGACTGACTGGAAAAACGTAGAGATCACTGGGTACATAAAGTTGAATCTCCAGGAAGATACCAATTTGACCGGAACTTCAAAGCCGACTGAAACGTCACAATCAGCTAGTAACAGCGGATCAGCGGAAATCGACGATATTGCCTTTATAGGTAGAAGCGGAAGGCATAGTTCAGAGGTCCTGAGGATATACCGAGGAGCGGGCAGTCAACCGTGTCACTGAATCGATATTAAATAGGTGGATCGGATGGAAGGTGATTATGTACGACATACCCGCTAATAATGATACGGAGGTAAAATTGGAATCGTATCTGGACGATATGAATAACGATACTTGGACCAAGGTCACTGCTATAATAGATAGTGGAGGGTGGTATACCAAAAGTCCTGATAGAGTTTTTTAGTGCGGGATGTGAAAGAGAAAGGGACTTTATGATAGATGAAGCTGCCCCATTGGTCATATTTAGAAGTGACAATCTTATTCTAGATTTTAAGAACGGTCAATTGAATATTCCCCAAATCAAGACTTGGCACAATCTAAATGAAATTAAAGCCATTGTGCACAAATAAAAAGCGGGTATGATAAACCAGATTGGTTTGAAGTAGTAAATAGTAAATAACCGAGATTTACTTATGCGCAGTAGATTGAGCGACAGCCAAAATACTCTTTCGATTACAGGAAGATGATTATTATAACAGGTAGGAATAGGTCGTTTTGTAGGATTACTATGCTCCCCTTGGATAGGTCAAGTGAGATTGAATTATCTGTTATAGGGAGAAGCTCAGGCGCGAACATTGAAAAGCCAGTCTGGTTCGTATATAAATCCAATACGCTGTATCTACTGCCACTAAACGGGTCTGAAATGAACTGGTACAAGAACATACTCAAAAATCCTGCCATAAAGGTATCCGTAGACAACACAAAAATAACTCCCAGCGCCAGACCGATTACTGATTCGAGTAGAGTTAGACAAATTGTAGATGCTTTCAGGTTCAAATACGGACCAAATGATGTGAAGAAATACTACACAAAGTTTGATACAATAGTTGAAATTCCTTTGTCATAACTTGAATACTTTCTGTAGCAACAAGAAACTACATCGTTTGAATATGGCATGAGCAACATTCCTTCTAGGCAAGAGGAACAAAATCAGGATTATTAGGAAAAGGTTACTTTTTGAGCAGTTTCTTAGATCTGATTTCATCCTGCTTCCAGAAAAGGAAAATCATGGGCTTGTAATAGATAGAGGATAATTGGAAAAGACCCCATCGTAGCTGCTCGTGTCACTATGAAGGTCGAATTCTAAACACTGTCCCAATGTGGTTTCGTTAAGGTGTCATATCTTTCCCTATGTTAAAACCTCGAAAATACTTTCTAAAGAAAGGTAGAAGCAACCTTCAGCTATCTTATGGGATTATGACGCTGAGCCCAATCTATGATTGAACCATCAATATTATTGTAACCAGCCTGTTTAAATTGCAAATATTTGTGTGACGCTCTGGATCCAGAATGACAATAGCATATAATATCGTTGTCTTTGCCAATTCGCTTCTTCTCAAAATCCCTTTCTAGTTCCTCTTTACTCTTCATCATCTTACCATTATGACCTAACCCTTCTTCCCAGCTATCCAATATCGGACCTGGGATCCTTGCTTGCATATGTTCCATGGGCGTTCTAGCATCAACAATTACAGTACCAGAATGATTTTGTAGTTGTTTTGCCTTTATTATATCGGCATCAGCTCTAATCATGGAGTTTATTTTAGACTTGAAGTGAACATTTTTGTTTAATTGTTTTTGGGTTGAGATTTGTCCGGTAACTGGCAATCCAGATATTTGCCATTCTTTTAATCCAACATCTAAAATTTTTACATTTGAATGTCCATGATACATCAAAGTCCAAGCTATTCTAGCTGCTGATGGATCCATATATTCACAGTACACCACAACAATCTTACGATAATCAATTCCAAGACTGGCAAAGACTTCTTCAGCTATTGGTGCATCAATGACTAAATTAGCACCATTAGGTGCCATTGAAATAACACGCTCAATGGCAAGTGGCAATGCATTCTTAATATGTCCAAATTTATAAGGCATAACTCCTCTTGCATCTATAATAATTTACATCAGGATCATCAATGTGCGGGTAAAAGCCATTTGCTATCAACAGTTACTATCATATGTCATGCATATAATATATCGTCAAATAATAATTTAAATGATATTAACAATTCCGATTACAGTATAAGTATCGGTAATCGCTAAAATTGAAGAGTATAAGTATCGGTATTTCAAGATAGAAGCTTAGTAGATTGTACTATAAGATCTCTTTTGATCAGTAATACTGTCACCAATTCCAAAAGATCCAGGACTGAAAGTATACGGACTGGTAAAGGTCTACGAATACTCTAAGATCAGCTTCTATTGACGCTTCCAAGGAATTCTGATAGGAAAATAATAATATAGAAAATATAAGCAAAATAGCAGTGACTAAAGGAATAATTCTATAGTTATGCAAATCTAAAATTTGCACTAGGAGGACACAAATATACACAGTATCAGTATCGAGTTATAATACTGAATCAATAGATCTGAAATGAAGAGTGTCTATGATGAATTAAGAAAAGATATCGATAAAAATAGAAAGGATGCCAGTATTACCAAAATTAGCGCGGAATTATTCAGAATCAAGGAGTATTTGGAAACACGATGAATCTTGGCAGATCATATCTAATTTTTTCTAAAAATAGAGAACATGGCATTCGAAGCAGTCATTACTTCTATTGCCTTCACAGTTCGATTAAATTCGTGATAATGTAGTTCTAGTTTTGTGTCTCGATGACTCGTTTAGCCAAACAATTTGGGATCGAATTTACATACAGCTCTTCATTGATTACCTTAGTTTCGTAAGAATCAACACTATCTCCTCCTTTGTGTGGGGCCTTACCATCAATAACAGAATATTTCCACCCATGCCACGGACATGTTACTATCTTTCCTTTCAATATCCCTTGGCTTAGGGGACCACCTTCGTGTTTGCATGTATTTGATATAGCATAATATTTTCTGTCTATATTAAATAAAGCAATTTCAATTTTTGTTCCTTTTTCATTACTTATTGAAAAGCTTCTTGACTTACCTGACGGTATATCTTTCACCAGACAAATATAATGAAAATTATTATTATCGTTATTATTATTGTTGTAACCAACCATTTTCTTCATATTTGTATTTCCTACAAAAGTTTTTTCCTGCAGGCAGAAGGGCTATTATCAGCCAGTTCCGTGTTTGGCCTTTCCCCTCTACCATAATAATGTCCTTCGGTCAACGGAACAGAAACCCGGGTCATCATTTTTGCAGGCATAAATATAATATGGTATTGTTTATTTAAACATGGCGGGTAACTGGACCAAGGATTGATTTAGCTATCACTTTGATTGGTAGACTAAAGCACCTTTTTGAAGATGAGTTAACTAGCGAAAACCTGTTTTCATATCTATAACTAGGTCATACTTTGACAATAGCATTTGGTGGCTTCAAAGATCAAAAGTAGAAAAAATCCACACCTTCAATAGATTACTCATTTTTCTGATTTTTTAAGTTTGCTGCTGAGCATGAGCTAAATGGTCCTTAGATATACAGGCAGGTAGTAAATCAATAGCAACAGCAGCTCAGCATGTATTGAACATGTATATTGTACACAATATAATTAAAAAATAGTATAGCATAGTTAATGCAGATAAATTGTGAAAGGTATCGATATAGATGACAACAATAAGCGATATTTATCGTATCAGATAAAATGGTTTGGTATCTACGTTGGAGTAGGCCTTTTTCTCTCGATACTTCTGCCATTTCCTATATCATTTTTCGTATACTTAGCAGTTTTCCTCATCATTAACTTCATTAGAACAAGACTAAGGTTAACGAAAACGGGTATTAGTATGAAGTCTTTGTTCAAGCAATCCTCTTCAATACTTGATAGTAGACGTACTACTGTAAGATACTATTGTATGGGCTGTGGAAAGGAACATAGAGAGATTGCTTGTCCTAATTGGTTCAAAGATGAAAAGAGTTGGCTGACAGCTAGCACTGATCTGAAAGAATAAAATATTTGCTGCTGCTCTTTAATTTGGAGGAGCAAGATGTTCAGCTTGATGTGATGTTTATGTGTTTTGCAATTCAAAGGTATTAAATCTGGGTGATGCGCAAGTCTGTACACGTAGGTATAGTCGGTTTGTGTTTCAGTCCCAAGATAGAGGCAATCTGTGTGGTAAAATGCATTCTAGTACGATAACAGATGCAGAGTCAGGGGAGGTTATTTGTGTTGATTGTGGAATTGTGATCTTGGATAAGATTGAAGACATGAGCCCAGAATGGTGTACCTTTGCAAAGGATCGGCTCAATTCTATGAGTAGAGCAGGAATGCCAATGTCTTTAGCTAAACATGATCAAGGACTTTCTACAATAATTGGAAGAGATAATAAAGATTTTACTGGTGAAATAATCATTGATTCGTCAATGCGCTCAATAATAGAAAGGATAAGAACTTTGGACTACCGAACGCAAACAAGGGACCCAAGGGGCAGAAGTCGCAGAGACGCTTTTCGTCAGCTTGATAGATTAAAGCGAGAGTTAGCATTGCCCCATCCTGTAGTAGAGAAAGCGGCTTACATTTACAGAAAGGTTCAACAGAATGCGATAGTAAGGGGTAGAACAAAAACTGGAACAGGGGCAGCATGCGTTTACATAGCATGTAGAGAAGCTGAAATACCAAGAACACTCACTGAGCTGGCAAAAGTCAGTAATATTACATGTAAAGAGATCTCGAGTGCGTATACGGCAATAGTATTGGGACTCGATCTTAAGATACCACTAATAGATCCTATAAGGTGTTTAGTTCAGCTTGCGAATAAAACACACGTTGACGAAAAAATAAAAAGACATGGCATAAGCTATATGAAACAGGTAGTAGATAGCAATATGTCAGCTGGTAGAGATCCAATGGGTCTTGCAGCAACGGTTCTCTATCTTGTATGCCAACACTATGGAGACGTAACGAGATCTCAAAAGTACTTTGCCGAAGTGGCCGGGGTAACAGATGTTACAATAAGGAATAGATGCCAAGAACTACGAATCAAAATGCCTACAAACATACCTGCATAGATTAAGCGTTATCAATCACGTAGGATTGTCCGAACCTCCTTTTGGCGGAGCATATGGTTATGATAAATTTTCACGCGAAACTTAAGCCAGCTTTAAAAACAAGGCAAAATCATTCTTTGCACCATCAGCAGCCACAACATCCGCATCGCCAGATAAGTGTACTAATCAGGAAGGTTGCCCGATGTATCAGAGCTCATTTTTCACTTTAGAACCGAATCTAAGTACTATAGGAAGGGTTCCTACAAACACTAGTATTCTGATACTTAACGGAGAAAAGGATACGCAGACTCCAGTCCAAGGAGCTTTATTGTTGCAGCAAAAACTTACACAGATAAGGCATCCTGATCATATCCTGATCACTTATCCAAATCTAGGGCACGCATTTCACCCATCTTCTCAGTGGTTTACTCAACACGGATACTTCTTCTTTGCCATTCCTATCTTACTCGAACTCTATAAATAAATACAAACCTTTTATGTACAAATGCTTGTTTTTGAAGCATTCGCCAGATCGTATGCCAACGCCCCCTAAGGGAAGATATTAGATGGTTTCTATTGGAAGAAATAGCAGAGCAAAACAGATGAAAACAGATCATATCTAGAAGAAAACAAATGATAACAATGTTTTTGAATAAGATCTCT
>JBKPHJ010000116.1:0-8087 GCA_046729835.1 Thermoproteota archaeon
ACGCAAGTGAATTAGCATTGGATCTGGCTAGATTCAAAAATGATATGTCCATGCATATTCATGCAGCTCGTGTCCGTGAGGATTTTCTTAGTGGGGTGCGTAGCGGTGTAAATGGCACGCCGACTTTCTACATTGATAATACACGTTACAACGGCTCTTGGGATTTGGAAACTCTGTTGGAAACACTTCGGTCCGCTATTAAGAAAGCTCGATGAATTAATCGCCGTCTCAAGTCATCTGTCTTTCACTGGTCACTCGGAAATGTAATTTCTTTTTTCCTCCTGTTCCTGGTCTAGGAGAGTGGGGCTATATTAATTATAGAAGTACTAGTTGCAACAACTAAGAAGAGTGGGTTTACTATGGAGTAGAATGAAGAATGTAGCCTATTCATATTGCTCCCACGATTATCAAATGTTTGGTGTTCACGAATATGCTATAAGTGTATCGGACATAATAATGAAGGAAAGCTATATGTGAAGGAACGCTTTGATTTTTCAGAAGGAATTCATAAACCACAGTTTGAAACTGAAATGAATGAAGAGGATGTAAAAAAACCTTACATGAATGAGCTCTATTACTCGAAAGGTAAGAAAGAAACTAGGGTAGGAAAGCAGGGCACGCCTTTACTCAATATAACTGCTAATTCAAAAAATTAGGGTGGGCGTTCTAATTACATAAGATTGAAGTTCATATTGTTCAAATTATACCAGGACGCGAACTTGATTTACAACTTGCACGTTATTAAATCGAGCCCCCATTCAGCAGGCAAGGCAAAATTGAGTGCAGATTTTGTAAAGGTGGCTGAGGCAAAAGACATCCAATCATCTAATATGAAAGCATTTGACCTGGAAGGAGAAGAAGAAGAAGTTTGCATTGTTAATGTAGAAGGAAAGTACTATGCAATTGGAAATGTATGTACTCATCTTGGAGGACCGTTTGAAATCATTCCACATCCAGGCTGGAGGACTAACCGTCTAACCGTCTATAATTGTGGTCACCGACTTGCGGTTATCATAAATTCGAAGTGCATACTTTTCCTTGATGTTTTTGATTAATTCTCTTTCGGTGATGGCTTCTGCTTTCTCAAGAGATGTACCGAAAAGTACATGCACATAAACAGCAACAAGAAATTGAACTAGTCCCTGAAGTAATCATAAAAAAGTTAAATCCCAGTATTGAGAGGGTCTTTTAACGATGAGGGCTGCCATCATTCAGAAACCAGGATTAGAAAATTTAGAAGTTGTTGACAGTGTCGAAGAACCTAAGGTAGCAGATCATGATGTATTGATAAAGGTCAAAGTTGCTGGCATAAATCCAATAGATTATTTTGTAATTTCAGGAGCGTTGGCGAGAATAGAACCTTTTCCGCATATTCCTGGAGCGGAGTCAAGTGGTATAGTTGAAGAGGTGGGAAGTCATGTAAACAATAATCAAATAAAGAAAGGGGACAGGGTTCTTGTACATAACAAAGTCTTTGATGGAACTTGTGATATGTGCCTCAATGGCCTTGATATGTTGTGCAGGAATGGTGGACTGATTGGGACTATTACAAATGGAGGTTTCGCAGATTATATAGCAGTACCTGATAAAAATGTATTCAGAATTCCAGATAGTTTGGACTGGAACATTGCTGCAAGCTTGCCGGTAACCTCCTTAACTCCTTATCATGCTCTAAAGGAAGCTCAACTGAGAATAAATGAGTACTTACTTGTATTCGGAGCATCTGGTAATACAGGAATGATAGCAGTGCAACTTGGTAAGAAAATGGGAGCAAAAGTCATTGCAGTTTCCAAGGATCAGTGGGTGAGAGATGATTTTGGGGCAGATTACATTATAAGCGATTATGCTAGGGTGCCGGAAGAAGTTAAAGAAATAACTCAAGGTAAAATGGCAGACGTTGTTCTGAATTCAATAGGTATAAGTACTTGGGAAAGCAGTTTTGCTTCCGTTGGAATTAATGGTAGATGGGTAACATTTGGTGGTCTGACAGGCGCGGATGTTAAACTAAACGTTCAAGCTCTATACTCACGACAGGTCAAATTAATAGGTTCAACCGGCGGTACCAGAAAAGATATGCAAGAGCTTTTGGATATATCAAATGATCTAAAAGTTAGAGTGTGGAAAAGATTTAAGCTGGAAAAAATTAAAGAAGCATTACAAGCATTATTTGCAAAAGAAAGAGACGGTAGAGTTCTTTTGGAATTAGCCTAGAAAAGTGGAACAACATACTGGCAGCCGTTTTCAAATGCTTTATTACAATTACTACACATGAGTCAAAATGTAAAATTATATGTCTAATTCAGCGTTAAATCATATTAGTAGCTCTGACGCAGCCCATTCTCTAGCCACTTTTACATCTCTTCGGGTTAATTCATGTCCACTATTTTGCCACTGGATTGATATATTGGCTCCAGCATTTCTTAAAAGATCATAAAGATCTTCTGTCTGGTGCCTTGGAACTATGGGATCATGTGAGCCAGCAGATATTAGAATATGTTTGTCAGATAAATTAGGTAAAGTATCTGGAATAAGAGGAATCATTGGTCTGAAAAGGATAGCATTAAATAAAATCTCTGGCCGAAGTAAGAGTATACTGGCCGCTATATTAGCACCATTGGAATATCCTATCGCCATTATTCGATTTGAATCAAAAGCATATATTCTTGATGCATTTTGTACAAAATCAGCTAATTCATTTGTACGAAACTTTAGATCCTCTACATCGAAGACTCCTTCAGCCAACCTGCGAAAGAAGCGTGGCATACCATTTTCTAGTACCTTACCACGAGGGCTAAGAATTGAGGCATTGGTGATTCTTAACATCCCAGCTATGGGGATTAAGTCATTTTCATTTCCTCCGGTCCCGTGCAACAATAGCAAGGTTAACGATTTGTTATCTTTCATACTTTCTGAAGGGATAAATTTATGAATGAATCCTAATTGATCGTCCTCTATTTCAGCGAATACCTGTAGGTAACGTCTACCTAAATCACTGATTTCATAGCGTTTGAAATCCTCTGACTCTGACGAAATCAGGATCAATCCTCTATCGATCAGGAGACCTACATACTGTTTCACTTGACAGTAGATCAGACCTGCACTATAAGAGATTTGCAGAGACATGCAATCATACTTTGAAGCGACAGTTTGCAAGATATCGTTGACAATCTCGTAGTTGGATCTATGGAGTTGATGTTTGTGTAGACCCATGATTATGTAGCGGTAGTTCTGGTAATCAGATATGCAGATAAGGACTTTCAGTCAGTCTGTTACTATCGAAAGATCACTCGCTAGTGATGCAGCACGAAAAAAGTGGCTTTTGGATCAGTGCATCCATCATTAGATTGCATTGTTTTTCAGGAAGTCTAGACCGGCATTAAATCGTTCTCTATTTAAGGGCATCATTCAACCGTATCATCCAACGTTCAGTCAGCGTTATTTTCGTCTCCATCTCCATCTGGCTCGTCTGGCTCTGGCTCTGGCTCAGGTTCAGGTTGCGGTTCAGGTTGCGGCTCAGGTTGTGGCTCTGGCTCTGGCTCTGGTTCTGGTTGTGGTCCTATTGGTTCTGGTGTCGACTCTGGCTGTGTTCTTGGCACACATTCATTTCCTTCCGGTATTTCTCCTTCTGGACATACCACATGTGGTGGTATAGGACATTCTGTTTCTCCTTCTGGACATGGCGGAGGTGGAGGGGGTGGTTGTGATAGCGTGTCGTTGGGTGGCGGTGGTGGCGGTGGAGGGGGTGCTGGTAGCGTGTCGTTGGGTGGCGGTGGTGGCGGTGGTGGCGGTAGAGGTGGTGGTTGTATAATCGTTATGGCTATCGCTATAGCGGTGTTAATCTGATTTACCACCTTATTAGAAATCGTCTGTGCAGGTAACGGTTGTCTCGGTACTACGGTCGGATCAACAATAAGATATCCTCCGGTTACGGGCAGAATAGTAGTACTGTCCACCTTAAAGGTCTTAGAAGTTCCATTTCGAATATTATAATCAACAATGTTCCTGGTTTTGGTTTGGGTTGTAGCGGACTGGCAAGACTCTGCTGCTGGATTACAGCCGCAGTTAATAATATCGTTACTAGTACGTAGAAGACGATAAGCTTGGTCATATCATGTCGCAGGCTTAATGCATTCCAGTCTTTAAAGACGTTATGTCTTTGATGCAATGCAATGCAAGCATTATACACTTATGCAGTCTTAACTTTCACTAAACTAGAGGAGGTCCTTTTACAATAAGTGTAACAGCGCATGCATACTGCGCAAAGTTAGTCGACGTACCCTGACACAACTATCTTCTGCTTCATCTTCATATTTTCTAATGCCAGAACATCAAAGATAGCCTAAACGCATCAGACAAGTTATCATGTGAAGTTGCTTCCATGTCAAGCGTACCTTCATGCTAGAACTGCAAGGACAATCTTATCCGCTATGCCAGTTTATCATGTGATTTTTATGTGTCGGTAGGTATGCACCAGCCTTGAAATAATGGTCATAAAAATCGAGGTCTATGTGTTGGGCCTGCAAATATGTTCGCAGAAAGACACTGGGAATGGTGGCTGGAAATTTCCCATAAGTATCATAAATATACTGTGCCTGCAATGCTGCACACTCTTTAACCTCTTCAGTGATAGGGTTAACGATGCCTCTTACCTTTGCACTATCCTTCCATGGTCCAGGTGTTTCTATGTTATAGACGCCACCTTCACCAAACTTTCTTTTTATAAGAGCTTCAATTGCTTCTCTCATATTCTTGTAATGTGGAGGACAAAATGCTTCAAGAACTCCTGGTAGTCCCGTAGGATTGGGTATTGCCCAGCGATCATCTGTATCATATCTAAATCCTAATCCTGGCACGTTGGGATCTCCAGTAGCCCCTAATACTGTATGTCTATCTATACCATGATACAACCATCCTTCGAGGCCCATTGCTTGAAGTAACAACATGCCTACGTAACAAGACGGCTATATCATCAAAAATAGGAAAGTGGTTCACAGTATAGTAAAGAATAGCTGAAAGAGTGTGTTGAGCTAGATCCCCAATTGGAATAACCAGAGTAGATCCTTCATGATTGGCTATCCAGGTGTTATGTCCTTCCATATATGGTTCCTCTTTTGGAGTATATAATCTCTTGTTAGAGAGCTTTTGAATCCTTTGCTTATGAGCTGCTAGGAATTGTTGTAGGTCGACTTTCCCATCCATTATACCTTGAGGGGGATGAAAATCTCTTGTGGGAAAGAAATACGTACCGTTATCATCAGTGTAAAAGATCTCTGAAGTGGTGAATCCTGCAGCGGAGGGAAAAGTGCGACCAGACGGACTGTTACAGTAGTTAGATAGGTATGGGGCATATTTCTTGTGACGCATGATGGCAAAATGCCAGCCGGTAACTCCACCCATAGTAGATAGCAAAAGCAGCTGTTCTAGTTCGCTTAATGGCTTTATGCTTAGACTTAAAAGCGAGCACACCATCGGGGATCTCTGAACCCAAACAAAATCTCCTAGATCGCCTTCCAAAGACTGCCTCCATTAAAGGAAATCTTAATAGTTCAGCCAGCGTATCTTCAATATTAGTCGACTGTTCCTGATCTAATACCATGACAGAAGTTTTATTGTATAAAGCTAATTAAAAATATACTGACATCTCTTTCTTTTGCTTCTTGTCTTAGATACTGAATATCTGTGTTAATAGTGGCAACGCTTACGTGTAATATCCTAGATATTTCTGTTTGGCTGCGGCCTTCACTAGCCAACTCTAACTCCAAATGTTTACTATTTTACTCAGAGAATATTAGACAGGTTGATATCCTCCTGAAGTTGCTCCGAAGATTCCGTTTTCAGGAAAAGCTACTTCAAAATCTTTAGTATGAACTCTATATTTCTTTAGATCCTCGAAAGTATAGTCTTTATCTCCTATACTAAGCGCCAAACTTGTGACACTATCTTGATCCTTCTTAGCCAAACTATTCAAGTCCTCTATCGAGGCATTTGGCACCTCCTTATCAGTGACTACAACACTCATTACTGGTATAAAAATCGCTTTTCCAGCAGGGACTTGGTAAATTCGCCTCCACCTGCTCCTACCAAACCTAACCGATGTTCATCCTGATTAAGCAAGCGAAATCAGAAAGAATGACCGCATTAAATCCATTTTCTTCTTCTCTCTCGATACGTAATATCTGTAGCAAACTTTAGTTTACATATTACTAATATAGACGGCATTACTTAGCATATCATATTTTATTACGGATGAACCCTGATGTGGACACTCTCCATGAATACCTGAGTGGGCTATGTTCCCTACAGTCTCATCGCAGGGCACATACCCATGGATAAACGCCTGAGGGGCTAACGATCTTGTTCCACCAGATCGTCTATCCCAAAGTAGGCCTTCCATCTGTGAAAGAGGAATTGCTGCTGTTCTACCAGCGTCATTCCACGTTCGTCGAATGATAACTAAGTCATCCAATTCCGTAGTATCTCCTGAAGTTATTATGTAGTATGATATCATCGATCTGCATATTTAAGATATTGACCACTTCCTATTTTCTTAGTATGTTAGAACCATACCCAATTATTAAGACTAAATTCGATCTGGAATGCAATGACCTATCCTTCCAAAATTTATGTTCTGAATTTTTGCGCATAAATTATCTTGATTTGGTTAGCTAAATAGAAGAAATGGTTCATTTACTTCTATAGAAACGCAGTAAGTGTTTGAATGTGATGATATGGTGTATTCTGATGCACCGAACTACCATCAGCAACATCGATTAATATAACAATAAAGTACCCTTGATTCTTGATTGGATATGATACTTAGTATTATCCTGCCTATTTGCATGACCTCCTTTGGGTGCCATTGCATATGCACATTTCCCAAGAGTAAAAACATCAGGCCTCCTAGCTTTACAACCCTTGCTCCCTTTGTTAAAAGCCGAGTTCATGAAGGGAGTTTAGTACCGTACATCTTCTTAGCAGTCTCCTCACTATATGGAGGATCTGAGTACCATCGATCAAATCTACTTTTCCACTTTCTAAATAAAAGATCCCTTTATACTTACTCGTCACAATGTTAGGTATTTTTTTGATGATGCCATCTTCTATTATATCCAACCTCGCCATACGTAAGGTTTCAGTTTTAGGCTTTTTTAATATGTGATCATATGTACTTCATGGAATCGTATTTGATAATATGCAGCATATAGGTCAATTACCCCTTATAACATATGATTGATATTATATAGAGTAACGGGATGCCACACCAAAAAGAGTCATAACCAGTACGAAAGTGCATAGTACAATCAAGAATCCTCCCACCTAAACTTATCATCTGCTTCAACAGTAACGTTTACAGATACTTAGATTTAATTTAGTGTACATACTAACTTTGAACACATAAATTACATGGCAGGCTATCTAACAATATCTGTGATAAACTCGGGATAACGATCTCCGGCCATAGCACCTTCGTGAAAAGTTCGGTCAAGATGTTCTAGGTCATCAGCATTAAGTTTAATATTCTGACATTTTAGATTTTCAAGCAGTCTTGATCTCTTTGATGTTCCAATTAGAGTTATGACATCTTCCCCCTGATGCAAGACCCAAGCCAATGCAAGTTGAGCTGCAGTGACACTTTTGCTCTCAGCAAATATCTTTAACTCATTAACTATCTGACCGTTCCGTTCTCTATTTTCAGGTGAAAACCGTGGAAGATAATTTCTAAAGTCGCCTGGTTGAAACGTAGTAGTAGTTGGTTGACCGGAAAGCAGTCCACGAGATAACGCACCATAAGCCACCAGACTTATTCCAAGCTCACGAGTAGTTGGTAATATTTTGGATTCAACTACTCTGCTGGCAAGTGAATATTCAATCTGAACTGCTGATACTGGATGAGTGTCATGAGCTCTCCTGATCTGGTCAGATGTAGCCTCAGATAATCCAAGGTAGCGAACCCTTCCCTCTTTGATCAAATCTGCAATTGCACCGACTGTATCCTCAATCGGGAATTGCGGATCCAGACGTCCTGGCTGATAAAGGTCGATATAGTCAGTATCAAGTCTCTGCAAAGAATATGGGATAGTAGCTCA
>JBKPHJ010000117.1:0-7587 GCA_046729835.1 Thermoproteota archaeon
TTAGAGCCGCTATAGAAGCTAAAGATTGTGGTGCACACGTTATTATAGTAAGCAA
This sequence comes from Thermoproteota archaeon, assembly GCA_046729835.1. GTDB lineage: Archaea > Thermoproteota > Nitrososphaeria > Nitrososphaerales > Nitrososphaeraceae > TH5896. The sequence continues at coordinate 56 of JBKPHJ010000117.1, forward strand.
AAGCAAGAGTAAAGATCCCCATACAGTATTAGCCAGAGGTGGCATCAATGGAGCTCTTGGCACAATGGATCCTGAGGATAGTTGGATGGTCCATGCAGCCGATACTCTCAGAGAAGGAGAGCTTCTTGCTGACTACGAAAGAGTTGAGGTACTCTGTAAAAATGCACCAGATGCTGTTAATGAATTAGTAAGTTGGGGGGGCTCGGTTTCATAGAGAGGAAGACGGCAGGTTAACACAACGATTCTTCGGTGCCCATACGAATAGAAGGACGGTATTTTACGAGGATTGGACTGGTCAAGAAATCATTCGGGTCCTAATGGAGCAAGTTCTCCAGCGGAGGATCGAGATTATAGATAACCTTTACATTATAAAGATATTAAAAGCAGATGACTTAAATGGAAAAGGACCAGATGAAGAAGAAAATGTAGGACAGGGTGAAGCTAAAGGAGCACTTGGCATAAGGATCGAAACTAAAGAAATTATGGTATTCGAATGTAAGTCTCTAATACTTGCTACCGGTGGATGTACACGGGTCTACTCAGTTAGCAGCTCTAGAATTTCCGAAAATTATGGAGAAGGTATTGCCTTAGCATACGAAGCAGGCGCAGACTTGGTAGATATGGAGATGGTGCAGTTTCATCCTACCGGAATGGTTTGGCCAGAAACAGCATTGGGTACACTAGCTACTGAAGCTATTCGGGGTGAAGGAGGCATACTACTAAATTCAAAAGGTGAAAGGTTCATGAAAAATTACTATCCAAAAAGAATGGAACTAGGTCCAAGGGATATAGTGGCGCGAGCAATCTACAATGAAATAGTTAATGGGAGAGGCACGGAGCATGGTGGAGTTTGATTAGACGTAACCCATTTATCAAAGGAGAAAATCCTAGACAGACTCCCACAATGTATGAACAATTCAAAAAGATTAACGGAATGGATATATCCGAAGAAAAAATGAAGGTCGGACACTAACAGAGTTCTAGTATTATCGTACAATCTATTTCAGTAAAGGTCAAAAAATTCCGCGGAAGAAGTGGTAGACAACATATTGGATGGAATACATTATAAACTTCTGTTTGAGATGTGCGTGCGAATATCCAGAGTAAAAAGATTAGAAACGGATTAGAGCCTTGTGTTGAAAAGCTTGTGAGTACAATTGAAAAACTATTAGATGATGAACGGGAAAACGGTGCGACAAAATTCAACTCCGGGGAGTGTAAGGAGAAGCAAGTACTTTCCTTGCTCCTCATTAAGATAAAAATAGTTTTTCACTCATTCAAAATTAGCTGGGCAGCGTGCTTTGCGCTTGCAACTGATGCATTAGACAACAAACCCTCCTTGCCTACCCAGTCTCCTACTATGTACAAATTGTCTGCAATCCTTGTATCAGGTCTTCCAGCTAATCCGCCTGTTGCAGCACCAACAATAGCATTAGACACCACCATGCTGGGTAGTGGTCTATTCTTAACAAGCACCTGTCTCCATCCTCGCTGCATCAAATCAAGTAGCTCCTCTAACTCCGGCTGATCCTCTCTGGGTTTAGGTGCAATTGAAGCGCCAAGATATTTTGCGACGTGGATTAGTGCCCCACCCTCAGGAGCAAGCTTTGCATATGAGGAATGAACCGAAAAATATAGTGGACGGTCTACCCCCAAAGCAAACAATGCATCTTTGTCTGGAAGACTGCTAAGAGCAACATCCAGACAGACAAGGCGTACGGGTTTAGCTGCTTTTGCTGCGTTGGACAGTACCTCTGGTCTCTCTCTTTCATCGAAGAGGCTAAAGGCGTCCATTGGACCCGCCGCTATTACAACTATCTTTGCTGATACCTGGGTTTTGTCAGACAACAGAACTTGATATCCAGAAGAATCAGTACTTTTCACGCTTATTGCCTTTTTGTCCATGACAATTCTTGCATTTGCGTTTTTGGCTACCGTTAGAAGTCCGTCTACGAGTGTCTGCCAGCCTCCATCTACATACATGGGCCCCGCTCGACTATTCACATAGATTTGGCGAAGCGCCGATCCTATGCTCTGAATCTCTGGATCGTTTCCATAAGTATTAAGTCTCAAAATTGCCTTAATTATTTCAGCTTCATTTGTATCGTGAATATTCTTGTCTAACCATTCCTGCACAGTAACTCCTTCTAAATGTGAGAAATCCATTTCGGTAGGTGATTTAAAGAACTGACTTCCACCTGTTTCCACTAAAGTGCCATCACCCTTCCCAGATGATAGCCAACTACCATAATCACCCGAAATTTCACGTTTCTTGCCACCACTTATTAAATAAGATTTACCTTTCCCTGCAGCAATGCCTCCAGTAAAAGTGATGCCAATCTCTTTTAAAATTGAGTCGGTTGCATCAGTAAGAAATAGAGCGTGCGGTCCTTGATTAAAGTAAAAACCATCTACTTCTGTACTCCTTGCACGGCCTCCTATTTCTTTAGATGATCGTTCAAATAGCGTTACTGTTTTTCGAGAACGTGCAAGTAGCGCAGCGGTGGTAAGGCCTGCAAGCCCTCCTCCAATAATTATTACATCTGAATTATCGAATTCATTTGACATTGAATAGTTGTATATTTAGAAGCTTGCTGTTAAATCTTGCTCTCCTACTGAGCATCCAGCTTTAAGACATTTGAATTTTTTGGAGTGGACCCCTCTTTTTGGGATTCTAGTTTACATTGCATTTGTAATAACAGGAAGCAGCTTTAGCCCAATTTGGCTTCGGAGATCCTGTCACTGATGTAATCTTAAGGTATATTGCCAATGGAACTATTAGCCTTGAAGGACCGCATTCTGTAGCAATAACAACGCATGAATCATACATTCCTACAACACCATCACTAGAGGAGCTTCAGCACGAGTAAGTTGCTCTTTACCTACAATTGGAATAACAAATGACACTCTAGTATAGAATTGATATTCTAAGATTTAATTTCTTAGAGTGTCTAGAAGGTACTTGGAAACAAACGGGCTCTATATTTTCTATGATTAAAATCTTATACCTTTTGCGTACCAGTTCCCATGTGGTTCTTAATGCGAAAGTATTCTGACAAGCATCACGGATATCTTGGCAATAACACCGTAAATAATCACTACTTTGTGAAGGTTAAGTCAAGTGGGTTGACAAGCGTAGTCGTTACCCTTGCACATACTTTTGGATTAGACGGGTCATTTGAATTTAGGATATTGATGCGAATACTATTAGGTCTAGTTAGTACGAAAGGAGGATCAAGTTCTCTTATTCCTTCTTCATATGTTAAATTGGAAAGATATTCTTCTGTCATGGATATAAGTTACAGCAGGAATACTCAAAATCATTGAAAAGATCATAGAACTTAAAAAAGATAAGACCCTTCACTAATCATAAATAGAATCAACAATTGTGAAAATATGCCATATAGAAACTTTCCTAGATTGAGTAGCGCATTTATTAACTTAAGAGAACTTTCTGTAAACGATGCAGAGCATATAACTAATTTTATGAATTATAATATTGCAAAAAATCTGTATGAGGTACCCTTTCCGTATACGATGAGAAATGCGCTAGACTTTATCAAGTCTTCCCTTAGCGATTTTAGCTCCTTTAAAGCAATACACTTTGCAATAGAATACAGGAAGTCGTCAGCTAATGATTCTCTGGAGTTTGTAGGAGTTATAAGCCTCAAAAGCATTGATCGAGTTAATAAAAAGGCGGGTCTGGGATACTGGATTGGTGAAGAATACTGGAGTAAAGGAATAGCTACCAAAAGTGTACAGCTCATCATTTCCTATGCATTTTCAGTATTAGGCCTTCAAGAAATCTATGCTTATGTATTTTCTGAAAATAAACACTCGATTAGGGTATTAGAAAAGAATGGAATGTGCCAGATAGGAGATGTAAATGAATACCATCCTTTGACTGGAATATACAGGAAATCACTCAAATATACGATACGAGAATATAGGAGAAACTAATGCATAGATCAGCTCACCCTCCTTACTTCTGCATAGATACTTCTCTTCCCTGCTTGTTTATACAAAGGTTCCAGTTATCGACATAATCAAACTTTTCACCTGCTTTTTCTGCTTCATCTACCAGTCTTTCAAATTGATATCTCAACCGATTCTCACCTATTTTATTACCTGCAAAGCAATCTAACACTTCTTTTTTGAATCGCTCTTCCCCTTTTCTCTCTAGATATGAATTGAAGATTCTTCTTCCAACATAGATAATTGTGTTTTTATGCTCTTGATTCTGTTGCAGCTGGTCATTTTTTCTTCATGTGAAAACTGCTCTAGCTAGCCTCTGCAGCAGCCAGGCTATTGGTATTTGATCATCTTGCTGTCTCTTTAGTCTGACTTTTTGTTCTTTTTTAACTACGCAATTCTATTCCTTATCCACCGTCAGCTGTACCTTCAGTATCTCCGCCGCCTTCAGTATCTCCGCCGCCTTCGTCAGCTGTATCTTGGTCTCCGGCGCCGCTACCGTAAATTGGATCATAACAGGCTGTGACTTGCTCTTCTGTAGGTTGGTATCATATTTTTCATATCTATGATTTTAGCCGTCACTACCGGTTCTACTAGTTACGCCTCAAGTGATGCGTATGATTCTGGGTATGACCATGGTTGTGATGATGCAGGAATTTCTAACTCTGACGATAGATACATCAACCAACCAGAAAAAGGTCCATCTTTCCATACCGACAGGGTTATGGATGGATACAATAACGGGTTTGATGCTTGTTCTGATAATGATGATAGCCAAGCACAGAGCCAAAGTCAAAGTCAAGATCAAAGTCAAAGCCAGAGCCAGAGCCAAAACAACGAACAAACTACTACAATAATAAACTGTCCACCTGATTCAAAGTGTGTGATAGAACAATGACTTTTGGCAATCATTCCTATGCTTGTCTTAGCGATAACAGCTAACGTATACGCAGGAGGTCCCAGATTAGATATGCCTGAAGATGGTACTGGAGATTCAGATGATTGTTGGGTAGATGGATATGATGCTGGATTTGCTGGAAAATATGACAGTGATAGAGCTAGAGAATGTTTAGAGAATGGAGATGATAGCTATAATGCTTCTTGGGATGGAGAGTGTACCAATGCAGGCCGTACGTGAACTTTACTTCAATATCCTTGGTATGAAATACCCCCCTGTTAATCCGAGGTACTTGAGATTATAATTCTTTTGAACAGACCATCAGGAGCATTAGATAACGCAGCTGGAGTAAAGGGACAGAATCACCCTGATTATGTAATGATCCTAAACAACCTAGCATTACTTGATCAAAATAAGGAAGTAAGTACAAACTATTATAATAGTCGATACATAGGATGATACTTTCAAAATTTCATTTATGCTGTAAAATCATATGGTTTTGTATGGAATCGTACAGCTGGTGATGGTTAATCACATCAAGTGAAGGATGTACAAACAACAGGCGGAAATCTACTCTTCTATTACCTCCACATTATATATTGCAATATATTGACGAAAGAAACTTTGTCAGAAAAGCAGCAAATTGGGCTCTAGGACAAATAGGAGAAAGGAGTTTAATCCTAAACAAAGAGACCATTAAAAGTGCAAAGGTATTCAGAACATTTCTTCAAAGAGCTGTAAATGGATAGCATCTGGTGCTCTTCGGGAGCTAACAAGCCAGTCTATACAGGCAAAGTTATGGAGTGAAAGGTGATTAGAAAATAACTACGTGCTCTTCTCTTCCTCATTCTACGCGAGTATTATAAATGAAAATCAGTAATTGCAAAACAGAGGAGTAGGAAGAAATAACCCCAGAATTAAAAGCAAAAATGATGGCAAACATTAAAGTTGAGCAAGGATCTCTCTGGTTCCATTAGATAGAGCTACAACCACATGATGCTCAACGATATCTATTCTACATCATTTTATTTTCCGTGTTAGGGACACGTCAGTAATATCTTGCGAGGGGTTACCCGACATTCCTCAACATCATGAAGGAAGGAAGCAATACCAGTATTGATCCTTGTAGTACACTTATTTTATATACCGGCCTATCGTAGAGTTTTTTCGGCTGATGGCTGTACTTAGAGTATACAAGAGGAATTCGATATTTATCGATCTCCCTCGTCTAGTACAGGCAATTAGTGAATCAGGTCTGGAAAATGGTTTCCAAAAATTCTACAATAAACCACTTGAAAAGGCATCCAAGAGCATCGTGGCAGGACCTAGTTTTCTGCAGTTCCTAAACAACTTATTTCAAGTTCAAATATCTGCTGGAGACATAATACAGTTTGAGCATGGGAATCTCAGCAAATATTATATGCTTTCTATAACTGGAACATGGGATGAAATAATAAAACTCGGGTAATAATAAAAGGAACACAAGGTGTCAATAGATAAGTAAAGTAAATGAATAGAAGTCTAGGGAAGGTTGCTTCGATAGATCCGGTAAAGTCAGCTTGAAGAGCTACAAATAAGCATTTGGCAACTGTTTTAAGAGATACGGAGGTAAATTAGTAGATATGGCACAGTTCGATAAACCGCGACCTTGCCGCAATAAGTGCGGTGCCTGGATCTATTTCGATAATGATTCCAAGCCATCTCATCCTTCACCGGACAAATGGATCCCTTTAGAGTACATAAAGGATACAGGCGTAAAGACAGGACAAGTACATCAGTGTCCGAATAAGTCTGGATATGAGGAGTCTAATATTGGCGGGCACCAACAGCAAGTAAAGACGGCTAAAATTCCAGCAACAACACCAACAGCGAGATCAGCCATAGCTGCAGCACTTTCTAGATACGATATAGCGCTATCGATAGCAGAAGCAGCACCATCTGTATCTGATAAACAAGATCTCATTCTTGCTATGCTGGCTGATTTATTAAATAACATTGGTAAACTAGTAGATATATTATCAGAGCAGCAAGAACAAAGGACAATCCAGTTCGGTAAGCTCTTTGAAGCACTAGATAAGTTGATAGAACTAAATAAGAGGGAAAGAGAAAAATGACTCTGTCATCTGACTATTTATTTCCCTTTATTCCATTTGCAACTAGTACAGAATAGCAGCCAAGTCCACAACGTTCGCATATTGGCTTTAATCCATTTTTGGTATCAAAGCTTCCAATGCAACATGGTTGCTTAACACGTCCCATATGATCCAAAGATAAGATTGCCCAAGAAGGACATTGTACTGGCGTTGTGCCTCTTCCACCCCAATTACCCTTCATCAATGATAATTGTTTCTCGCCGTTTACTACAAAATTTGGATATCGTTTCCTTAAAGCAATAAGAGTTTCGACTACTTGATCTCGTTTATCCCCAAAAGGCAGCCACAACGGGTCATCTTTAACAAATGGAGTATGGAACTGAAATTCTATTTTGTATACTATCCCACGCCATTCTTGTACCAATTCAGTAACAGTATGATGATTTAATGAATTAATAGTCATAGCTATCCAGATGTCTTACCAAGCAGGTTTACCATTGCCGTCTGGGCCTGAAATATAGTTATAGATATTCCTTTTAGTTTTCAAATAAGAGCCTTCTCCTCTTATT
>JBKPHJ010000118.1:0-22707 GCA_046729835.1 Thermoproteota archaeon
TGATATTACTGCCAGAATTCATATAATGAAAAAAATTTGACGGAGTAGTCCATAACTTTTTCCGCGCAAAAATATAGTGTATAACTTCAACCATATTCTGGACCGTTTTTTGTAGAAAAGGGCGGGATTACAGGTCAGAAAGAAATAGGCCCGTAACAGAACTCTACTTTTTTTGCCAACGGAGCGTTGAATGCTAACATAGAAGTAACGAACTCAGGCTATATTATGACTATTTCTAAAAGTAATAATCTAGCATTTGATCAAGGGCAGGGGTCAATATCTACTAAAAATCCAAATGAGACGGCAAACCATAGTCTCATAGCAGTAGGATGTATGAATGATACTCAAACATACGAATGAGAACGCAATGCCTCGGAACAATTTAGAAAAAGGGTATTTTTAGAAAGGGTGTTGCAAATCTTTCTATTATTTTTTATGTTTTTGTGGGGCACTTCGGTTTCCATTTGAGTTCTCCTTGTGTTTGGGATTCTAAGCGTGGTTAATGTGGAGGGGATGGGATTCGAACCCATGACCACCTGCGTGTAAGGCAGGTATCATAACCAGTCTAGACAACCCCTCCGTATCGTTCCGGTTGGTCCTCCAATCCGGCTATTCGATATTAATGTGTTTTATCGAATTCCTGAGAAAAATAGAAGCCGTATATCTCACTACACAAGGCTCGCTTCTTGCAATATGATCGGATGCACACTTCCCTTATCTCCTAAGAATTTGTTGGCCTACATAGGATATATTAATGCTGAAAAGTAGCTCTATAATTATGTCAGAAAGTTCTTCTAAGGGCGATTTAGCCGAACTAGGAGAGCGTTTGAAACAGGCATTAGAGGGTGTGCAGGAAAAGTATGAAACTTTCATTGATGATGCGCAGCTCTACAAGGGCGGGAAGCTAGATGAGGCTAGTTTTTTTTACGAACTAGGCGAATACCTGCTAGAACTTACCAAAGCAAACTTTTTAGAGGCTCAATTTATACTGGAATTGAAAAATAGGTTGGAGAAAAAGGAGAAAGACATACACACAAATTATCTTCACGCTTCGAATGAGCCCCAGCAATCAGAAGCATTCAAAAATAAAACTCAAAACTCTCTTAAAAAGAACTGCAATTCCTGTGGGGCAGAGATTAGTCCCAAGGTTAAATTCTGCAGGTCATGCGGTAAGCGTCAAGAATCCTGAATTTTGGTTGGGTGTTAGATTCTCTAAAGATGTTAGACAAGTAGAAGATCTAACTACGCTTTTCTGTTCTCTTTCTGTTTTAGTTGTTAAGGTTCAGCACGTGAATTACTTTTTGTTTCTCCGCTCCCCGAAGTTTAGCTCTACACCCCTTCGTTCTGAATAATCAAAGGTGAATGATTCATTATCGAGAATTGGAAAACTCGAGACAAGTGATTCATTACACAAAATGCAACCATTCTCTATAGTATTCAATCTCGACTTATCAATGAACGTCGCAGCCCAGTAACAGCTCTCGCAAAGTACAAAAACAGCTTCTTTCGCCCTCTTATTTGCCTCATTGTTTACGGAAGTTAGGACGTTTGGCATAGAAGGCGTAGTAGTTTCAGAAGTTCCATTCATGCTAATACAGATTCACGCAATCTAACACAAGGCAACAATATAAATTCTGTTACGGTTATATGTGACCTTCGTTTTTATTCAAATCCGTCGACAGGCCTTTCTATTTGAAGTTCCTAAAGTACAGATGGTATTATCAGCTCGGATTGGTAGCATTATGACCTATATCTCTTAACAGAGCATCGTCGTCGTCACTTAGATTTCATATTATGCCTCTCCCCATCAGTTATCCTTTCAACCTCGTATGGATGAGATAGATACAATTAGGCCAGGTAAACGAAGAAAGCGTTCCCCCCACACCTCAGTCAAATATAAAAGATAAAACTTCCTCTAATGGCGCTATTGATATCGGCAAGTAGGCATATCGCACTAAGTTTTCTTCATTATAATACCCCTACAATGAAGGAGAATACCCGAGTCCATTCAGCGGTTTTTGTTTTGCACCCAAGTAAGATTAGATTCTAACTTATGAAGAACGACCGGCAAAGTTGGAAAAATCCAACCAATGATGATGCAATTCTAAGGCAAGTTACTAGAACAGATTCATCATTTCAATTATGTTAGGACAGATTTTGCTCTATTTTACTTCTCAGCTTGGAATTAACCTTTTTTCCATCAGCTCTTCCCCTGAGAACAGACATGCTCCTGCCCATCAGCGTTCCCAGTGAATCACTTCCCTTTTCCTTTATCAGGGACATGTTATCAACTACGATTTTATCTAATAAGGCATCTAGCTCGACATCACTGACTCGCTCCAGACCAAGCGAATGAATGGCCTCAGATATGTCATCAAGCTCTTTTTTTAGCATGGTTTCAAATATTAAGGGAATCGATTCTTTTACGATAAAACCCTCATCAAGCAAATGAAAAGCTGACCTAATGATTTGATCGGATAACCTATCTGTGGGAAGACCCTGCCTTTTTAGATTTGTTAAATCCTCAGTAATTTTGGACGCAACAAATGTTGGCTGCACCTTTGTCCCTTTAACAATATCTTCAAACAAGCTAAGACGATCAGAGTCAAAGATCTGAATGGCCAATTTTTGGTTGAGGTGATACCTTTGCATTATATCTTGGATGTAACTGTCAAACGACTTGGGTATTGACTCCCTTAGAGGATTTAACATAGATTCGTCTACTTGAACAGGAAGGACATCGGTCTCAGGATACATTCGACTTGACCCTGGTCTAGGTCTTATAAAAATAGTTCTTCCGTCCAATGTTGCCGCTCTTGTCTCAGGTGGAACACCCTTGGCTGACTGTTTTAATCTCAGAATAATGGAATCAACCGCGAACTGGATTCTATCGCTTTTGCTACCAATCAAAACAAATGCATCAATGCTGTCAGCGATGTCCAGCTTTCTCTTGATCGCGGTAACTTCAGATTCATTTATTCCATAATTGGGTAGTTCATCGGAATGGAACACTCCGGCAACTCCATAAAATCTTACCAGCTCTGCTAGCTGCCTGCCAAGCCTTACGCCTTCATAAGGCTCATAGCCCAGAACCCCATGAAAACCCTTAGCTTTTATAGCCATAAACTGCGTATCCTCCTTCTCAAGAGCTCCGGCTACTGTTCTGGACGCCGAGTGTTTCAATAAATCAGTTACATCTTCAACTTTGAATTCATCGACATCGTTGTCATTGTTCTCTAATTGCATTGTCTTACGTCTTCTAACTACCTCCGCCGCAATCCGTATCAACCCATGCTGTCTGATTGTTTCAAATTCTATCACCTTAACCAGTTGATCCAGTTGTTGTATTCCCTTAACTTCTACCACAGATCCTCCATCAATTGATATGTTCACGTCTTGCCTTATACTACCAATCCCTCTTTGTACTCTCTTGCTTGCCCTAAGAAGTCTCCCCAACGTTAGGGCAACTTGTGCTATCTGTTGAGGTGTTCCAATTATGGGTTCTAAAGCAATTTCAACAAGAGGGACACCTAATCTATCAAGGAAATACTCTCTAGTGGTATCGTTGTCTAAGAGAAGTCGTGCTGCATCTTCTTCTAGACAGACACTTTGTACTCCTATCCTGTCATTACCTTCTATTTCTAGAAAGCCTCCTGTAGCAATGAGCATCGTTCGTTGAAATCCTGTCGTATTCGATCCGTCGATCACTATTTTTCTCATAACATGAATCTCATCGACTATCTTAGAATGGAGAGCCATTGCAAATACAAGGGCTGATTCAAGGGAGCTTTCATTAATGGTATGAGGCGGTTCCTCATCTGCCTCAACTAGACAGCTAGTGCTGGGATGGCAGTGATATTTGATGGATTTCATCTTTGTGGCCTCGAAGAGAGCAGCAGGGTCGTATACACCTAGTTCACTGTAGGCCGGTCTCAACTTACGTAAGAAAGTTAAAGTGGAGGCTTCAACTGCTTTGTTGTTACAATCACAAAAGAGTTTGTTCTCCGATGCCAGTTGCTGATGGATTTCTAGGCCTACTCGAACCGTAGGCTCTGATAAATTCGGCTTCATTAATGAGTACGGATGCTTTGATTCAGATCCGGAGGGCTTGATTGTCACACTTGGCTATCCTTATCATACTCTAATGCTCGTCTTGATATCGGCGAGATTAGAGATATTTCGTTAGCTATATTCCTTTCCATCGTTCTTGCTGCCTCGGTATTGTTCCGGGAATTGGCCACTACCCACATTGCCTTTACTACGGCTGTTTCTGGGATCATATCTGCAAGGGGCATAACTCCCATCTTTATTAGATCTCTCCCAGTGTCATAGACTCTCATATTTGTCCTTCCCCATATACACTGTGAAGTCATGAACACCATTATTCCAGACTTGATGGCCTTTGTGATTTCAGGAAAGCATTTTCTACCAATGTGTCCTAGTCCAGTTCCCTCTATGACAATTGCTTTGTAACCGCTCTCTATACAATACGCAATGAGATTTGGGTCCAGTCCAGGATAGTACTTTAAGAGCGTGACTCTCGGATCAAACGTTGGCTGAACTGTGAAATTAATCTCGAACTTGCCAGCATTCATTGAACCCTTGGTACCAGCGCGTTCAGGAATTTCCATGTTGATGTCTTGCGACTGAATCTGTACATTATCATTTTTTACTGTCCCGATTGGCAATCTATCTATTGATTCGAATGCATCGCGTCTACTTGTATGATTCTTTCTAACCCTTGTTCCCAAATGACATGCAATAACGTCGTCAGATGTGCCACCGTGCATGGCTACAAAAACTCCTGAAAATGGCGACTTTAAGGAAAAAAGGGTGGCTCCTATCAAATTAAGTGCCCCATCAGAAGAGGGTCTATCTGACGATCTCTGAGAACCAACCAAGACTACTGGTATTGGGAGATTGTGTAGGGCAAAACTGAGTGCTGCAGCCGTATAATGCATAGTATCAGTACCGTGAGACACCACGATACCCCGATAGACTCCGCTTCTCACTTTCTCAGCAATCTTGTTTGCTATCTGTGTCCAATGATGAGGCTCGAGATTCTCGCTATATTCATTGAACATGAAATCGGCATCTATCGATGCATATTTTTTTAGCTCAGGGACAGCAGTATAAAGTTCGGACGTTGACAAAGCGGCGCTTACTCCTCCAGTACGATAGTCTATCTTACTGGCAATAGTACCGCCCGTCCCGATTAGTGCAACCTTTGGAAGTGGGTCCGCGATCTTGCTCTCAGTTCTAGTTCTCATCTTTAATGATTCGGTAATGTTCCTAGCTTGACTCCCTTCGTCCATAGCTTTAGAAATAGATTTGATTCTGGAAGCTCTAACGCCAACATTATATCCACTCTTCAGTTTTATGACTACGTGCTTCTTGTCCATTGTTTCGTATCCAGGCATGAGTGTACCGTAAAATGTGTCTCCCTCGTATGTCGTTAAGACTACCCAGTCTCCGGGAGAAACCTCCGTTTCATGAATTTCTTGTTTTGAATCGGGTAAATTGTTTTGGGGTTTCCTCATCTCATTCTACACACACAATGATTGGAAGCATTTCTGGTCATCATAGGGGTATTATCGGTCTTAACACGAGAGGATAAAATGGAGAGAGAGGTTAGGCCACAGACTATTCTATTTTGACTCACCATCGTGTCGCCTTGTCAATAGAAAAAAGATCAACTTACAAACGCCGAACATTTTCGTATTCAAATTGCAACTCTATTTTTGAATAATTTTTATGCTTCGAAGCTCAAATAATTCAAGGATAGCATTCTCTATATCCTGTTTTGTTATCATTCCGAAGTCCCAAGCATCAACGAATTCCCTAAATTCCTTCTCAAGCTCTATGGCTGTATACTGGAAATCGATCATTTCATCGGAAGTAACTGGCAGTTTGTAGCCTTTAGCAATCATAATTGGACACCTCTTGTCCTCTCCTATTGGAAAATACCAAGCATTCTTCGCGAATTCGTATGATCCTGTTGAAATCACATTATACATGCGCATGAGTTCCTCATTTGATAATTTATTTAAATCATCAAACCATGGCTCAGCTGAAAATCCTCTGTGCCTTGCACTCGTCTCTGCAAAGTTGTCTCTATTCCTAAATCGAATCAATAGTTATATTTAGATCGTTGACATATTAAAATAAATTGTTCTAACATTGCTATTTTTTTGTCTGTTTATATAGTAACATAGGTTGTTAGAAATCTTCTAAATCTATTCTCGTTTCACTCGAGGGATGTATATCTTCCTTTTTTTGTATTTCTAACGCATTTTACGGGATTCGCTTCCTTTTTATTGACATTGGCGAAGTAAATATACCTCTATCTTAGGTTGCGTAATAGGGTTATAGGTTTTAGAGCTGTTTTGAAAATAGATTTGGACAGACGAGTGTTAGAAGGCGAGTGTTAGAATGTAATTTGACGTTTTCCAGATTTGTGGGGCGTCTTGTTAGGATACCGGCACTAAGATTCCTGGATCTTGTCTCTAATTACTTTGGATATTCATGATTATATGCCATAGTTGGTGTCAGCTTGTTACATGTAGGAATCAGTCCGCTACCGGTTTATTCGACACGTGAATTGGTATAGTCCTTTAAATTGAACCTGCGTCTACTGGGTAATAAGTTATGGATATAACGAGGGGAATTCTTGTAGGTAGGTTCCAGCCCTTCCACCTGGGGCATTTGTCTGCTGTTAGTCAGGCGATACAGGGGGTGGACGAACTGATTATCGTAGTCGGTAGCTCCCAAAGGGGTCACGAATTTAGAAACCCATTCACTGCTGGCGAACGCATAGAGATGATTCGATTGACTCTTATCGCTGATCCAAAAATAGATGAACATAGGGTTATGTTGATACCTGTTCCAGATACAGATATTCATCTTCTCTGGACATATCAGTTGGACATCTTGTTGCCAAGGTACGATCGTGTCTACACGAATGATCCATTCACCATGTATCTTTTCTCAGAAAGAGGGATCAAGGTGATCCCAACAAGAATGTACAAGAGGAGAGAATTATCAGCTACCGAGGTAAGAACACGTATGGTACTAGACAAAGACTGGAAAAGCCTTGTTTCAAGTCAGACGGCTAAATTTATACTGGACATAAACGGAGTGGAGCGAATCAAATCTCTATTGCAGCATAGCAAAACGAGGTCTCAGATTGACAGGCACAAACATTACGCCTAGGTTGTCATCGATAGCTCCTATTCCCCATGACCCAGTTATTGCGATACATGTCGGTAATACTAAACTGGTCTTCTCCACCACCGACTCTAAACTCTAGCATAGTCCCTATGACTGATTTTTCGTTAATTGCGATCTTCCTGAACGGTTTTAGCAGTCTTATATCTTTACACTTAACCGTAACCTAGCTGTCCTAATTTCTCCTCATCAATTCAATCAGTCCATGATTTCTAATTTGGAATTACGAGTCGCGACTGACTTCACTACTGCTAACCTACTAATTCGAGAAATACTTTATCCAGATATCTAGTCTATTTTTATCCAGACGAAAAGACACTCTGTGTATTTACTTTGCGACCATCTTTGAGTCACACTACTGCAAGCTAAAAGGAATTTATTACAGCCCGTAAACCCAAAAACTCTTCTGTAATTTGGAAGGCTTTGTAAATCTCATCGAGCTTGCACCGATGAGTAATTATCGATGATAGGTCTATCTTACGCTTTTCAGCAACAAGCATGATGGATTCCTGGATCAATTTCGGCGTCGCACTAAAACTGCCTGTCAGTGAAATCTGATTATAATGAATCCAGTTAGGATCGAACCCGATATTTATGTGTCTCGGCATTCCCGCGAAGATATTTACAACAGAATTTTTTGCTGCAACTCCAGCGGCTACTTTGACCGCAACCGGATTGGATGTGGCAATTATTGTAACATTAGCTCCCTTTCCGTCTGTTAAGTCGATTACGTCTTTGATAGCTGAAGTTGGTGAGTCATTGTTATTATTATTATTATTACTATTGTCGACTACAAAGTCAGCTCCGAAGTTCCTCGCCATTTGCATTCTATGATCGACTCGTCCAACCACTATAACCTTAGCGCCAAGCAGGCGCTTTGCTAATTGTAAGTGCATGAGGCCGATTGGACCATCTCCGAGTATTACAAAGGTTTGATCCTCAAACGCATCATTAATTAAAGATCTAATGTGCTTAAAACCATTAAGACAGCAAGCTAGAGGCTCAACCAACGTCGACTCTTCATCTGTGAGAGTTGCTGGCAGTGTGACTAAACCTCCAATTTTCAACGTATTCTTGGGGATTCCGACATATTCGGCGAAACCTCCATCAATATTCGAACCAATTTCTCTAAGATTGATGCATAAATTATAGCGCTCTCTAACGCAGTACATGCAGCGTAAGCATGGAACGAGTGGGGAAACTATGACTCGGCTACCTTCGGTCAGTTCAGCTGTATTGACATATCTATTTTGATCTTTTTGCAACTCTGGAATTCTAGGAGTTTCCGATATTTCCCCGCATAACTCATGTCCTAAGACAACTGGGGTAGTGACCTTTGTATGCCCATTTCGGTAAACATTTACATCGTAGCCGCATACAGCACAAGCTTTCACCCTCATCAAAACCTCTCTTCGTCCACCAGAATGCGGAGGACGAAGATCATCCCTGTCTTCTAATAAAATATTGTTAGGCGAATAATATACTGCAGCACGCATGTTTTAGATTTTGATGATTATCTAAACTTGGTAATATAAAAGTTCGGCAAATTTGTTGAAGACGACTGAGTTATCGGCGAATCCATTAAATTTATGATAGAAAAGATACTAAGTACTGTTTTTCAAAAGGTGGATAAGCAAATAACACGCAATTTTGCTATGTATCGGCATATTACGGACTTGAGGCGCTATCATTAGACGATGAGTCACGAATGTTCTTCATCGAGAGTGCAACATTAAAGGCATACAGATCTATTCCTGTAAACTTCCTTTCCAATCTCTTGCAAATAATGCCCGTGGTGCCCCTGCCAGAGAACGGATCTAGTACCCAATCTCCCTTTTGTGTGGCAAACTTGACTATTCTCTCCACGAGCTCTTCAGGAAAGATCGCAAAGTGCTCGTTACCGTGATGTGCCCTCGTCGCGATATCCCATACATTGCCTGGGTTTTTACCCTTTGCATTGCAGGGGGCAAATACGGGATAATGCTTATGTTCTCCGATTCTATTCCTTGTGGCATGACGCTTAAACTTTCGATAACATGTGGGACAAAACTTCTCAGGATCGTAACCATATGCTCCTGCTATTTCACTTGTAGTTGGCAAATCCTCAGTCAAGGTGGGATTCCATTTTGCAATCTTTCTTGCTATGCTTGCAATCTTTTTCTTGTCAGGACGTATAGGACCAAATTGTAACATACCATGAGGGGGTTCCAAATTACGCCCTTCCTTTGCCTCATTACCTTTAGTTCGTATTCCATCCATATTCGTAAAACAGGTCCCGCACTTTGAAAGAAACAGAACATATTCATACGCCTGTGAAAAGTTGATGTTGGAGCCGGAAGTGATGTAATTCCTCTTGTACCATATAATGTCCTCCCGCAGAGTGTACCCCTCCTTGAGAAGTCTTGCAGCTAAGCGATGAGGAATCAAGAGCTTGCCGTGATTTCGTCTGCTGTCCCCTATTACAATCCATAAACTTCCATCATCTCGTAGAAGGCTTCTGCATTTTGAAAATAGCCTTGCGAGTCGTTCGATGAATACATGCTCAGAATCTTCCCTTCCAATTTCCCTATTGTCATCACCATATCGTCTGTGCTTATAATAGGGGGGTGATGTAATTATACCCCTGTATTTTCCCCGCTCCTCTGGGATTTGTGATAGGCGATCGATTACGGTATCCGCATCTCCTTCGATGAAACAAGGATCGGGTTTCATTACAGTTTCCAATCGTTTCTCTAGGAATTCAAGTTATCTCAATTTATTGTATTCCTTCAAGAAAGCGGCGAATCTAAATCACGTTTCTTTAATCGAGTGCGAAACATCTTTCGTTTCCGGCGCCCAACCTTATGGTATGCTCGCATATTAGGGCCATCGTAGAAAAAAGTTCATTATAGCCCGTCATGGCGTAGTATAAACGAGAAACTAGTTTGTGAGAGATGTAGAGGTAGAGAAAAGAAGGAAGTTGCGCTAAAAAGAACACGCAAAAGTTTCCGTAGTGCGGAATTTTTATAAAAAATAAATAAACAAAGTGCCGGCAACTTTTTGAAAGGTCGCCAGATTCTTGTGGCATTAAGGCCTTGGGGTCGTGCCGTATTCCACTAGTACATTCTATGCCTTTACGAGTCAAAAATGGCAAAACGCCACATGTATAAACTAGATCTGTGATTGGGTATATCTTTTACCGTGGGGTGCACACCGGTCTAATTGACTCCTGGAATGACCCAGATATATCACTAGTGACCCAACCGCTAAAGTTGAACTGGGAAGACGCTTCTATCCACATAAATACACATTTAAACCCGATTTTCTAACATGCGCTCATGATATATCCCGCGACACGGTTCAAAAATATTAGTTAGTGCACTAATTCTTCTGGACATACAGAGATTGACGTACCAAATCGCAACCATTTACGAGACAAATAGAGATATATTATCTCGCCCCTGTTGCACTTTTAGCGGGGTGGGGAAGCCAGATTCTCTAAAGAGGAGGTTAGGTTATCCCGGCGGGCTCATAACCCGCAGAGCGGTTACTTGTTACGTATTTACGTACATGCCGTAAGTTCAAATCAACCCCCCGCTACTAAATAGTGATATTCAGTTGATACAGTACAATAGGATCACGCCTTTTTCCAGTTAATTGTGTTAGGGTGAGTGGAATCCAAACGATAGCTAGGAACTCGAGAGCCAGGGTCGAAACATGCGTGGTGCTGGATTATTACTCAGACTCTTCTCCATTCCATAGCGATGAATGGGTTTGGTTAAATGTCTCTGTGCTCTCGGAGTGGGAAGATAAAGACCAGGGTCTATTATTCGAGGCTTTAAAAAGAGATCTTTCTTTGCATTTCTATCCCGCAATCCACATTTACTACAACGAAACCCTTTGTTCGTCCCCTCTGATTTCATTCGTTTTTTGCAAGGTAAACACATAGGGTTTATTTCTTGAAATATCTCATTGACCTCCAAAATTTGCAAATATTCTACATTCAATATTTTAGGATGCCTAGACGTAGGCTTTCTGACCCCGAACCCAATTTTAATAGTATCTCCAATATCCAGACGCGCTGCGGTACTAGCCAAATCCGTGGGTTCGTATACAGCTGCGTTAATAACCGTTCCGGTGAGGTCTCTGACCTTGAATATCGCATGACCTCCTTCGATCACTATGGGCTTTGACTCAACTTTGCAGTGACTGAAACCTGCTGTGTAGCATTTAAGGCCTGCGAAGCTTGTCTCGTTTTTGAGGTGCAGGTTGGTTCCCTGATTTGTCCTGAACACCATATATCCTTCAAGTTTCTCATGAATCGGTAATTTACTTAATGCCGTGGCTACTATCTCTGCACTCTCCCCTCTTATTCCACAGAAGACGGGATCTGCGCCGTGAGGAAGTATCAGTATTCTTTTGTGAACCTTGTCGTAATTATTGAAGGTGTAGGGAAAGGTCTCTGTGTCATATTGGACTATTTGTGCTACATCTAATTTCCTTTTGGTCCCACAGTTTTCATGTTTTCTATAGGCGATGGCTTCAAATGTGTGATCTTCCTGGAGTAGCGTACCTATGGCTGCCAGTGATCCCACTAATCCTTGACCATTTCCAGCTATAAAATATCGCAATTGATCTTCCTTAATGATTCTTTCAGCCATCTTCCTGCTTAACACATCGTATAATGCTTTACTCGCAAAGTCCTGAATATTGGTAGGAATGGAATCTCCGCAATAAAGCACCAACCCTGGGTTGGCTCCGGGGGTTACAAGTGACTCGTTATGGATTATTTCTATTATTTTTTCAAAGATGTCATCCTGGCTCTTCGTTCTAAATCGCAGGCATATGGCTCCGTTTCCTCTAGTCTTCCACGGAATGTTGGGGTTTAATCGGACAAGAGATGGATAATCAATAAATTCAACAGATTCATGGTTCACAAGATAGTCTGCGATTTTATAGGCAGCGTGAGTGGTACAATTGCTTTCTGTTGAATCGGTGTCGTCTAGGCCGATGTGAACTATTGCTGATTTTCTTGATCTAGTGCGAACCTGCATTTCCAATATCTAGGGAACTTGACATTTGCTGTTGTTTGAAGAGCGATTTATACTTAAGTCTAGGAGCATGGAGAAAAAGCCTCCGGGACCGTGATTTTTGTCAAATCTAATCTCAATTGTTTGATAATAAAAATAGAAATGTTTGCAAAACTTTAGATAAATATTATCCTGCACTTGGATAGAAATAATTATTACAACAAAATTAGTATTCTGACTAATACTTTTGGCACTTTAAAATTTTAGTGTCACTAAACTTGTTGTTAGCGAACCTTATTTATAGCACTTATCGATATAGTTTGGTTCTAATGGGTAACGTAAGATGCCTTAGATGTAGAGAATGTCATAGTGAGTATGAGCCAGATTTTAGGTATATCTGTGAAGAATGTTTTGGACCTTTAGATGTTGAATATGGTACTGCTTCTGGTCTAACGAGGGATCTATTCTCAAAGAGGTTAGACAAGTCATATTGGCGATATTTTGAGCTCTTGCCAATTGCAAATAAAACGAATATTGTTAGTTTGAGTGCTGGGTTCACTCCACTCCAGCAGGCAGATAGACTAGGCGAACAGCTAGGCGAATTGAAAAATATATTCATAAAGAATGACTCTGTCAACCCCACATATTCATTTAAGGATAGACCTGCTGGGGTTGCGGTATCTAAGGCAAAAGAAATTCGGTTAAGAGCAGTGGGCTGTGCATCTACTGGCAACCTCGCCTCTGCAACCGCCGCACATGCCGCTAAAGCTAAGCTATCTTGCTTTATTTTTGCACCCTCTGATATTGAGGGAGTAAAGATCTCTCAAGCATTGTCATATGGCGCAGAATTTGTCGCCGTAGATGGAACCTACGATGACGCTAACAGAGTTGCATCCATAATAGGTGATTCCAAAGGTATTGGTGTAGTTAACATCAATATGCGACCATATTACGTAGAAGGTTCAAAAACCCTTGCATTCGAGGTTGCAGAACAGTTAGGCTGGCAGGTTCCGGACAGGCTTATAATTCCCGTAGGTAGTGGGGCTATGCTTAATGCTATCTGTAAAGGATTTGAGGAACTAGAAGATTTAGGCCTGATAGGTGATGTATCAAGAATGAAAATAATCGCAGCTCAACCACACGGCTGTGCACCAATAGTGGACGCTTTTAAGAATAACAGCAATGAAGTCAGGCCAATAGAAAAGCCCGAGACGATAGCAAAGAGTCTGGCAATCGGTGATCCTGGAGATGGATTATATGTACTGAAACGGCTGGCTGAGTATAATGGTATAGCAGAGGAAGCCACAGATGAAGAAATCGTGGATGGTATTTTGGCCCTTGCTAAGACAGAAGGAATTTTTACGGAACCCGCAGGCGGAGTCTCTGTAGCTGTACTTAAGAAACTTGTACAGGATGGCAAGATCGATAAGGATGAAAATATTGTGTGTTATGTCACAGGCAATGGACTTAAAGCCACCGAAGCAATTGTGGATGTGCTTCCAAAGTTAGACGCTGTAAAACCAGATGTGCAGTTAGTATCAGCGTTGATTAGGTGATCAGGGAAATGGAGTTGACATGATAACGTTGGTTAAGGTCGAGTTTATAATTCCGTCAGTTCTGAACAAAGGCGGCGGAGAGCGAAAATTACCCATTGAAGCCGAAAGTCTGGGCGACGCCTTCCAAAAAGTTTCAGAGGCCATGGGCGACGATTTCAAGAGAAGAGTATTTGATCTTTCTGGTAAACCGAGGTCGCTTATCAATATATACCTTAACGGAAAGAACATAAGGTTTAGTAACGATGGTATGGCCACGGTATTGAGCAAGGACGACACGATATACATCTTGCCTGCAGTAGCAGGAGGTGGTGAAGGTAGTGGCGATGGTGGAAGGGATCTTTCCAGTGATGAAGTGCAGCGATATTCCAGGCAAATTATGCTTGAGGAAATTGGTTTCACTGGAATGGAAAAGCTCAAAAATGCTACTGTGTGTGTGGTTGGGGCTGGTGGAATAGGTAATCCTGTAGCTACTCTGCTTAGTGCTATGGGTGTTGGCAAGTTGAGAATTATAGACAGGGATGTTATCGAGATTTCTAATCTGCACAGACAGCATTTGTATAGTGAGGACGATATAGGTAAAGTCAAGGTGGAAGTTGCGGCTGAGCGTTTAAAGAAAATAAATCCCGCCGTCGAGATTGAAGCGAGACCGATATCAGTTACTAAATACAATGCAGGAAGCATAGTTGAAGGCGCAGATGTTGTTATCGACGCGCTAGATAGCATAGATGCAAGGTATGCGTTGAATGATGCATGTCTAGAACACAAATTGCCATTCATATACGCGGGAGCATTGGGGATGCTTGGTTCGGTATGTACCATCCTCCCTGGTCAATCTGCTTGTCTGCGATGTATGTTCCCTCAATTAGCCGAGGAAGACATGCCTACATGTAGTACAGAAGGTGTACATCCATCAATACTTTACCTAGTAGGTGGAATACAAGTGTCAGAAGCTGTTAAAATAATTACTGGTCAAAAACCATCATTGCAAGATAAGCTGCTATATATAGATCTGAGCGATCTGACCATGGAAAAAGTCCAAATGTCTAAACACGAGGCATGTCCATCCTGTGGATCTGCTGCGAGTACTTCGAAATCTCTGCAGGACATGAAGATAGTCTCAGGAGATCAGCTCCTCGTAGAGGAACTATGTGGACGAGACAGAGGCAAAAGGACTTATACAGTGGCGCCATATGGCCTTTCTTCGGTAAGCCTATCTACGATAATAAGAAATGCTGAAAACCTAGGCTATGATGTGACAGCTCGGGGAAACTTGGGAATAACAGCCTCAGCAAATGGCGACGGGGGTAGAGTATGGATTAGTCTTCTTACCAGTGGTTCAGCTACCATTGTTGGCGCTACAAGCGAAACGGATGCACTGAAGATATATCGCACCTTCATGAACGGTACGAACACCAAGAAGTAAATTCTAAATATTGCTGGGATTTTGAAATTATACACTCTTGATACCTTTTCCTTCTTTTGCACAGTCTTAACTCAGTCCTATCCTTGCACGATTTTAGGTTGGCTGCTTCGTTAGTGACACACACACCACATGGAGTTCACACTTACCGAGTTTATTCAATTGTAACATAATCATAGCGCACCCCGAAACATATGATCCCGTATAAGATACGTCTAAATGATTAAAGGTTTAGTCTCTCTAATATCCTTCTCCCTTCGTCAGTAGATAACTGCGAGCTCAGCTCCTCTTTTCTCAACACGTATTCTTTTCTTTCCTTATCATCGGTTTCGAATCTAAGAATTAGTTCTTCTTTGACTGGGCTCTTGTCCAAAACTCGCTGAATCAAAGGTGAGAATCCGGATGCGATTAGTTGGAGAAATGATATCACCAGGTCTTCATAGTAAAGAGGTGATTTGTTCTGATCGTTCGATACCATTATAGCTTCTTTATCCCCTACTCTGATTGAGTCAAGTTTTGTGTGCGGTGATACCAGGGTGGTATTATATAGATCCTTCATTCTATCGGCCAACATTTTTCCCATCAGTACTAATTTGAGAGTGTCAGTTCCTTCTTGAAATTCTTTCTGAGTAAGATCTATTTTCCTTTTTTCATCCTTATCAATGTAGTCAATTCGTGGGAATCTACCTTCTGCGACTAACGTTTTATAATGTTGTATTGCGGTACTACTATCGGTATTATTTTCCGGAATTAGATCCAATAAATTGTATTCTAGTTCGATGACCTTTTCGTCGCTCCTTGAAGGGTCTCCTGACAGCCTAACGGCTAACGCCTTATCAATCTGCATTCTGATGTATGTTATGTAGAGACCTCCGGCATGAATGAACTCAAGTTCCCTTTCAGAGGAGTCATGAGATTCTTCCGGATTTGATCCAAGTCTAAGTGATCTCCTTAGTTTCTCTGATATAGATTTCTTGAAACCAATAGGGATCAAGAGATCGTCTATACCAAGATCGGATATTTTTCTTCGATGTCTCCAAAAATCTGAGAACTTTGCGTCGATAGTAAAATGATAGGAAATTGAAGGTGCTGGCAAACTGTCAAGATCATCAACCTGAAGTGCGGAAGAATTAGAGGTTCCTGTATTGACAATGACTTCATTTGCTGAACTAATCGAGTATGAATACGGATCCTCGTCGATCTTTGCTGTTAAAATCTTATTTCGCCGTTCAAGCAGAGTATCGGGGAAGTTGTATTGATCTTTAGAAAGCCAGATCTGAAGCAACACTATGGCGTTATTGTAGGAGTCAAGGATCCTGGACTGAATCTCTTCTCTATAATCATTGGCGTATTTTGTAAACTGCATTTCGGTTTCTCTCATGGAATTCATTAGAGGAGCCCTCATGCGGAAGAAGGAAAATTCAGCATCTTTCTTGACGTCAGAAGAGTCTACAATCCGTTCGTGATATTTGTTGTGAAAGGCATTCACAGAAGAATCAATCGAACTTCGTAGATTCTCGATCTTTCTAATAATCTCATCTTGAAACACATCAACGTTCTCCAAAACGATTCGTATCGTCCCCACCTTTCTATGAATTTCAATTATGTTGGCCGAGGTAGATACGAAATCTTTGAATAGATGGATAAAGTTCTTGCTTTCTTCGAAGGGTGAATAATCTCCATACAGATATCGCCCTTTGTTCTCTTCTTTAGTATAGCCTTCGTACTTGTCTGAAGCAGATTCATTCTTTATGTTCATGGGGGTATATTCTCCGATCATGTTGTATATGAATTACAGTATAATAGGATTGAGGCATCTTTTAAACTCCAATTGAAGTCGAGTTTGCTGCATAACATCGCTGGAATGGCTTGAGCGAAGTTGAGAGATGAAAATAAATAGACAGATAAACAAATTGAAAAAGCTTGAAGTCTCAAAGGTGTACTAGACACTTCTCTGACCAGAAATGCAGAGCAATAGCTTCGGTTCAGCATTTATTACCATTTTCTTCCTGCAATCTGCCGACTATAATAGTATAGATACTGCTGCGCATAACCTGCATATTTCCCGAAGTGCATCCTCATACAATTAGACATGATTTCATATTGCTGGCGGTTAATTTTTGTCATTCCCCTATAGTGTTTTAGTTTATGCTCTCTCATCAGCAGTTCGTATTTGTATGTTAACATTCTTGCAATCCACGTGTCTATCGGAAATGCCTCTAATTTCTCGAGCGAAAATAGTAGAATGCAGTCCGCAGTCTTATCTCCTATTCCGTAAACTTCAAGTAGGGCCTGTTTGGCATCTTCATAATTCATATGAACAAGTTCGTGCGGGTCATATCTGTCCCGGTCTAATTTTTCTGCGAGCAATTTGATAGACTTTGCTCTATACCCAGTTCCGCAACCAACGATCTCAGAAATGTTTGCTTTACTTAGATCTCTTGCGTCAGGAAATGTGAAAAATTCCTCTCCATGAAAGATGATTTTTTTTCCAAATCTTTTGCATAAATTAAAAAGGGTTTTGCGGATTCTTTGAATATTTGTATTACTAGCACATAGGAACGAAAACATACATTGAATAGGATCCTGTCTCGTGACGCGAAGACCTTGATATCTCAATATTGAATCAAGAACAACCGAATCAAATGAAATTGCTGTAAGTATACGAGCCATATCATCATCCAATCTAAACAGCTTTCTTTCCCATTTGTGATTATACGGAAATGAGTCATAAATTATAGAGTCATTTTCGTTCCGGGTAGGTCCAGTATTAAACGAAAGTTTCAACACATGATCAGTGTGAATCCCATACCACGCTTCAGCTCTCTTCTCCCATAGGAACATTTGTCCGCTATTAATTGTCAGTTCTGGATTGAAGTATTTAGGCGATATAGACATCTCTCTTCTTTCAAATCCTTATCCGAGTTGAATAGATATTGCATAGGTTGACTTTAACTAATTTTTATTTCCTCCCTTATTTTTCTAAGATCTTGTTGCAGATTCTGGATCATCTTAGGGATTTCCCTTTCAGCACATGTCAGGCACATGTGTTGAAGAGATAGCGACATGGTAAAATACTTGGTGTTTAGTACAATTATATTTTTGCAGGATACACATTTCTTTATCTTGTAAGGGTCGGTGTTCTTTGTGATCATTGAGATATCAAAGTCATAATGAAATATATTCATACCCGCCCGTCATCACAAGTCCTTAAGTTACGAAGTAATAAACAAAAAAATCAACGCATGGTGAGCCATGAGCGGGTATTTTCATCTTCATATCCAACTATTTTAACAAGAACAAATATAGCTGGGGATTTTGATTATCTTTATTTATTAATTGAATATATTGTATACGATCGGCACTTTCGGTAGAGAAGCAGAGTACATTGTTACTCTTTACCTAAGAATCAAAGGTTGGCGAGTAACTTTATCTAAGGGTAGCCGAGGACCAGCCGATATACTTGCGATAAATTATTCCAAAATGGGCAGAAAGAAATGGCTGATTCAGGTAAAATCCTCTAGAAAGGCACCAAGGATTAGAAGTTACGAGATACATAGACTCATAACAGCTGCTTCCTTAGCTGGAGGAGAGCCAATAATCGCCACCCTTCAACCCAAACTTAGGCGCGAATCTGATAGCGCGAAGAAATCTTGCGAGAATAGCGACCATCCCGTAGACTCAGCAATTAATAGAGCGAGGTTCGCTGTATATTTTTTTTCTTTACCAGATTGGAGAATGATCAGTCCATAGGGTTCAGAGGCTCGCTGGTCGTACAGATTTATAGACGTCCTACCCCTAAAATTGTGAATTAATAATGATGATACTGGGGCGGCGTCAGAAATCATCTCTTTGTAAGGCCAAACTACAAGATCCAATTCAGACAAAGAAAGAGGATACAGCTAATATTGTTTAGTATATTATCCAGCAACAAGTTTAAGATTGTTAGTATTTATATATTATCGCCACCATTTCGTTCTCATTCGATGGACGACAAGCATATCAATAGGAATAAAAGATACACTAATCGACTGATAAATGAAACAAGTCCTTACCTCCTGCAGCATGCCTACAACCCTGTCAATTGGTATCCTTGGGGTGAAGAGGCTCTTGAAAAAGCTCGTTCTGAAGATAAACCAATTTTCTTGAGCATAGGCTACAGTTCATGTCACTGGTGTCACGTAATGGCACATGAATCATTCGAAGATGAGGAAATAGCAAAAGAGATGAACGAAAATTTCATAAATATTAAGGTTGACAGAGAGGAAAGAGCAGACCTGGATGATGTCTACCAACGTGCATGTCAGCTAGCAGCTGGTAGTGGAGGGTGGCCCCTATCAGTATTCTTAACCCCTGACCAAAAGCCGTACTACATAGGGACTTACTTCCCTAAGAGTTCGAGGTACGGGATGCCAGGTTTCATGTCTATTATTAAACAACTAGCTGACACGTATAAGGATAAAAAGAACGAGATACTTTCTGCGACCTCTGAATTTATGCAGGCACTTTCAGGTGCTGCTGGCGACGTTTCTGCCAGTCGTCTCCATAACATAGGACTTGATCCTTCCATTTTGGACGAAGCAGCTGTTAGTCTGTTGCAACTCGGTGACTCTTCATACGGCGGCTTTGGGCAAGCTCCCAAATTCCCGAATCCGTCGAATTTAATGTTTATGCTGCGGTACTATGAATTGTCAAGGATATCCAAGTTTAGGAATTTCGTCATCTTCACGGCTGATAAAATGGCAGAGGGTGGTATCCATGACCATTTGGGTGGAGGATTTGCTAGGTACTCAACCGATCAAAAATGGCTTGTTCCTCACTTTGAGAAGATGCTTTACGACAATGCGTTGCTTGCGCAGCTTTTTGCTGAAATCTACCAAGTGACAAGGGACGAAAAACATCTTGAAGTGATGAAAAAAACCGTCACTTATATCCTTAGAGATATGACTTCGCCTGAGGGATGCTTTTACTCGGCAGAGGATGCTGATTCCGAGGGAGAAGAAGGCAAGTTCTATTTATGGACAAAGAAAGAAATTCTAGAAGTTTTGAATAATCAGACTAACGCAGATATATTTTGTTCCTACTACGGGGTAACAGATGGAGGGAATTTTGAAGGTAGGAATATTCTTAGTAGCCAGAACAACAAGACATTTCTTGTAAACAAATTTAACAAGCCCGTACAAGTTATAGACAAGATTCTGAGAGATTCGGAATCAAAATTGTTTGAAGCAAGAAAGCACCGCGAGCATCCAGGTAAGGACGACAAAATAATTACGTCTTGGAACTCACTTATGATCTCTGCGCTCCTAAAGGCCTATCGTGTTTCCTCTGACTTAGACTATCTGAAAGCTGCAATAAAGGCAGCAGATTTTATAGAGAATCGAATGTCATCTTCAGACGGAAGACTTTATAGAATTTTCAAGAATGGGCAGCCTAAACTGAATGGTTATCTTGATGATTATGCATTCTATGTTAATTCCTTGGTTGATCTTTTCGAAGTATGTCCTGTCCCTCATTATCTGGATCGGGCCATTGCGCATACAGATTTTATGTTAAGCCATTTCTGGGACAAAGAACAAAAGAGCGGATTTTTTTTTACATCAGACGATCATGAGGAACTGATAATCAGAACAAAAAATTATTATGATCTTGCTATCCCAAGCGGCAACTCCATGGCAGTATTAGATCTCGTGAGGTTATATCATTTCTCTCATAGGGACGAGTACTTGAAGAGATCAGAGGACGTTTTAGGAGCAGTATCCTCAGTCGCCAGGGATAATCCTTTTGGTTTCGGTCAATTGCTGATTGCGCTATACTTGTACTTAAGGAAGCCTATCGAATTCACATTGGTGAAAGGACGAGAAAGAGGTCAGGGAACATTCCGCAAAATGTTAGACGTGGTTAATAGAACCTATATACCCAATGGTATCTTTGCATTTGTTGAGGAGGGGATAAATTCAAATCAGCTTGAAAAACTTCCTTTCTTCAGTGGAAAATTATCATCAACAGACTCTGAAACATACCAATCTACCCGTGCATATGTTTGCAAGGAGCTAGCGTGCTCCCAGCCAATGTATACATCAGATGAATTGGCGAATTATATCAAATCTAGCAATCTGAGTCCAGAATAATGAGTAGTGAATAATCTCTTAGCGGTCTGTGAATCCTTAACCGTAATTTCTATATGAACAAATCGAAAGTACGACCTGATGCGCAGGCATTGGCACAGATTATCTTGAGCCTTGCTAGAGAGGGATATGAAGTGGAACTCGTAACAAATCGATCCTGCAGGGTGTTGGTCTTGGGGCATAAAAAATCGATTCCGTCTGAGGTTGTACTGTCTCTCCGCAAAAGTAGGTTCGAGTGCTCATATCTCGATGTTAGCCCATATTATGATGCTGACGGTAACAGGCGACGCCGTTCATATTTTAGGAGCCCATTGTAAATTTTTTACAGTACTCAATCTGAAAAAACACTCGGCACGTCGTTGATGATATCTCCTCAAGCTTTGATTTGGGCACGGGTATCTTACTTTGATGAAACAAACTAATTGGGGGATATTTTGCATTCTTTCTTGAATGCAAGATTGATAGTTCAAGAACAGTTGTTGACAGAATAATAATGAGAGCAATTCTATAGAGATAAGGTTATGTTATAAACCACCAGACTCTATAAAGATATTCAAATAATCTAATAAACAGCAAAGCAAATGAGCATGGATCTCGGTTCTATCGCATCGAATGCGACCCCTATAGCCGTGGGAGGGATAGCTGGTTTTCTTGTGGGCTATGCGATCAAAAAGGTGATCAAGATAGCCTTGGTGATCGCAGGACTATTGATTGTCGCGTTTTTTGCTCTTGGATATCAGCAATTCGTAACAGTAGATTGGACCAAAATACAAGATGCCGGTTCAGGTTTGGTAGGTAACGTAAGCAACACCAACATTCCAGGAACTGAACAAAGCATTTCATCTGCTCTTGCTGCTTTTGGGATACCCCTCGTGGGAAGCTTAGCCGCCGGTTTCGTATTGGGTTTTATCAAGGGATAACAGAGGCGACATAATTAGCATACAGGAATTATGTCGTGGCGTCTGTTTCTTTACGTCGTACGCACATGCCCAACAGTATTTAATGAATATATATCCGCGATTATCGATTTGAAATCGAAATTTCCCTCATATATCCCGAGTCCCAAAAATAAATGAATCAATCAGTTAGGGGCTTCCCAACAAAAAAGAAAGAAAATTGGCCAACAGAGAAGATCCCTTTTTAGTGAAACGAATGGCATTAATTGTTTCACAATTCTTGACAATGAACTGCAAATCTTAACAGGCAGAATCTTACAGTGTAAGACCCTTTCTACCTTGTTTACTTTGATTTAGACTGTTTTACTAACTCTCGTAGATGTGCTAGCGTTCGAACCTGACCACCATTTGCCTTTTTATATAGTAACCAGTACGTTTCTCTATTGATATCATTTCTATCCTTTAGCACCT